>SFHH01000047.1 GCA_004555735.1 Acidaminococcus fermentans
AGGTGAAATGTAGCTTAGATATGTCTTTATTTTATCGTAAGACAAGGGGTCTTGTGAACAGGAGTGTCCACAAGACCCCAACATTTATTATAGAACCAAGAAAAAGAGGGACTGTTGCGTAGGCAGCAGTTTCTCTTTTTTCTTGACATCCACCCGGCGGCCCCATAAACTATATTCTATAATCCATTGCAGCAAAGGAGCATCGTATCATGGATAAACCGATTCCGGATCTGATCACGGTGGAAGCAGCACGGGACACCCATCGCTGGGTAGCTATGACGGCGCTGCTGCTGGCCATCGGTGTCATCCTCCACACCATCAGCCCCAATGTGGGCGGGGTAACCCCCAACTGGACCATCGCCATGTATTCCATCACCATCAGCCTGACCAAACCAGGCCCTACCCGGGCGCTGGGCATCGGGTTCGTGGCTGGACTGACCTTGATCCCCTCTTCCAAATCTGCCTTTCCCCTGGGGAACATCGCCAGTGAACTGAGCGGTGCCCTGACGGCCTGTCTCCTGGTGAAGACGTTTGCTTTGGCCCATTTGGACGGACTGAAGGTCAAACCGTTCATCATAGGTTTTCTGGCCACTTCGGTAAGCGGCAGCGTGTTCACCTATATCCTGAAGCTGGTGCTGGGCTTACCTCTTACCGTGTGGACCCATGCCATGCTGCCGGTGGTGCTCACCGTGGGCGTCCTGAACGGTGTGGTGACCCAAGTGCTCTATGGCCCGGTACGGAAGATTTTCTTTGCTACGGAGGGAAAACGCCATGAGTGACAGCGCTATCCGGATTTCCGATTTTTATTTTGCTTACTTGAACAGTGATCTGGTCCTGAAGGACATCAACCTAGATATCCAGAAGGGCAGCTTCACGGCCATTGCTGGTCCCAGCGGTGCGGGCAAGACCACTCTGTGTAAAGCCATGACGGGGATCGTCCCCCATTATTATGGCGGCCGGTACCACGGTTCTGTAGAAGTCCTGGGAGAAGACATCCGGGGCCGGAAGATCTCAGAGATCGCCATGCGGGTGGGGATCATGCTGGATGACTACGAAAGCCAGATGGTTTCCCTGACGGCTGGAGAAGAAATCGCTTTCGGCCTCTTGAACCACGGCTTCTCTCCGGAAGAAGTGGATGCCCGGGTGAGCCAGGCATTGGAAGATGTAGGGCTTCCTGGCCGGGAAAACTATCAGCTGGACGAGTTGTCCGGAGGCCAGCGCCAACGGCTGCTGCTGGCTTCTGTACTGGCCTGCCGGCCGGAAGTCCTGATCTTGGACGAACCGGTTTCTGCCCTGGATCCGGATGGAGCCCGGTCCCTGTATGGGCTCCTGTACAAAATCTACCAGCAGCACGGGATGACGGTGGTGGTAGTAGAACATGACCTGAACTACCTGCTGCCCTATATGACGGATCTGGTGCTGATCAGCGGCGGAGAGGCAAGAGTCCAGGGACACTTTGAAGAAGCGGCCCGGGCTGCCTTTGCCCAGGAAGACCTGCGGGAAAATCTGCCGGAACTGTGGCTGGTGAAACTAGGAATGGAAGCAAAATATCAGATGCCATTGGGGAACTGGAGAACGGAAGAAGAAGCAGAAAAAGAATTGCTCCAGAAATTTCAGGGAGGCGGTAAGGCATGATTGAAGCAAAAGCAGTGAACTTTGCCTATCGGAGAGGTGTCCCTGTGCTGCAGGACATCAGCTGCCGGGTGGAAGACGGGGAAGCGGCAGCCCTGCTGGGCCATAACGGCAGCGGCAAGACCACCCTGAGCCGGCTGTTCATGGCGTTGGACCATCCCCGGAGCGGCCAGGTGCTGGTGGATGGAGTGGATATCGTAGATTGTGAACCGGCCGATCTGGCGGACAAGGTAGGATATGTGTTCCAGAATCCGGATCTGCAGCTGCTGGGGGATACGGTCTATGATGAAGTGGCTTACGGGCTCCAGAATCGGAAGATGCCCAAGGAGACCTTGGACCGGCAGGTCCGGGAGGCTGTGGAAGCCATGGGGCTGACTCCCTATCTGGACCAGTATCCCCGGGGACTGTCCTTCGGGCAGAAACGGCGGTTGGGGGTGGCTGTGGCTCTGGCTCTCCAGCCCCGGACCCTGATTTTGGATGAAATCACCAACGGCCAGGATGAACAGGAAAAACAGCACATGATGGAGTACCTGTCCCGGCTCCAGAAAGAAAAACATATGACCTTGATCCTGATCACCCACGATATGGAAATCGCCCGGAAATATACGGACCATGCCCTGGTACTCCATAACGGCCAGCTGGTCTATGACGGGAAGACGGCGGAACTGTTCGATGGGAAGCGGCCTGTGGAAGAATGGGGATTGAAGCAGCCGGTCCTGGCCCGTTTGGGGGCTCTGTTCGGAGTGGCTGCGGACAGTCCGGAAGACCTGTGCAGCAAGATCCAGCCGAAAGAAGGTGCCGAAGCATGAAGATTACAGCTTTTACCAAACTGATCCTGGTGCTGGCGGTGACGGCCTGGGTGTTCCTGCTGCCCATCCCGGCGGTGGCTACCCTGCTGGCGCTGGAACTGGTGATCCTGCTGTATATCAAGCGGGACCGGATGACCATGGCGGCCATCGGGACCCTGACAGTGTTCACCGGGATGATGGTGGTGCTCCAGCTGCTGTTCGGCTCTCCCCTCTATGTGGCCCTCACCGGGGGCCTGCGGATGTTCGTCATGACCACCGCTTTCCTGTGCCTCCTGGCTTCCACCCGGATCCAGGACATTGCCCAGGCTCTGGTGGAGAAATTCCATATGCCCTATGAATATGCCTTCATGCTCACCACGGCTCTGCGGTTCGTGCCGGATTTCCTGTCGGATTCCGCCATTACCCTGGATGCCCAGTCTTGCCGGGGCTATTCCAACCGGGGGAATGCCTTCAAACGGCTCTACGCCTATCTAGCCGTGGTGAAGCCCCTGGTGATGCGGGCGGTGGCCAAATCGGACACCCTGGCCCTTTCCATGGAACTGAAGGGTTTCGGGCCCAATACCTACAAGAACCGCCGGCCCATGAAACTGCACCTGGGGGATTATGCTACATTGCTGGTGGTGGTCATTCTTAGTACATATCCGGTTTGGATAAAACATATTTGAAGGCCGGCGGAGCCGGCTTCCTTGTGTTATTGGTATCGAGTCGCTAGCCGAATGAAAAGATTCGCAGGCATATTTTTTTGAAGGGAAACGCAGCCGCAGGCTGCGTTTCCCTTCTCTGAACCCCGCTGCTGCGGGTTTCTTCCTTTGGCCGTTGACCGTTGACAGCTGACCGTTGACGGGGCTGTTGCACGTGCAACAGCCCCTTTTTCACGAAAGGACAATAAAATGAAACAAACTGACATCGCACCTGCCATTGCCCGGGAACTTTCCGTCCAGCCCTGGCAGGTGGAAAGGACTGTAGAATTACTGGATGGAGGGAATACGGTTCCCTTCATCGCCCGTTACCGGAAAGAAGCCACAGGGTCCCTGCTGGATGAACAGATCCGGACCATCGAGGAACGGCTGGGGACTCTCCGGAACCTGGTAAAGCGCCAAGAAGAGATCCTGGCCAAGATCGACGAACAGGGAAAACTCACGCCGGAACTGCGCCAGGTCATCGAAAACGCCCAGAAATTGACTGAACTGGAAGATTATTACCTGCCTTATAAGCAAAAACGGCGTACCCGTGCCCAACAAGCCAGAGAAAAAGGCTTGGAACCCTTGGCTACTGCGTTCCTGATCCAACGGGACCTGAAGGGGGATGCCCTGACCGCTGCCCGGGCTTATGTTGATCCGGAAAAGGGCGTGGAAACGGCGGAAGACGCCCTGGCCGGAGCCAGGGACATCGTGGCGGAAATGGCAGCGGAAGATCCCACCTTGCGTCAGACGCTCCGGGAACAACTCTGGAACCACGGCTTCCTCCAGACCGAACTGGTGGAAGAGGCGGAAGAAGCCCAAACCTTCCTGATGTACGCCGATTACCGGGAACCGGTCCGGACCTTGCCTTCCCACCGGGTACTGGCTATCAACCGAGGAGAAAAGAAGGGCTGTTTGAAAGTCCATCTGGTATGGGATGAACAGAACGCGCTCCGGAAGATGGAATGGCGGGTCCTCCGCCGGCCCTGCATCTACCGGGAGCAGCTGAAGGAAGCCCTGGCGGACAGCTGGAAGCGACTGTTGTTCCCGGCTTTGGAACGGGAAATCCGGAACCAACTGACAGAACAGGCGGAAGCCCAGGCTATCAAAGTGTTTGGTGCCAATCTGGGACAGCTGCTGCTCCAGGCTCCGCTGGGAGGCCATACGGTAATGGGCCTTGATCCAGGCTATCGGACCGGGTGCAAAGTGGCAGTGGTGGATCCTACCGGCCAGGTACTGGACCATGGAGTGATCCAGGTGACCCAGAGCGAAGGTCAGAAGAAAAAGGCCAAAACCCTGCTCCTTTCTATGATCAAAAAGTATCATGTGACCCTGCTGTCTATTGGCAATGGCACAGCTTCCTATGAAACGGAGCAGTTTGCCGCTCAGCTGATCCAAGAGAATCAGCTGAAGGATGTCCATTATCTGATTACAAACGAAGCCGGCGCCTCCGTCTATTCCGCCTCCAAACTGGCCCAGGAGGAGCTGCCGGAATACGATGTGACCATCCGGGGTGCCGTATCCATGGCCCGGCGGGTCCAGGATCCTTTGGCAGAACTGGTGAAGATCGATCCCCAGGCCATCGGGGTGGGACAGTACCAGCACGATGTGGACCAGAAAGCCCTGGCTGGCACCCTGGATGGAGTGGTGGAACGGGTGGTGAACCATGTTGGGGTGGACCTGAATACCGCTTCTCCCGCCCTGCTCCGCCATGTGGCCGGGATCACTGCGGCTACCGCCGGGAATATCGTAGCGTACCGGAATGCCCATGGCCGGTTCACCGGGCGGCGGCAGCTGCTGAAGGTGCCCCGGCTGGGTCCGGCTGCCTTTACCCAGTGTGCTGGCTTCCTGCGGATCCACGGAGGCAAATCTCCCTTGGATGATACCCCCGTCCATCCAGAATCCTATGGACTGGCCCATCAGATCCTGGAAAAGCTGGGATTTACCCTGGAAGACCTGCAGGACAAAGAAAAGCTGGCCCGGCTGGCAGATCGGCGGAAACAGGTGGACGAAGCCCGGCTGGCCCGGGAACTGGAGGCCGGGGAACCTACCGTCCATGATATCCTAGCTGCCCTGGTGGCTCCCGGACGGGATCCTCGAGCCGACCTTCCGGTCCCCCTTACCCGGCAGAACATCGTGAAGCTGTCCGACATCAAAGTAGGGAGCATCCTCCGGGGCACCATCCGAAACGTCACTGATTTCGGGGCCTTCGTGGATATAGGCATCAAAACCGCCGGCCTCATCCACATTTCCCACATGAGCGAAAAACGGGTCAAACATCCCCTGGATGTGGTCAGCGCCGGAGAGACGGTCCAGGTCAAGGTCATCAGTGTGGAGGAGAAGAGGGGGAGAATCGGACTTGCTTTAGTAAAGGCTGACGCATAACCCAGGCGCACGATATGGGCCTATCTGCTTTGTCAGCGGGAATTTTTGAAAGCGACATGTACTACCATGTACTATGACGCATTCAAAAATTCCCGCTTTCGCGCATCTGGACCCATCTCGTGCGCCTGGCTTCTTTTTCTATCCGCCCTTTTCAAGGGCGGGGGACCGGCCGTCAGGCTGGTGGTGGGTTAGCGGTGTCAGCTGCGTTTCCATTCCAGAAAAACCCGTGGGGTTTTCCTCCTTAACGACAAACGACCCACGATGAACGATGAACCCTTTGCGGGCGGACCTGGCGGGATTGCCGTGCAACCCTTGGTCCGCCCCTACGGATTTAACCACCCACCCACCCACCTACCTACCTACCCCCCTGACTTCTTATGGTATAATATCCCCAAAATAACCCTGCAAGGAGGAATTGCCCATGTCCCAACTCACCGACCAACTGCTCGACCGTTTCCTGCGCTATGTGAATATTCCCTCCCAGAGCCGGGCGGGAGCAGCCCAGGTCCCCAGTACTCCAGAGCAATGGCATATGGCCCGGCAGCTGGAAGCGGAATTGGAGATCCTGGATCTGGAAGATCTCCATCTCAGTGAGCACTGTGTCCTCACCGGATATCTGCCTGCCAACCTGCCCGCCGGTTTTATCGGGTCCGTGCCCAAGATCGGCTTCTGCTGCCATCTGGATACAGTGGACGTGGACCTGAGCTCGGAAGTCCATCCCCAGGTGGTCCGGAACTATCCTGGCGGCGACGTGGTCCTCAACGCCGCTAAAGGGCTCATCATGAAGGCTGCTGACCATCCGGAACTGGTTCCCTATGTGGGGCAGGATATTGTGTTCACGGACGGGACCAGCGTCCTGGGTGCCGATAACAAAGCGGCCATCGCCAATGTGATGACCCTGCTCCAATACCTGACGGACCATCCGGAGATCCACCATGGAGCTATCTATGTGGCTTTCGTCCCGGACGAGGAAGTGGGACTGAAGGGTTCTAAAGCCTTGGACTGCAGCCGATTCCCGGTAGATTTCGCCTATACCATCGACTGCTGCGCTCTGGGAGAAGTGGTGTATGAAACTTTCAATGCCGGGTCTGCCACCGTGGAGATCCAGGGCATCAGCGCCCATCCCATGAACGCCAAGGGAAACCTGGTGAATCCCACCCTGCTAGCCGTGGATTTCGCCAATTTCTTCGACCGGAAGGAAACCCCGGAATGTACCGAAGGGAAGGCAGGGTATATCTGGATCAAGAGCATCCAGTCCAATGCGTCCCAGGCCACGGTACAGATGGCCATCCGGGACCACGACAAAACCCGGTACGAAGCCCGGAAACAGACCATCCTGGCCAATGTGGAACGGCTGAAAGCCCAGGAACCCCGGGCTCGGATCCGCTGCACCCTGGAAGACATCTACGGCAACATCGCCGATGCTATGACTCCGGATAATCGGGAAGCCGTAGATTTCCTCTACGAAGCCCTGGAAGAACTGGGCATCTCTCCCAAGACCCTTGCTATGCGGGGAGGAACAGACGGCTCTTATTTGTCCACCCAGGGCATCTTTACCCCCAATTACTTTACAGGGGCCCTGAATTTCCATTCCCGGTACGAATTCCTGCCCCTGCCATCTTTGGAAAAATCCTGCCAGGTGACCTTGAAACTGGTAGAAAAAGTATTTCAGTCTGCTTGTGAAAAATAAAACGGGAAAAAAGCATAAAACTTCCTTGAAAAATGGCTCCATTTCCTGTAAAGTGTAAGGAGCTCAGTATAATCACGAACCGTATCCCATTGGAAAAGAAAGAGGAGTCCTATGCTTCAGCGCAAGATTGAAAAGTTCCTGCAGACCTGGAAACAGGTCCCGAAACACAATCCCCTGGTGGTCAAGGGGTGCCGCCATTGCGGAAAGACCACCTCCATCCTGGATTTTGCCAGGAAGGAATATGACCATGTGGTTTACCTGAATTTCCAGGAAAAACCAGATTACGCCGCTATCTTCAAAGATTCCCTGGATGTGAACTATCTGGTGATGCTGATCACGGCGCTAGCCGGGCCGGAAGCCGTATTCGAACCCTACCGGACGGTATTGGTCCTGGATGAGATCCAGGAATGCCCAGAAGCCAGGACCGCTCTGAAGGCCTTCAAAATGGACGGACGGTATGATGTGATCGCGGCCGGATCCCTGCTGGGAGTCAAAGGCTACGGTAAGGAAGGGGCTCCCATTGCCGTGGGCTGCGAAACCGTTGTAAATATGGTCCCTCTGGATTTCGAGGAGTTCCTTTGGGCCAACGGGATCACGTCCCCGGTCCTGGATATGCTCCACCAGAGCCTGGATCGGGAAACCCCGGTGCCGGAAGCCCTGCACCTGCGGCTCAATGAGCTGCTGCGCCAGTATGCCCTGGTAGGAGGGATGCCGGCTGTGGTGGAAGAATACGTCCGGAACCATGACTTGAAGAAAGTCCTGGAGATGCAGCAGAAGATCCTCCAGGATTATGAAGAGAACCTGTTCGTCCAGGTGAACAAAAGGGCCCGGGCCAAACTGAAGACGGTGCTGGAGGCTGTCCCGCTCCAGTTGGACAAGGAAAATAAAAAATACCAGTATGCCCAGCTGAAGAAAGGGTCCAAGGCTTCCCAGTTCGAAGGGGCGCTGCTGTGGCTGGAAGAAGCTGGCATCGTCACTCGGAGCTATAACCTGACGGAGCCGGGGCTGCCCCTGGAACGCCATGCGGTCCCCACCATTTTTAAAGTCTATATGAAAGATGTGGGGCTGTATGCGGCCATGCTCACCGGGGAAAACCGGCAGAAGCTCCTCCAGGGAGATCTGTCCGGCTGTCAGGGAGCTGTCTATGAGAGCCTGGCGGCGGATCTTCTGAGCAAGAGCGGCCGGAAGCTGTACTACTATCACAAAAATTCTGGGCTGGAAGTGGATTTCGTCATCCTCCACGAAGGAAAAAGCACGTTGGTCAAAGCGACCCCTTCCACCGGGAATACCAAGAGCCTGAAGACCCTCCTCCAGCAGCCGGAAAAGTACCAGGTAGAACAGGCCATCCAGCTGGGGATGGATAATGTGGCCCGGAAGGGAAAAATCCTGGAACTGCCTTTATATTTCGGCTTTTTGGTAGGGGCTTACTGATCCATAGGAGGTGCAAAAATGGAATTTGATGCGTCTGTTTATCCGTATGCTTCCCGGCGGCGGACCATCTTCGCCCGGAAGGGCATGGTGTGCACCGGACAGCCGCTGGCGGCCCAGGCCGGGCTCCGGATGCTGCTCCAGGGAGGGAATGCGGTGGATGCAGCCCTGGCGGCGGCCATCTGCCTGACTGTGGTGGAACCGACCAGCAATGGGCTGGGCAGCGATGCCTTTGCCCTGGTCTGGACCGGCGGAAAATTGTATGGCCTGAACGGCAGCGGTCCGGCTCCTGGCCTGTTGACCCGGGAAAAAGTCCTGGCAGCTGGCTGCCAGGAGATGCCTCAGCGGGGCTGGCTGCCGGTGACGGTACCTGGTGCGGTGGCGGCCTGGGCAGAGCTCCATCGCCGGTTCGGCCGGCTGCCTTTTGCCAAACTGTTTGCACCGGCCCTGGAATACGCCCGGGAAGGTTTCCCTGTTTCGCCTACCATCCGGAAATTGTGGAAGGCGGCGGAAGGGACTTTTGCCCCGTATAAAGAAGATCCGGCTTTTGCCGGACTGTTCGCTACCTTCTTCCCCGAAGGCCGGGCTCCGGAAGTGGGAGAGACGGTCACTCTGCCGGATCACGCCCGGACCTTGGAGATCCTTGCCCAAACCGAGGGGGAGGCGTTCTACCGGGGAGAACTGGCGGACCGGATAGACCGTTTCAGCCGGGAAACCGGGGGCTGCCTCCGGAAGGAAGATCTGGCGGCTTATCGGGCAGAGTGGGTAACTCCGCTCCATGTGGACTACCGGGGCTATGATGTCTGGGAGATCCCCCCCAACGGCCACGGGATCACAGCGCTGATGGCCCTGAACATCATGCAGGGATTCCAGCTGGACCGGCGGGAAACCGTAGACAGCTGGCACAAACAGATCGAAGCCATGAAACTGGCCTTTTCTGATGCCCAGCACTATGTAGCCGATCCCCGGTTCATGCATACCCGGGTGGAAGATATGCTGAGTCCGGCCTATGCGGACCAGCGCCGGAGCCTGATCGGGGAACAGGCACTGACACCCCATTGGGGCAAGCCCTTCAGTGGCGGCACTGTATACCTGTGTGCGGCCGACGGGGAGGGAAATATGATTTCCTTCATCCAGAGCAATTTCCGAGGCTTCGGCTCCGGTATCGTGATCCCTGGTACAGGGATCGCCCTTAATGACCGGGGGAATAATTTCAGCCTGGATCCTGCCATGGACAACTGCCTGGCTCCCGGCAAGAAACCCTACCACACCATCATCCCTGGCTTCCTGACGAAAGATGGGAAAGCCGTAGGGCCTTTTGGGGTCATGGGCGGCTTCATGCAGCCCCAGGGCCATCTCCAGGTACTTCTGAATACCCTGGATTTCCATATGAATCCCCAGGCTGCCCTGGATGCACCCCGGTGGCAGTGGATCGAAGGGAAGAAGGTGGAAATTGAAGCCCAGGCTGGAGCAGAGATCATCGAAGGGCTCCGGCAGCGAGGCCACGAAATCGTGGTGAAGGAGGACCGGACCTCTTTCGGCCGGGGACAGATCATCTGGCGCCGGGACGACGGGACCCTGGTAGGGGCGACGGAGCCCAGGACGGATGGGACGGTGGCGGCTTACTGATTGCTAACGGATAACCCAGGCACACGATATGGGCCCATCTGCTTTGTCAGCGGGGATTTTTGAAAGCGGCATGTACCTTTTAGTACTATGCCCCATTCGAAAATTTCCGCTTTCGTGCATCTGGGCACATCTCGTGCGCCTGGCGGAAACCAACAAGGAGTTGCTGCTATTGACAACACCTTCTTGTTGACATTCCGTTGCAATGGCTGTATAATGCAAAACATCACAGCTAGAGGGGTTGATGGATATGGCATCGGTAAATGTAAATATCCGTATGGATGCGGAACTGAAAAAAGAATTCGAATCATTCTGCAGCAATGTGGGAATGAATATGACCACTGCATTCACCATTTTTGCCCGACGGACGGTCCGGGAGAACCGGATCCCTTTCGAAGTATCGGCTGACTGCCGGAGAGAGGACAGCCGACAGGCTGCGGCTGAAGTCGGAGAAGGTCTGTAAGGAAGACGAAATGGAGGGAGTGTTGCACTGGATGTGCAACACTCCCTCCATTTCCTTAGATAGCCATGTGTGCTATTTGTTGTTTTCAGCTTGCAGATCATTGACTGCGGCCACGATTTTATCGAGTCCTTCTTTTAGGAAGGAACGCGGACAGGCAACCGTCATCCTGAAATACCCGCTGCCTCCTTGACCAAAAACACGGCCATCTTCAATAAGGACTTTGTGCTTTTTTATCATCAATTCAAAGAGCCGCTCAGGGTCGCCGTATGCTCCCAAATGAATCCAAGCAAGGAAGGTCCCTTCTGGTTTCTTATAATTTGCCAGAGGCAAGTGTTTTTGGAGATACTCGACCAGAAAATCGAAATTTCCTTCGATGTATTCCATGACTTCATCGACCCATCCGTCACATTTGTTATAGGCAGTTTCTGTCAGTACCATATCAAGAGGCGGTGCGAAACTGATATAATGTTTCAGCCGTGTTTCATGATACCAAATCTTTCTCAGTTCTTCATCCCGGATAATGATTTGGGAAATGGGGACACCTCCGACATTGAACGTTTTCCCTAAAGCTACAGCTGTAATGACCTTAGGGTAATCGGTAACTGTCATAGTAGGATGATGTGTCACATCCTTTCTCGTTGCATCACAGTGCAATTCATCAGAGAAAAGAAGGACATTGTACTTTTGGCAGAGGTCAGCCACATTTTTAATTTCTTCTTCTGTCCATACACGGCCTACGGGATTATGTGGTGAGCAAAGAATCATCATGGTATTTCTAGGATCTTTGATTTTATCGGCCAGATCATCGAAATCCATACTATAGTTTTCATTTTCATTGATCAGCTGGTTGTTAACAACTTTGCGGCCATTTCCTTCAATCAATTCAGCGAAGGGATAGAAAACGGGTTCTTGAATGATTATGCCATCACCTTCTTTTGTGAAAGCCCGGATGGCAAATCCAAGTGCAGGTAGGGTACCAGGAGAGTAGAATATAGAGCGTCTTTCGATATCCCAGTTAAAACGTCTCTTATACCATCCCTGGACGGATTCAAAATAGCGGCTGCCAGGCATGGAATGCCCTAAGAAGCCCTGTTTGATCCGGTTAATCAATGCCTCCTGGATTTCTTTGGCTACCGGGAATTCCATATCGGACAGCCATAATGGCTGGGCATCCTTAGGGACACGGGGATCGACGAAATCCATGAAATCCCACTTTACACAATCGGTCCCTCTTCTGTTATGCAATACATCAAGATTCAATTTGCCCATACTTGGTTCCTCCTCATGATTTTTTTGCAAAAGCTTTCT
>SFHH01000048.1 GCA_004555735.1 Acidaminococcus fermentans
CAAATAATATTTTTAAAGAAAGGAATCATTATGCAGAATCTTCAGCCTTACTTGATTTTAGGTACGATGGCCCTCATTGGGTTTGTGAGCCATAACAATACCGTTGCCTGGTCCGCGATCATCCTGGTGATCTTAAAAGTGGTGCTGCCCCAGGAGAAGCTGCTGTTTTTCGGCGGTCATGGCCTGAATTGGGGCGTCATCGTACTGACAGCCGCTATGCTGACACCTATCGCCACTGGCGCCCTGGATATTTCCGATATCCTCAACGTATTCAAATCGCCCATGGGGATCGCTTCTCTGGTCATGGGATGTATCGTGGCCCTTTTCGGCCAGTGGGGAGCTGAGCTGATGACAGCGGATCCAGAAGTGGTTGCATCTATTATGGTGGGAACCATCATCGGGGTGGTGTTTTTCAAAGGATTGCCGGTGGGTCCTCTGATTGCCAGCGGGATCCTGTATTGTTTCATGAAAGTCTTCCATTTTTTCTTTTAAAAAGAGTCTGTTGCACAAGACGTGCAACAGACTCTTCCTTTCTTGTTTCTTTTGTATTCCTTTCTGTAAAGAGAGAGAGCCTATAGATCTGCTGGAGGCTGGGCCTCTGGGTCGGTACTGCCCAGGATATGGTAGTGGAAATGGTCCAGATTCTGGGTGATATGGGGTTCTCGCTCACAGCGGATGACCTGGAAGACCTTTGCCATGCCGCAGATCCTTTCGATTTCCAGCACAGTGGCTTCTACAGCAGACACCGCCTGCTGATAGGCATCCATATCCTTGTCCTTCAGTCCGATATGGGCCTTGGGGAATACGATGATGTGGAGCTCGGCCCACTGGTTCCAGTCTTGGTAAGCCAGCACCTGGTCTGTTTCATAGACGATGGTGCAGGGCAGTTCCCGTTTCACGAATCGGCATAACAGGCAGTACATCCATTTTCCTCCTCTCTTTCCAGAGATTCGTTCTGTTTCTGGATATTTTCCACGCCTACGGGACAGGCCAGCAGGCAGCGGGCACACATGAATTTCCGGCCCAGTCCCATCTTCCGGCCCAAGAGATCCCGCTGGACGCTGCAGTTGTGGTAATCCAGGAGTTCTTCCCGGGGCGTGCCTTCTTTCCAGGCCTCGCCGGTGATCAGATGGAAGGGACAGGCTTTGACGCAGAGACTGCAGTCTCCGCACTGGTTCTTTGTGACAGGGGGCCGGGTTTCCATCTGGTCCGCATAGAATACGGCACTGACTGTTTCAATCCGGGGTCCGTAATCATAGGTGATCAGCAGATCGCTGCGGCCAATCCAGCCTACCCCGGAACGGACGCCTACTTCCTTGCTAGAGAGGCTCATTTTGTAAGGAGGTGACATATTGTCCCGGGTCACCGGCGGAATCAGGAAGGGGATCCCTGCTGCCTTGGCCGCTTCCTCCAAGGCAGCGGCAACTTCCTTCATAGCCACGGAACGGCGCTTCTTCTGGGCTGCCTGTCGAGGTTCCTTATATTTCCAGATGGTCATGATTTCATCGTAGGGAGCATAGACCAGCAGGGCGTAATTGTATTTCCCGGATTCTTTCCACTGGGAAAAATCCAAAGGACAGCAGGTCCATTTCACCCCTGGAAAAGGAGCCAGCGCTTGGTCGAACACTTCTTTTACGTTGTTGTCCATTTCTACCTCACAGTCTGGGAGTTAAAGGGTAAAAAAAGAGCTGTGGGAAACTGCCGACAAGGAAGGTCCGACAGTTTCCACAGCCCCGTTTTTTATTCAATGCCAGTTTCTAAAGGACGGTTTTCGCAGCGGTGCGATAGACAGATCATCCACACCTTGCTTCATTCCAACGGCCGGAGGAAAACCCGCAGGCTCCGGAAGGCCGTGCCGCCCCAGAGCCCTCCTCCCATTACCTGTCCACCGGCCCTGGCACAGCTGGCGTGGATGTGGATGAAGAGGGGACTGTCCGTATCCGGATATACTTGGCGGAGCTGGGGATCCATCCGATCCTTGACCATGATCTCTCCGGTGAAGGAAAGGATCTCCGCGGCACCATAGCAAGGGGTCCGGCCCACTTTCAGGGGCAGCTCGTTGCGGATGGGTGCGGCCAGGATCAGGTCCTTCACAGACCCGATAGCATTGACCACGATCACTTCTTTCCAGCCTTTTTCGATGATGAAGGCTTCAATGGTCTTCCGGATGTCCTGCCCCTGGTCGACGAAGACTTCTGCAAACTCCGTCATTTATTTCACGCTGTATTTTTCCATGACGCCCAGTTCCGTCATGATCTTTTCCAGCCGTTTCAGCCCTTCTCCGTCATAATCCTGATAGGGACGGCGGACATAGCCTCCAGGTAGTCCCAGGAGATTCAGGGCGGCCTTGATCACCACTGGATTGGAGACTTCATACAGCTCGCAGAGCAGGGGGAAATACTTGAAGTATTCTTCCCGGCCTTCGTTCACGATGTCGATGCTGGTCCAGGGACGGGCATACTTGGCTGCTTCTTCTGGGATGATGTTCCCGCCGATGTTGGCCAGGCCTGTGCCGCCTACGGCCAGGGTGGGCAGGACGATGGAGTAGTAAGGAGAGTCGCAGCACATGATCTTGACTTTCCCTTTGGTCAGCCGCTGGACCTGGACCAGTTGGTAGTTGCTGCCGGTGGCTTCCTTATCCACCATGAAATTGGGATGGCGTTCGGCCAAACGGGCGATGGTCTCCGGTTCTACCTGGACACCCAGGCGGGAGGGGTTGTTGTAGATCCCCACCGGCAGGCTGGTGGCACTCATCACCGTATCCAGATGCTTGAAGGCGTCTTCCTGAGGAATCAATACGTAAGGGGGAACCGTGAAGATGACCCCATCTGCCCCCTGTTCTTCTTCGAATTTGGCCATTTCGATCTCCCCCTGGGTGTCGTTGGAAGCGGCACTGAAGAAGACGGGGATCCGATGATCCACGATCTTGATGGTCTGTTTGATGATTTCCTTTTTTTCATCCGGAGTCAGCAGAGTGACTTCCGCTGCGGAACCCAGGACAAAGAGCTGATTGGTCCCGTACTGGATCTGCCGGTCGATCAGGACCTTGAATCCGTCGAAATCGATGTCACCATTCTTTTTGAAAGGGATGGGCATTGCCACCCAGGAACCTGTTAAATTCATTGCCTCCAGAAGCTGCCGGTTTTCTTCACATATTCTTTGAATTCCGGAGATTTGTACGCTTCGATGATGTCTTTCACCCACTGGGTATCTTTGTTCTTATCTGCAATGCAGAGGGCGATCCGCATCGAATCCTTGATGGAATCAGGATTTTCGGCGAACAGAGCGCTCTTGAAATCGATCTTGGCATTGTAGGCGTCCGAACCTCTCAGGATGATGTAGGCTACATCGGACCGGATGGTGTTGATGGACGGTCCCTTCATTTCCTTGAACTGGAGATTCTTGGGATTCTCCACGATATCTTTTCCGGTCACATGATCCTTGTCCTTAGAAGGATCCAGTTTAATCCAGCCCAGCTGTTCCAGCAGCTGGTAGGCCCGGGCCAGGTTGGAAGCGTCATTGGGGATGGCAATCACATCTCCCGGTGCCACTTCCTCCAACGTCTTCTTGCTGCCGCCATAGATGGCAGTGGGGACGGTAGGGAGAGGCAGGATGGCAGTCAGATGGGTCCCTTTGCTCTTGTTCACCTGATCGATCCAGGCCTTGTGGGCATCTACATGGAAATCGATCTTTCCTTCATCCAATGCCATTTCCCGTTGGATGGAATCGGTGATCTTCACCGGGGTCAGTTTGTAGCCCTTCTTTTCCAGGATGGGCTTGATGCCCCCATCGAACAGATCAGAAGTGGCGGTGGGCATCACCCGATACTTCAGTTCTTTGGTCTCCTTGGCTTTGCCGGAAGAGGCTTCTTTGCTGGAACTGCCGCAGCCGGCCGTAGCCAGGAGCAGGGTGCTGAGGGCCAGGACACCGGCCAATTTTAGCAGGCTTTTTTTACGAAATACGGTCAGATTCATCATCAACAACTCCTTTTTTAATGATTCCGGGCTCGTTTGGAAAAATAATTGCCCAGGAACTGTACGATTTGGACGAAGACCACCAGGATGAATACGGTGGCCAGCATCACCGGCACATCCATCCGTTCATAGCCGTAGGTCAGGGCCATGTCCCCGATGCCGCCAGCTCCGATGACACCCGCCTGGGCAGAGGCGGAGATCAGGCCGATGGTGCCGATGGTGGTGGACAGGATCATGGAGCTTTTGGCTTCCGGCAGGATGAAATAACGGACGATCTGGAAGTAATTGGCGCCCATGGCTTTGGCGGCACGGATGATCCCTTTATCCACCCCCAGCAGGGAGTTTTCATAGAGACGGGCCAGACTGGGGACGATGAACACCACCAGGGGGACCAGAGCGGCTTTTACGCCGATCCTCGTGCCCACGATGAACTTGGTGAAGGGAAAGATGAAGGTCATCAGGATAATGAAGGGAAGGCTGCGGAAAAAACTGACCACAGAGTTCAAAAGGGTATAGACCACTTTGTTCTCCAAAAGGCCTCCTTCATTGGTCAGGACCAGGATCAGGGCCAGGATGGTGGCCAGGATAGTGCCTACTACAAGGGAAAAGCCTACCATGAACAAGGTACTTTCAAGAGCCTGGGCCAAATCGCCCCAGGGTAAATTGGCAAACATTATAGGTCACCTCTTTCAGGACAGGGTGCAGGGCCGGCTGCCGGCAGACAGCTTCGCTAAGGCCTGCCGGAGAAGGGCTGCACTGAAAGGAATGGATTGCCGGAAGGTTTCCGGATCGATGGCGAAATGGGAATTGTGCATCATGGGACCGATTCCCGTTCCCATCTGGATGAAAGCTCCGGGAATCTTTTGCTGATAGAAAGCGAAATCTTCTCCGGAAAGCGAGTCGGGGGCCTCTGCAAAGGGCAGACTGCATTGGCAGGCGGTCTGCCGGACGAAGTCCACCCAATCCGCCGTATTGTTGGTAGCAGGGGGACCTTCTAAGAAACGGATACTGGCGGATCCTCCAAAGTCCCGGCCGATCCCTTCAGCCAGGGTCTGCAGCCGTTCTTTGGCCATGGTCCTGTCTTCTGGATACAAAGAGCGGATGGTCCCTTCTGCAAAGGCCTTGTCGGGGATGATGTTGGCGGCGCTGCCGCTTTCTACATGGCCGATGCCTACGATCATAGGATGGAAAGGAGGCCGGTTGCGGCTGACGATGGTCTGCGCCGAGGCAATGAACTGGCCCAGCATGATGACCGGGTCCGCGCTGAGATGGGGCCGGCAGGCATGGCTACCTTTTCCCTGGAAAGACACCTGGAATTCATCCACTGCTCCGTTCATGAAACCGGGGCGGGAGATGACCGTTCCCCGGCCATAGGCGGCACAGCAGTGGAGCCCGAAGATCACCTGTACATCGTCCAGGATCCCGGTTTCCAAAATCTTCAAGGCTCCGTTCAGTTTCTCTTCTGCCGGCTGGAAAATCAGTTTCAGGGTACCCTGGATGGGCTCGCCTGCTTGCAGGGCCAGGGCTGTCCCCAGGAGATTGGCGGTGTGGAAATCATGGCCGCAGGCATGCATGCAGCCGGGGATTTCCGACTGGTAGGGCAGGCCGGTCTCTTCCTGGAGGGGCAGGGCATCGATATCACAGCGCAAGGTTGCCACAGGTCCCTGTCCGTTTCCCAAGTGGGCCACTACACCGGTTGCCAAAGGCAGGTCGTAATAGGGGATGCCGTGGCGATCCAAGAACTCTTTGATATGCCGGGTGGTCTCGAATTCTTCTCCGGACAGTTCCGGGTGGCGGTGGAGCTGGTAAAAGTGTTCTTTCGCCAGATCTATGATCGATTCATAATCCATATTGGCATTTCACCTCTTCACAATGGACTCGGTTTTCTTTACAGAAAGCTTCTACAGCTTGGATCTCTTCTTCCGGGCCAATGACCTGAAGGATCAGGATCCCCAGGGTCTGTTCATCCAGTTCTGTGACCATGGCATGGATGATCCGGGTCCGTACGTTAAGGAATTTCCGATTGATCTGATAGACCAGGTCTCCCAGGGCGTTGTCCCCCGTGAATTTCAGCCGGAGGATTTCGTAATTATCCGCTTCTTCGCTGCGGACCCGGCTGCAGACGGCCGGCGTGATCTGATCGGGGATCACGCTGCGGACAAAGTTCTGGGTGATCCGCTGCTGGGGATTGCTGAAGATGTCGAATACATTGCCTTCTTCGATGACCCGCCCGTTTTCCATGACAGCTACATTGTGGCAGATCTTTTGGATGGCGTAGATCTGGTGGGTGACCATGACAATGGTGATGTGGAGCTTGCGGTTGATTTCTTTCAATAAATCCAGGATGGATTCCATGGTATCCGGATCCAGGGCACTGGTGGCTTCATCGCAGAGCAGGATGGAGGGTTCCGTGATCAGGGCCCGGGCAATGCCCACCCGCTGCTTCTGTCCTCCGGAAAGCTGGTCCGGATATACATCCGCCTTGTCTTCCAGCTGGACGAACTGCAGCATCTTGTCCACTTTGGCTTCGATGGCCTTCCGGTCTTCCCCGGCGATGATCAGGGGCAGTGAGATGTTGTGCCGGACGGTCTTGGAATCCAGCAGTTCGAACTGCTGGAAAATCATGCCGATCTTCCGGCGTTTCTGGAGCATCTCTGAAAAGGAAAGTTTGGGGATGTCCACCCCGTCTACCAGGACGGATCCGGAAGTGGGGACCTCCAGTCCGTTGATCATGCTGAGTAGGGTGGATTTCCCGGCGCCGGAGAGTCCGATGATGCCGTAGATGTCCCCGTCTTGGATGGTCAGGTTCACATGATCCAGGGCCTGGACAGTTTGCTTCTTGCTTGTATAAGTTTTACAGATATCGATGAATTTGATCATGGCTGCCTCCTAATAAGCCGAATAAAAAAATCGTCCCCTGTGCTTCTTCTGCACATGGGACGATCTGACCGTGTTCCACCCAACTTCGCCAAAACGTCACCGCCTTGGCCTTTGAGAGTATCTTTCCTTTTACTCTGCACGCGGTAACGGGCGTACCCGGAAGGCCTACTGTTTTCAGCCTTGCCTGCTCCAGAATGCACTTGGGGAAAGTACGCTGTACCCGCTTCCACTATCCGGGCTCGCTGCCCCAGTTTCCTTTCCTTACTCTTTTCCTTCATCGCAGATGGATTTTGAAATTGGTTCAATTCTACTTTTTATTTCCTAGTTTGTCAATATGGATTAAGGAATTCAGAATATACAAGCAAATCAAAGGGGGTGTTGCTTGTGCAACACCCCCTTATCCTGTTTTTTTACGCCAACGCTTCTCCCAACCCTTTGCATTGAGCCAGGGCCTCATCATCCGGAGCGTTGTTGGCCATGACAGGGGTGGCGGCCAGCACGGCGCCTTTTCCTTCTGCCTCGGCTTTCCAGTTGTCCATCCATTCCCCGCTGCCCCAGCCGTAAGAGCCGAACAGAGCGATTTTTTTGCCTTTCAGGCTGCCTTTGACTTCATCCCACATGGGCTGGAATTCTCCTTCTTCCAGGACTTCCGCCCCCATGGCCGGGCAGCCGAAGGCAATGGCATCGTATTGAGCCATATCACCAGAAGAAAAAGCGGCGGCATTGTATTCCACCACTTCTGCCCCCTTGCCTTTGGCCCCTTCTTCCACGGCCTTGGCCATGGCTTCCGTATTGCCGGTGCCGCTCCAGAATACCACTGCGATTTTGCTCATTTCAATCCATCCTTTCCGCCGGGTAGGCCGGCTGAGAAACATTTTATTTAAGCCACTGCCAGCTTGCTCAGGGGAGTGCCGGCGCGGTAACAGCGCCAGTAGATCTGGGTGCATTTCTGGCATTTGGCAAAACAACAAGCGGCCCGTTCCCGGTTTCCATAGGCCTTCCAGCACCCGGAACAAACTCCTTTGTCCCGGGGGGAGGCTATATAGGCTTTCACATCTTCCAGAGGATAGTCCAGCAGGATGCCGATTTCATGGGGGAAGGGGTCCCGCCGTGCCAGGCGCAGGGCCATCTGGTCCAGGATCTCCCGACAGGTGGTACCCCCGTAGCCCTGGCGTTTCAGGAAGGATCTGCTTTCCGGATCCTGGAGAAGGATGCTGAGCCGGTGGGGGCGGTACACATACAGGAGGGCACTCTGCCGAATACAGTCATAGCTTAGGACTTCCAGACGGATTTCCTTAGGTTCCAGGCTGCGGCGGATTTCGGCAATCTGGGCAAAGGGACTGTCTTCCGATCGGAACACAAAGCGGAACAGGCTGGCTGCTTTCAGCCCGGCCAGGGTAGGGGCGCACTGGCGCACCAGTTCTGTTTCCAGTGTGATGGTCATAGAGTGGACCTCCTCAAAAGTTAGTAATAGCTAATTTAAAAATAAAATAAAAAGGCTTTATAGAAAATATACAAGCGGTTTTGATTAGTAATAACTAACTAAAACGAAGTATAGCAAAACTTTACGGTTTGTGCAACCCCTTTTTCTCCACCTTGTCACTGAGCCGGTTTTGGGCTATAATAGAAATGTATAATTAATCGAACGAATAATTATCTTACCGATACAGATGGGAGCGATGGCCATGAAATGGTGGAAACCTGTGGCTGTGGGCCTTTCCCTGACCCTGGCACCGGGGCTGATGCAGACGGTGCTGGCGGGGAAAAAAGATCCTCAGCCCAAAGCAGAAAAAATGCCCTCCTGGACGGAACTGGCCCAGAAACATCCGGCAGCTTATGACCGGACTACGCCGGAGGCATCTCTGACAGAACAGCAGCTGGCAGACTGGTGGAAGACCTTCCAGGATCCCAAACTGGATGCTCTGATCGATCTGTCCCTGAGGAACAACCGGGATCTCCAGGCGGCCCAGGCCCGGGTGGAAGAAGCCCGGGCCCAGCTGGGCATCAGCAAAGGGGAAGCCCTGCCCTGGCTGAACGTGGGAGGGACCTACGGCCGCTACGAAGCCCCCCAGGGCGTCAATGACAAAATCAGCGGTATGAGCCCCTATCCCGGGGTCATCAACCCGCCCGAACGGAATTCTTCCGTGGCCGGGCTGGGTATCGATGCGTCCTGGGAACCGGATTTCTTTGGACGGCTGAAAGCCAAGAAGCAGAGTGCTGCCCACAACCTGGCGGCCCAGCATGCAGCTCTCTACAGTACCTGGGTGACCCTCAGTGCAGAGACGGCCCTCAACTATGTATCCCTCCGGACCCTTCAGCAGGATCTGGATCTTCTGGAACGCCATGCAGCCCTGGAAGGGGAAAAGGCAGATCTGCTCCAGACCAACTATCAGGCGGGACTGATCAGTGCCTATCCCCTGGAAGCCATGCGGACCCAGGAACAGAATACCCAGGCGGAAATCCCCAGGACCCGGCAGGCCATCCAGGAAACCCTCACCCGGCTGTCCATCCTGACGGGAACGGAACCGGGCCAGCTGAATGATCTTCTGGATCCGGAAGATCTGCCGGAAATCGATCCGGAACTGTACCATGCCATTCCCGCCAACCTGATGCGCCAGCGTCCGGATATCCGGGCCGCGGAAGAACGGCTGGAGGCCCAGATTGCCCGGACCAAAGAAGCACGGGCCGAGCTGAAGCCCCGGTTCACCCTGGGCGGATTCCTGGGGTTGATCACCTTGGGCGGGGGGAACCTGTTCGGGTCCGGGGCCCGTTCCTTTGCCATTGCTCCTTCCTTTACGTTTCCCCTGTTCCATGGAGGGCAGCTGCGGCAGAATGTGAAGCTGCAGGATGCCCGGGCCAGGGAATATCAGGCCCAGTATGAAAATACGGTACTGAAGGCGGCCGGAGAAGTCCAGGATGCCATGACCGGCATCGTCCAGGAAAAAGAGCGGAAGGACAAGCTGTCCGCCGGGGTGGACAACGCCCAGGGAGCCTTTGGCCTGGCGGAAAACCGGTTCCAGGCGGGACTCAGCGATTACCAGCCGGTGCTGGACAGCGAACGGACCCTGCTGACCATGAAACGGCAGGAGAACCGGAGCCGGGGCCAGGAACTGGCGGATCTGATCCATCTGTACAAAGCCCTGGGCGGCGGCTGGAAACCTTTGTCGGACGGGGAACAGGCAGAAATCAGCAGGGCAGAAGGGAAGGGTAAATGATGGCATTCTGGAACACACTTTTACAGGATAAAAAGAAACTGGCAGCAGCGGTGGCCGTGGTGGCGCTGGCCTGCGGGCTGGGAGGCTACGGATACCAGCAGTACCAGGCCAAAAAAGCCGCCCGGCAGCTGACGCTCTACGGCAATGTGGATGTACGGGAAGTGGCGGTGGCCTTCCGGGAAAGTGACCGGGTCGCGGAAGAACTAGTGGAAGAAGGGGACAAGGTCAAAAAGGGCCAGGTACTGGCCCGGCTGGATACGGAAGAACTGAAGATCAAGAAGAGCAAGCTACAGTCCCAGATCGCCGCCCAGCAGAGCGTGGTGGACAAACTCCACAACGGCACCCGGGCAGAAGATCTGGAGGCGGCCCGGGCCAAGGCTGATGAAGCGGCGGCTCAGGCCGACCAGGCCCGGCAGGACCTGGTACGGGTGGAGAATGCCTTTGCCTCTTCTCAGGGAAAATCCGTCAGTAAACAGGACCGGGATGCGGCACGGACCAAGGTGGACGTGACAGCGGCCCAGGCGGAAGCGGCCCGGCAGGAATACGAAAAAGCCCAGGCCGGTCCCCGGGAAGAAGACGTGGCCGGCGGAGAAGCCCAATTGAAAGCACTCCAGGAAGATGCCAAGCACATCGACTACCTGTTGAGCCAGGCGGAACTGAAGGCCCCGGCGGATGGGGTCATCCGGTCCCGGCTGCTGGAAGTAGGGGATATGGCTTCTCCTCAGAAACCGGTGTTCAAACTGTCCCTGAACGCTAAGAAATGGGTCCGGGTCTATGTGAGCGAAAAGGATCTGGGCCGGATCTATGAAGGGATGAAGGCCAAAATCTATACGGACAGCCATCCCAAGGCTCCCATCGAAGGGCAGATCGGCTACATTTCCTCCACGGCGGAATTCACCCCCAAGACGGTCCAGACCACGGAGCTGCGTACTTCCCTGCTGTACGAAGTCCGTGTCTATGTGACCGATCCGGACAATGTGCTGCGGATGGGAATGCCCGCCACGGTGAAAATCGACACGGAGCAGAGCCATGACTGAATGGGTGGTCCAGGCTGAGAAGCTGGACAAACTCTTTGATGATAAGCAGGGAAAGGCCCATGCGTTGAAACAGATCGATTTCCTGGCAAAAAAAGGAAAGATGACGGCCTTGATCGGTCCGGATGGGGCGGGCAAGACCACCACCATGCGGCTGATCTGCGGGCTCATGGATCCCACCGGAGGAAGCCTGAAGGTGCTGGGGCTGGATTCGGTGAAGGACGCCTCGGAAATCCAGTCCCGGATCAGTTACATGCCCCAGAAATTCGGCCTCTATGAGGATCTGACCATCCAGGAGAACATGGACCTGTATGCGGACCTCCACGGGGTGCCGGATGACGTGCGGAAAACCCGTTTTGCCAAGCTGCTGGATATGACCGGACTGGCCCCCTTTACTGACCGACTGGCCGGGAAGCTGTCCGGAGGCATGAAGCAGAAACTGGGACTGGCCTGTACCCTGGTCCGGTCTCCTGATCTGTTGCTGCTGGATGAACCCACTGTAGGGGTGGATCCCCTGTCCCGGAAGGATCTGTGGATCATCATCAACCAGATGGTCCAGGAGGAACATTTGAGCGTCATTGTTTGTACGGCCTATATGAACGAAGCGGCCATGTGCGATGAAGTGTATGTGCTCAATGAAGGGAACATCCTGTTCAACGGGACTCCGGATGGCCTCAGCCAGGTGGCGGCAGGAAAGTGCTTTGAAGTGGATCCTCCTGGAGGGCTGCCTTACCGGGTGCTCCAGGGCTCTCTGCTGGATGATAAGGAAGAAATCATCGATGCGGTGCCCCAGAGCGGTACGGTACGTTATATCGCTGCCCATCCGGGAACGGTGCTGCCGGCCCTGGAACGGTGGCATCTGGTGCCTAAAGCCGTGCCGCCCCGGGTGGAAGACGGGTTTATGATCCTGCTCCACCAGGCGGCCAACCTGGAGGAAAAACGGATCTCCCTGGCTCCCCTGGACAAGGTGCCCCCTGACCCTACCCAAAATGATGTGAGCATCACCGTCAAGGATCTGGTAAAGAAATTCGGAGATTTCACAGCGGTGTCCCATACTTCCTTTGACGTCCACAAAGGAGAGGTTTTCGGGCTCCTGGGGCCTAACGGAGCAGGGAAGACCACCACCTTCCGGATGCTCTGCGGTCTGCTGCCTGCTACCAGCGGGGTCCTGAGCGTGGCCGGAGAGAACCTGCGGACGGCCCGTACCCAGGCCCGGGCCAAGATCGGCTATGTGTCCCAGAAATTCTCCCTGTACAGCAAACTCAGTGTACTGGAAAATCTCCAGTTCTACGGGGGAATCTACGGCTTGCCACCTCAGAAATTGAAGGAGCGGATCCAGGCAGTGCTGGAGGAATTCCAGCTCACCGGGCAGGAGGGACATAATGCCGGGGACCTGCCGGGAGGTTACAAACAGCGGCTGTCCATGGCTTGTGCCCTGCTCCAGGAACCGGAGATCCTGTTCCTGGATGAACCCACCAGTGGCATCGATCCCCTGGCCCGTCGGATGTTCTGGCGGCAGATCACAGATCTGGCCTGCCGGGGGGTCACCATCATCATCACCACCCACTTCATGGAAGAAGCGGAATACTGTGACCGGATCATGATCCAGGATCGGGGCAAATGCCTGGTGCTGGGGAGTCCCACCCGGATCCGGGCGGACCTGGGGATGCCCGATGCCAATATGGATGATGTGTTCATCGAAATCGTCCACCGGGGACGGGGAGAGGAGGCGGCTGCATCGTGAAGGAGAAACTGCGCCGGATCCGGGCCCTTACCGTAAAGGAGTTCCGGGAGGTGCTCCGGGACAATTCCAGCCTGGCCATGGGGCTGCTGCTGCCCCTGATCCTGATCCTGGTCATCGGGTACGGTATCAGCCTGGATGTGAAACATGCTCCTATCGGAGTGGTGCTGGAAGATGCTTCCCCGGAAGCTCAGCAGGTGGTGGATTTCGTGGATGGATCGGAGTATTTCCAGCCCACCTACCTGACCAGCATGAATCAGGCAGTGTGGGCATTGGAACAACGGAAAATCGATGCCATCCTCCGGGTTCCCCCGGATTTTACCCGGCAGCTCCATCAGGGGGATGGCCGGCTCCAGCTGCTGCTCTACGGCACGGATACCACAACCGCCATGACCGTCCAGAGCTATGTGGAAACGGCGGCGGCCCAGTGGTCCGCCCGGCAGATGGCCAGCCGGGGAATGGGAGCTGTGGACCTGGAGACCCGGCTCTGGTTCAACGATGCCCATGAAAGCACCTGGTACTTCCTGCCGGGACTGATCCTGATGATCGTGACCCTGGTGGGGGTGCTTTTGACCGCCGGAGTCATGGCCCGGGAATATGAACGGGGCACCTTTGAATCCCTTTTTGTGACCCCGGTGAAAAAAGGGGAAATCATTGTGGCCAAGATGATCCCTTATTTCTGCATCGCCATGCTGGGGGTGTTCCTGTGCCTGATTCTGTCCCGATTCCTGTTCCAGGTGCCTCTGGTGGGCTCCCTGGCCCTAGTGGTTTTCATGTCCATCCTGTACCTCTTGACGGCCCTGGGCATGGGGATGCTGATCTCTGTGGTGACCAAGGCCCAGTTCATGGCCATCCAGATAGCCCTCCTGGTCAGCTTCCTGCCCAGCATCATGCTGTCCGGGTTCCTATTCGATCTCCGGGCTACCCCTCAGTGGGTCCAGTGGATCGGGGAATTCCTGCCCTTCAAGCATTATCTGGTGGTGCTGAAGACCTTGCTCCTGGCTGGGAATCTGTGGCCGGTGATCCTGCCCCAGACCGGGTTTCTGGTATTCTTCATGGCCCTGTTCCTGGGCCTGGCCCTGAAAACCATTCGAAAGAAGGTGGAGTAAATGAGTCCATGGCAGCTTTTCTGTCAGCAGGTCCGGTGCATCTGCCGGAAAGAACTGCTGGCCATCTGGAAAGACAAGGCTTTCCGGTATGTACTGGTGATTCCCACCCTGGTCCTAGGGGTGGTCTTCGGCTATACAGCCACCTTCAACGTGGAAAATGTGACCTATGCAGTGTTGGACCAAAGCCATTCGGAAGCCTCCACCTCTCTTCTGGCCACCCTGGACGGCACTCGTTTCTTCCAACGGGTGGCAGATATCCAGAATACAGCCCAGATCCAGGAACCCATCGATCAGGAAAAAGTGATGGTGGTCCTATCCATCCCGGCGGATTTTGAAGAAAAACTGGCCCGAGGTGAAAAGGCCCCGCTCCAAGTGATCACCGACGGCCGGAACACTATGACCGCCAGCCTGGCTTCCGCCTATACCTCCCGGGTTGTCCAGCAGTGGCTGGAAGCCCGGACGGGCCAGCATCCGCCCCTTTCTGTGGAAGCCCGGACCTGGTTCAACCCCAACCAGCTGACCCTGTGGTATTTTGCTCCTGGGATCCTGGGCCTCATGAGCTTTGCCCAGGTGATCCTCCTGGCCGGCATGTCCGTAGCCCGGGAACGGGAAGAAGGGACATTCGAACAGCTGCTGGTGACCCCGGCACCGCCTTTGGTGCTGCTGATCGGGAAAGCTTTCCCTCCAGTGCTGGTGGGGATGATGCAGGGGACCCTGCTCCTGCTGCTGGATCTGTTCTGGTTCCAGGTGCCCTTTGAAGGGTCCTATCTGACCCTGTACTTGGTGCTGTTCATCTATTTTCTCAGTTCCACCGGCATTGGGCTGAGTATTTCTTCTGTATGCAGCTCTATGCAGCAGGTTCAGGTCTACACCTATGTGTATCTGATCCCCAATGCCCTTTTGAGCGGGGTGGCTACTCCGGTACGGAACATGCCCCAATTCCTCCAGTTCCTTACCTACGGGGATCCTCTCCGGTTCGCCTTGGATGCTATCCGCCGGATTTATTTCGAAGGAGCTGGGCTGGGGGCCATTGCCCTGGATCTGCTGCCTATGACCGTGGTGGCCGTCCTGACTCTGTGGCTGGCGGCAGTTTTATTCCGGAAGAATTTGGGGTAGAATGTGGAGGATTATATCCACAACCGGATGCCGGAATATATCCAGACTTTGTATGATGTGATCACCATCCCTTCTCCTACTGGAGGAGAAGAAAAAAAGGCTCAGTGGATCCTGGAACAGCTGAAAGCCGTGGGAGCCCAAGGGGCTTACCAGGACGAAGCCGGCAATGTGATCTATCCTCACTGCATCGAAGGGGTGGAAAAATTCCCCCTGTACACGGCCCATATGGATACGGTCTTTGCCGGGGTGGAGAAGATCATGCCGGAAATCGACGGCCATACCCTGAGGGCCCCTTCCTGCGGGGACAACAGTTCCGATGTGGCGGCCCTGCTGTTCCTGATCCGGATGATGCTGAACCTGAAGCTCCGGACCCCAGCGGTCTTTGCCTTCAATGTAGGGGAAGAAGGCCTGGGGAACCTGAAAGGGAGCCGGGCACTGACCGATGCCTTTGGGGACAGGCTGAGCTATTTCATGGCTGTGGACGGGAACAATGACCGGTTCGTGGATCTGGCAGTAGGATCCCGGCGTTATGCCGTCCATGTGGTCACCGCCGGGGGACACAGCTATGCCGCTTTCGGGGCAGCCAACGCTATCAACGAAGCGGCAGGGATCATCCGAGATTTCTATGCCCTCCAGGTGCCCCAGGATCCCCGGACCACTTACAATGTGGGGACTATCCAGGGCGGGACTACGGTGAATTCCATTGCTGCTGAGGTAGAATTCACCGTGGACATGCGGTCCGTTTCCCATACGGAGCTGGAAAAGCTGGATGCTTCTTTCCAGGCCATCCTGAAAGCCCACCAGAGAGTGGATGTGAAGATCGAGACCCTGCTCTTGGGAGAGCGCCCCTGCAGTGAAGGCGTGAGACATCACGAAATCTATGACCGAATCACCGCGATCCGGAAACGGGCCGGGCTGCAGACAGCATTCAGCGCCAGCAGTACCGATGCCAATATCCCTCTCAGCCGAAACATCCCGGCCATCGCTTTTGGTATCAGCAAAGGGAAGGGCGCCCACACCCTCCAGGAAGAACTGGACATGACCAGCCTGGAACCGGGGCTGAAGCAGTTGGCCGCGTTTGTGTGGAATTTGTAGGAGCTGCTGCTGAAAGAGGGGCTGTTGCATGCGCAACAGCCTCTTTTTGAGGTCTCGGGTCTCGAGTCGTGAGTCTCGAGCCGTTGGATAGAACCTGTCCCCATGGCCAGGTTCTTTTGAAGGTGTAGAACCAGTATCGTG
>SFHH01000049.1 GCA_004555735.1 Acidaminococcus fermentans
CTCCGCCTTCCATGGTGTTTTCTGCACGGATGATGTGGGTGGCGTCTATGGTAATCCCAATCTGGGCGCACGCGGTCAGGAATGCCTGGGTGCGAAGACCTGTGGCCAGGTAGGGGCGCCTGGAGGTCAGGACTGCGGCTTCAGTGTAGCCCTTTTGCCGGAACAGGCGGGCGGCCAGAAGTCCCATCTCTTTGGTGTCTACGGATACCGTGGAGTATTTTTCGGAGGAACGGTTCATCAGGACCAGAGGAATCTGGGGCTTCAAGGTCTCAAGATAGGCGATGTCCCGGGAGGATGCGCCTCCTATGATGGCCGCGTGGTAGCTGTTTTTTATGATGCCGTCGGAATGTTTCTCCAGGGCATTGTTTTCATAGGTCTGTACCACAAGCTCACAGTCGAAGTCCAGCTTGCGTATGATTTCCTGAAAGCTGGACAGGAATGAAGCCAGGATGTTGGTCCGGTAATCCATGGGCCAGTAAAAGGCAATGATGGGCCGCAGCCTGTCGTTGGAGCGCAGACGCCTGGCACTGAGATTGGGCTGGTATCCCAGTTCCCGCATAGCGGTCCGGATCCGTTCGATGGTGCTTTCCGGGATCCGATGTTCCGGTCCCCGGCCGTTCATGACCAGGGAGACGGTGGTGGGAGAGACTTTGGCCGCAGCGGCCACATCTTTTATGGTTGGCATAGAAAAGCTCCTTTTTGCAGAACATATTGTTTAGTAAATTATAGTAAATATCAGTAAAATCGTCAATGGTTAGTAAGTTCAGTAAAGTTAATGATAGGATGAAATATGTAATATAAAAAGCAAAATCAAGAAATTATGGGAATGAATCATTAAAACTGATTAAATAAAATGTACAGTTATGGGGAATTGACAATGCTAAAACGATTTACTATAATGCAATCGAGTAAAACGTTTTAGCTATTTTGAGTCACGCGTAACCTGAAAAACAAGCATCAGAAAGGGAGAATTCAAATGGCACACAAGAAAACCATGGACGGGAATGAAGCTGCGGCCTATGCCTCTTATGCGTTTACGGAGGTAGCAGCCATCTACCCGATCACTCCGTCCAGCCCCATGGCCGACCATGTGGACACTTGGGCGGCCAATGGAATGAAGAATATATTTGGGCAACCGGTGAAACTGGTGGAAATGCAGAGCGAAGCCGGTGCAGTGGCCTCCATGCACGGGGCACTGGATGCCGGGAGCCTGGCCACCAGCTATACCGCTAGTCAGGGCATGATGCTCATGATCCCTACCATGTACCGGATTGCTGGGGAGCTGAAGCCGGCGGTGATCCATGCTGCTTCCAGGAACGTGGCTGCCAACAACATTTCCATTTTCGCAGAACATTCCGATGTGATGGCCTGCCGGCAGACCGGTTTTGCCCTCCTGGCTTCTTCCAGCGTGCAGGAATGCATGGACCTGGGGGCCGTGGCCCATCTGTCCGCCATCAAAGGCCATGTGCCTTTTCTCCATTTCTTCGATGGGTTCCGGACCAGTCACGAGATCCAGAAAATCGATGTGCTGGATTTCCAGGATCTGGCCAAGCTGGTGGACTGGCAGGAATTGGAAAAATTCCGGAAGCGGAGCTTGAATCCGGAACGGCCCCTGCTGCGGACTGCGGGTCTGAATGCAGATACTTATTTCCAATGCCGGGAAGCCATGAATCCATATTATGATGCGCTGCCAGCCATTGTAGAAGGCTATATGGAGAAAATCAGCGCCCTCACCGGAAAAGAATACCACTGTGTGAATTATTACGGTGATCCGGAAGCGGAGCTGGTCCTCATCGGCATGGGCAGCGTGGCGGAAACTGCCGCAGAAACTATTGATTACCTGCGGCAGCAGGGAAAGAAAGTGGGCTATCTGGATGTCCATCTGTACCGGCCTTTCCCGGTACAGTATCTGCTGAAGGCCCTGCCTTCCACCGTCAAAGCTGTGACGGTATTGGACCGGACCAAGGAACCGGGAGCTACCGGGGAACCTCTTTATGAAGATGTCTGCTCCGTCCTGAAGGAATACCGCAGCAATCTTCCAGTGTATGCCTGCCGCTTCGGCCTGGCCTGCAAGGATACCACTCCGGCTCAGATCGTGGCCATGTACAAAAACATGGAACAGGCAGTTCCAGCCAACCACTACACCATCGGCATCAACGATGATGTGACCCATCGTTCCCTGGCTGTTGGGAAGGAAATCAACATCATCCCGAGCAGTACCTACAGCTGCAAGTTCTGGGGCCTGGGCTCTGACGGGACGGTGGGAGCCAACAAAAACACTATCAAGATCATCGGAGACCATACGGACAAATATGTCCAGGCCTATTTCGAATATGACGGCAAGAAGTCCGGCGGGGTCACCAAGAGCCATCTCCGGTTCGGGGATACACCCATCCGCAGCAGTTATCTGGTGCGCCATGCTGATTTCGTGGCCTGCCACAACAAGGCGTATGTACAGACCTATGACCTGATCAGCGACCTGAAGCCGGAAGGCAGCTTCCTCCTGGCCTGTGACTGGAAAACGGTAGAGGAACTGGATGCCCATCTGCCGGCTGCCATGCGCCGTGCCATTGCCCAAAAACACATCCGTTTCTACGTGATCGATTCCGTATCCATTGCGGCAGAACTGGGGCTGGGCAATCGGACCAATACCATCCTCCAGGCGGCTTTCTTCCACATTACCGGGATCATCCCTGATAATCAGGCAGTGCAGTATATGAAAGAAGCTGCTCTGAAGAGCTACGGCCGCAAAGGGGAAAAGGTCGTGAACATGAACTATGCAGCAGTGGACCGGGGCATCGGCGGTGCCGTGGAAATCCATTATCCGGAATCCTGGGTCGATTTACCGGATGAAAAGCCCCAGCCTCGGAAGGATGTGCCCGAATTCATCACGAAAATCTTGGAACCGGTGAATGCCATGCACGGGGACGAACTCCCTGTCAGCGCTTTCAAAGACTGGAATGACGGAACTTGGCCTCAGGCCACTTCCAAATATGAAAAACGGGGTGTAGCGGTGAAAGTCCCTGCCTGGGATGCTGCCAAATGCATCCAGTGCAACCAGTGTTCCTATGTATGTCCCCACGCGGCCATCCGGCCCTTCCTGCTGACACCGGAAGAAGTGGCGAAGGCTCCGGAACCCATGGCGGTGGCCGACACCCGGCCCAAAGCCAGCAATCTCAAATTCCGCATGCAGGTGGCTGTCCTGGACTGCCAGGGCTGCGGCAGCTGCGTCAGTGTCTGTCCGGTGAAGGCCATTTCCATGGAACCTCTGGACAGCCAGAGAAAAGAAGGAGCCAACTGGGAATATCTGGATGGGCTGCCGGAAGTCCGGAATCCCTACGGGGTACAGACTGTCAAAAACAGCCAGTTCAACCAGCCCCTGCTGGAATTCAGCGGTGCCTGCGCCGGCTGCGGAGAGACGCCTTATGCCAAACTGGTGACCCAGCTTTATGGGGACCATATGTACATTGCCACGGCTACCGGCTGCAGCCAGGTCTGGGCCACCAGCTTCCCCAGCTTCCCGTACTGCAAGGACAAGAAAGGGTTCGGACCGGCGCTGGGAGGATCCCTGTTTGAAAACAATGCGGAATTCGGCATGGGGATCAGCCTTTCCGTGGAACAGCAGAGGAAAGCACTGTACAGCAAGGTGGAAGAACTGCTGGCAGCCCTGCCGGCGGACAGCGGACTGGCGGAAGCTGCCAGAGCCTGGATGGACAGCTTCGATGATGAAAAGCTGAGCGGGACGGCCAGCGATGCCTTTAAAAAGGCGTTGGCTCAGGCACAGGTCCCGGCTCGGGCGCAGGAAACCCTGGATTATATCCGGGCCAATGCAGAACACCTGCGGAAAAAATCCATCTGGATCTTTGGCGGTGACGGTTGGGCTTATGATATCGGCTACGGCGGCTTGGATCATGTGATTTCCACCGGAGCCAATGTGAACATGATGATCTTCGATACAGAAGTCTATTCCAATACCGGCGGACAGGCTTCTAAATCCAGTCCCCGGTCTGCTGTAGCCCAGTTTGCGGCCGCGGGGAAACGGACCAAGAAAAAGGACCTGGGCATGATGGCCATGAGCTATCGGGATGTCTATGTGGCACAGGTAGCAATGGGGGCCAATCCTGGCCAGCTGCTGAAAGCCGTCCAGGAAGCGGAAAGCTATCCTGGCCCTTCTGTGATCATCTGCTATTCCCCCTGCATCAACCATGGCCTGCGCTGCGGCATGGGGAATGTGATGGCGGAGATGAAGAAAGCTGTAGAATGCGGCTACTGGCAGCTGTACCGGTATGATCCCCGTCGGATCGAAGAAGGGAAGAATCCTTTCCAGTTGGACAGCAAGGAACCTACCGGCGATTATCAGGCTTTTCTCCAAGGAGAAGTGCGGTATTCCAGCCTGGCTCGGAAGTTCCCGGAAATTGCGCCGGCTCTCTATGCCAAGAGTGAACAGGATGCTCGGGAACGGTTTGCCTGTTATAAAGAACTGGCGGCAATAAAAGAAAATCAATAACAGACAGCATCAGAAATGGAAGAACAGGCTGTATTTCCTCTGCTTCCTGGGAAGAAGCAGAGGAAAGCGGCCTGATAAAAAGGAGACGGTAAAAAATGGCAACTCCCTTGATTGAAAAAATATTGGGTGCTCCTGCAGGGACTGTGGTTTCCTTCCAGCCGGACTGGTTGCTGGTGACCAATGGCGTGGCCCATCAAGCGGTACTGGAAGCACAGAACGTGGCACAGCCAGCCAAGGTCCAGCTTTATTTTGACCACAATGTCCCGACCGGAGATCCGGAAGCGTCCCATGTGTTCGACATCCTCCGAGATTTTGCTAAAAAATATGGGATTGCTTTCCATCAGGCGCTGGGAAGTGCGTATGAATGCCTGCTCCATATCGTCCAGCCGGGACAGATCTTGGTGGGCGGCGGCTCTCATGCTTCCATTCTGGGGGCCGCAGGTGCCTTGGGAATCGATGTTAGCCCCTTGGAATTGGCCAGGACTTTGGAAAGCGGAAGCTATCAGGTGGTGGTACCAGAGACCTTGACGGTGAGAATCCAGGGAACCCTGCCGGAAGGAATCAGCAGCATGGACGCGGCCTTGCAGTTTTTAACTGAAAATAAGGATATTTCAGGGAAAATGCTCCAGATCATCGCTCCCCAGTGGAATCTCCATCAGAAAAGCGTGTTCTGCAGCATGGTCTGCGGAACCGGCGCTTTTTCAGCGATTTGTACAGATGCCGGGACGCCTGACCGGGTCCTGAAATTGGACGGCTGCGGAGCCATGGCCGTAGGCCCTTGCGGCCGCCGGGAAAATCAAAAGACAGCGCCCATCTTCCCAGTTTCCCAACTGCGGGGCAGATCGGTGGAAGCCGGCCAGATCGGCGGGTATACAGGCGGGACCATCGAGGACCTGCGGCGGGCTGACCATCTGATCCAGGGAAAGCAACTGGCCAAGGGCTTCCGGCTGAGCGTTTGCCCGGCCACCAGCGCAGATTACATCAAGGCAATGGAGGAAGGAGTCATCGAACACTTCATCGATTATGGGGCACAGATCCAGGCAGCAGGGGACCGCAGTGAAGTACGGCAGGGAGCCGGCGTCATCGGCAGGGGAGAAACTCTGGTGACTACGGGGCTCTATACCTATGCCGGCTGTATGGGGGTGCCGGACTCCTCCGTGTATACGGCTTCTGTGGAAACGGTGATCCGGGCATCCTGGACCAAAAGTTTATAAAAGGGGAGAAGCAATTATGGAGAAAGTTTTCAGCGGAAGGATCTGGACCTTTGGCAATGATATCGATACGGATACCATCATCCCCGGCAAGCGAGGCACCATTCCCACCATCGAAGAAATGAAGAAGTATGCTTTTGAGCTGCTGAAACCGGAATTTGGGTCTACGGTACGGCCAGGGGATATCCTGGTGGCAGGCAGCAATTTCGGCTGCGGGTCTTCCCGGGAGCAGGCAGCTACGGTCCTCAGCCACAATGGAGTACGGTGCATCATCGCCAAAAGCTTTGCTCGGATTTTCTTTCGGAATGCCTTTAACAGCGGCATCATCCTGCTGACCTGTGATGGGATCCAGGATGTGGTAAAGGGAGGTGACATCGTCACTGTCGACCTGGAACAGCACAAGGTCAGCGCCAATGGGAAGGAGTTCCCTGTAGGTGCCATTCCCCAGAATCTTTTCGATATCGTAGCTCACGGTGGGTTGATTGCCGATACGAAACGGAGATTGGCAGGAGGGTTCCAGCCGGAACCCCATAAGGAACTGGATGACCGGGAACGGCGCAGGAAAGGCTTTACCCTGGCGGAAAAGATCCTGCGGAAAAATGCGGGAGTGGAACAGGTCAAACCAGGGGATATCGTGATCTCCCACCCGGATATGTTCATGATCCATGATATCTATACCCCTTATCTGCTGGATACCCTTCACCAAATCGGAGCCAAAAAAATCTTTGCTCCGGACCGGGTGACCATTGTGTTCGACCATTGCATGCCTACGGCGGTGGCGAAAAATGACTCGGCTCATTATGATGCAGGACTGGAACTGGCCAAAGAGTACGGAATCGAAAAACTCCACATCGGGGAAGGAATCTGCCACAGCCTGATGCATGAAAAAAAGTATGCCAGACCGGGCTGCGTAGCCACAGCAACGGACAGCCATACCACCACCTACGGAGGAGCCGGGTGTTTCTGCAGCGGCATCGGGACGGCGGAAATGGCGGCGGCCTTGATTACCGGGGAACTGTGGTTCAAGATCCCGGAAGCCATCAAAATCGTCCTGAATGGGCATCTGCCCAAAGGGGTCCTGTCTAAAGATGTGATCCTGAAAATCCTGGGGGATATCAAGGCGGATGGAGGACAATACAAGAGCCTGGAATTTACCGGTCCGGCCGCTCATGAAATGAGCATGGATGCTAGGTTCACTGTGGCCAACATGGCCTTGGAAGCAGGAGCCAAATGCGGTCTTTTTGAGGCAGATCAGAAAACGGCCGATTACTATGGCGTCCCCCTTTCGGAAATCGATTGGGTGACCATGGACGAAGAGGCCCATTACGAAAAAGTACTGACCTATGATGTGAATGAATTGGAACCCCAGCTGTCCTGCCCTCAGGGCGTGGATAATGTCCATCCTATCCGAGAGGTGGAAGGGACTCCCATGGATGAAGTTTATCTGGGCAGCTGTACCAACGGGAGCATCGAGGACCTGGCCATTGCTGCAGAAATCCTGAAGGGAAAACACGTGCCGGAAACCATGCGGTTCATTGTGGTTCCTGCCACCAATGCGGTCTTTAAGGAAGCCATCCGGCGAGGCTATATCCGGACCTTCATCGAAGCAGGGGCTGTCATCTGCCATCCTTGCTGCGGGCTGTGCTGCGGTATGCCCTATGGGCTGATGTATGACGATGAGCGGATCCTCTCTACAGCCAATCGGAATTTCATCGGCAGGCAGGGAACCAAGAAGACCCTGAGCTATCTATGCAGTCCAGCAGTGGCAGCGGCTACGGCTCTTACTGGCGTAGTGACTGATCCTCGGAAACTTTGAGAAGGAAGTGCCGTGATGCTGAAAAATTTTGAACAGATGAAAGAAATGCTCCGGCAGCAGCCGGGGAAACGGCGGGTGGCAGTAGCTGTAGCCCAGGATGAACATACCCTCCAGGCGGTGAGCCAGGCTGCTCGGGACGGTTTGGTCCGTCCGGTACTGATTGGAAAAGAAACAGAAATCCGGGAAATCCTGGAAAAAATCGGCTGCCCAGAACTGGAAGTGGACATCATCGACCTGGAAGATCCGGTGGCATGTATCCAGAAAGCAGCGGACTTGGCCCGGGAAGGCCGGGTGGACTGTATCATGAAGGGCAAATGTCAGACCGGGACGTTGATGAAGGTCCTGGTGAACAAGGATACGGGAATCCGCACTGGGGACATCATGAGCCTGGTGGGATTCTTTGAAAGTCCTTATTACCACAAAGTATTCGCCATTACGGATCCGGCTCTTCTGACCTATCCGGATCTGGAACAGAAAAAAGCGGAAATCCGCAATGCGGTAGGCGCTTTCCATGCTTTGGGAGAAAAGGATCCTAAGGTGGCCATGCTTGCTGCTGTGGAAAAAGTGAACCCCAAGATGCCGGAAACGGTGGAAGCGGATGCCATCAAACGGGAAGGTATCCCCGGCTGCACACTGGAAGGGCCCATCAGTCTGGACTTGGCCATGGATCCGGAAGCGGCCCGGATCAAAGGCTATGAAAGTTCGGTGGCAGGGGATGCGGATCTGCTGGTACTGCCGGATATTGTGGCAGCCAATGCGGTGGCCAAGGCCATCACGGTCATCGGAGGCGGCAGGACTGGTGGGGTGGTCCTGGGTGCAAAAGTTCCGGTTCTCCTGGTTTCCCGGGCCGCTTCTGCCGATGATAAATACATGTCCATTGTAGTGGCTGCCCTGATCGGCCACGGCTGTTAAAAGACAAGGGGAATTTCATATGAAACAAGATATCCAATTCCAAGTTTGCGGACTGCAGTTCAAATATTTCCTGCCATTTTTCCTGATCATCATGATCTGTACCTATATGGGCTGGCTGCCTACCACCACGGTCTATGCCAATACAGCAGGAAAATATGTGGCGACCAACTACATTGCCACTGGCGCTTTCCTGATGGCGGTCGGCGGGCTCTTTTTCTGGCTGGGGGACGCGGTTCCCATCGTCAATAAATATCTGGGCGGTTCCTGCCTGCTGCCTCTGTTCGGGGCCTCTCTCATGAATTATATGGGCATGATTCCCCAGACTTTGGTCAATGGATGCCGTGTCCTGATGAAAACAGGGTTCCAGGATGCCTATATCGCTCTCCTGCTGGTGGGATCCGTCCTGGTCATGGATCGGAAAGTGCTGCTGAAGGCTACCGTGCGGTATCTGCCCACAGTGGTAGGAAGCCAGGTCTTTGCCTTGGGCTTCTGCATCCTGGGAGGCTGGCTCACCGGGTTCGGCTGGAAAGAAGGAATGTTCTATGTAGGCGCTCCCTGCATGTCCGGCGGTTCTGCCGGTGCCATGACCACGCTGCCGGCTCTGTATTCCAATCTGGCGGGAAAGGATCTGACGGGGCTGGCAGGACAGTTCCTCTGCTATGCCTCCATTTCCAATGTACTGGCCGTACTCTTTGCCGCTGTCGGCGGTCCTCTTACGGAAAAAATCCCTGGTCTCAACGGGCGGGGGAAGATCCTGATGAACCAAGATGCCATTGAAGCAGAAGATGAAGTCAAGGGGGAAAAGAGAGACGTGACTTCTGCCGATTACAAGAAACTGGGCGGGGGCATCTTCATGGCTCTGGTCCTCTACCTGGCTGGCGTCCTGCTGGCCCACATCCCGGGGCTGAATCACATTGCCGGCCTGGCTTGGACCATCATCCTGGCCATTCTGATCAAGACCACTAACATCCTGCCGGAAGATGTGTCCTATGACTGCGTCTATTCCATGCAGTTTGCCCTGAAGGCCATGCTGCCCATGCTGATTGCCGGCATCGGGGTCTGCTCCCTGCGCATCACCGACCTGACCAGCTATTTCTCCGGCGGCGTGCTGCTTGTGATTTTCTTGGGAGTCTTGGGTGCCATGATGGGGGCCATGCTTTTCGGCCGCCTTGCCGGGCTGTACCCCTATGAAGCCGGAGTTACCGCCGGCCTGTGCTGCTGCAATATCGGCGGTTCCGGAGATATCGCCGTGCTGACCGCTGCCAAACGGATGGACCTTCTGGCTTTTGCCTCTATTTCCACCCGGATCGGAGGGGCCCTAATGGTCATCTGGCTGGGGCTTCTGTATCCGCTTTTCATGCTGTGATGCTGCTTTTGCCAGGAGCTGGAAATTTACAAGATTTCCGTTCCTGGCTCTTTTTATCCTGTTGGGAGGAATCATATGATGAAGGAATATAAAGTATTTGCCATCAATCCAGGCTCTACATCTACCAAAATTGCCCTTTTCCAGGGAGACGTGGAAGTGTTCAGCAAAAATATCACCCATGAAGCTGCTGAACTGAAGCAGTTCCGGGAAATCCTGGATCAGCTGGCTTATCGAAAGAAATCTATCCTGGAAGCTCTCCAAGAAGCCAATCAGAGCCTTACTGGTACCGATGCTTTCGTAGGGAGGGGAGGAGGATTGGTCAGTGTGGTAGGGGGTACATATCCCGTCAATGACAGGATCCTGGCCGATCAGCGCAATAAAGTCAGTGTCCAGCATCCAGCCATTTTGGGAGCCCAGCTGGCCCATGAATTCGTAGAAGAGTACGGGGGACAGGCTTTCATCGTCAATCCTCCTGATGTGGATGAGTTCATCGATGAGGCTAGGATCACCGGGCTCAAGGGCCTTTACCGGGAAAGCAAGCTCCATGCCCTGAACCAGAAAGAAGTGGGGATCCGTTATGCCAAAAGCCTGGGGAAACGATATGAAGAGATGGATCTGATCATCTGCCATATCGGGGGTGGCATCTCCGTTACCGCCCATCGGAAAGGGAAGATGATCGATTCCAATGACATCGCCCAGGGAGACGGACCGATGGCGCCTACCCGCTGCGGTGCTCTGCCGGTGAAAGATGTGGTACGGATGTGCTTTTCCGGAAAGTTCACAGAAGAAGAAATCTATCAGAAAATCACCAAGAATGGAGGCCTGGTGGATCATCTGGGGACCAGTGATGCCCGGGAAGTGGGAAAAAGGATCGCTGCCGGGGACGGGTATGCCAAATTGGTCTATGACGCCATGATTTACCAGATTGCCAAACAGGCCGGAGCCATGGCGGCTGTCCTGGAAGGAAAGGTGGACGGTATTGTCCTGACCGGGGGCATCAGCTATGATCCCTATGTGGATGCAGAACTGAAACGGAAACTGCAGTTCATTGCGCCGGTTACAGTAATGGCCGGAGAATTTGAAATGGAGGCACTGGCAGCTGGTGCCCTGCGGGTCCTTACCGGAGAAGAGGAACCCAAAACCTATACGGGGATCCCCTGCTGGAACGGGTTCCATCTTGGCTGACTGTCGAAAGTTGAAGCCCTGGACACCCTTTTCCCAGACATTTCTCCGTTATGGGAGCATCCTTGCAGGATGTGTCCTGATGGCTGGCGCTTTCCATATTTTTTTTGTTCCCCATCATTTCCTGACAGGGGGCCTTACCGGGCTGGCCATTATTTTCTACTATCTTTTCGGGTGGCCTCCTGGGATGGTAGGTTTTCTGCTGAATTTCCCTTTGTTCTATCTGGCCTGGCGGTATATCAGCCGGAAATTCTTTGTGGACAGCCTGATTGGAACCTTCCTTTTTTCAGCGGCATTGGATGGGTTGGCTTTTCTCCAGGGAAAAGTCCAGGTAGAGGATCCTATCCTCGGTTTGGCTGCCGGCGGAGTCCTGACAGGACTGGGCTATGCACTGGTTTTCCGGGCCGGTTCCACCACAGGTGGAGTGGACATCCTAGGGTTCCTGAGCCAGAAATACTACAATGTTTCGGTGGGGACCACCAATTTCCTGTACAATTTTACCTTGATGCTGGCGGCTCTTTTCTTTCTGGGGCTGACTCCAGTGCTGTACAGCATGATGATGTTCTTTGTGATCTTCAAATCTACCAATACCTTCGTGGTGGGGTTCGATTTCAAGAAAAGCATCCTGATCATTACAGAAAGGCCGGAGAATATCAGTACCCGGATCCTTCATGAACTGGACAGGGGGGTGACCTTCCTCCAGGGAGAAGGAGCTTATTCCCGCCGAAAACTGCAAGTCCTCCTGGTGGTCCTGAAACTGACCCAGCTGGCCCAGCTGAAAGCCATCGTACAGGAAGAGGATCCTCAGGCTTTTGTGGCCATACAGGATGTGAATGAAGTCGTGGGAAAAGGATTCACCTGGTGAAAGATTTTTTCTGGCTGAAAATTGACTTTGGGAGGTAAGCAATGGATATGATCAACGAAAGATCGAGTACGTATGGTTTCAGTCACTTCCTGGAAATTTCCTTGAAAAAGCAGGAAATCAAACAAATTTCTGGGATCATCTA
>SFHH01000050.1 GCA_004555735.1 Acidaminococcus fermentans
GGAAGCCAATGTGTTCGAATATCTGACGGAACTGGAGGAGAAGAAGCAGCATCCCTTCGACTTCATCATCCTGGATCCGCCCGCTTTCACCAAGAGCAGCCACACGGTGAAGAGCGCCTTCCGGGGCTATAAGGAGATCAACCTGAAGGCCATGAAGCTGCTGCCCCGGGGAGGCTACCTGGCCACCTGCAGTTGCAGCCATTTCATGAAGAGCGAGCTGTTCGTGGAGATGCTCCATGAGGCGGCCCGGGATGCGGCGGTATCCCTGCGGCAGGTGGAAGCCCGGCAGCAGGCACCGGATCATCCGATCCTGTACAATGTGCCGGAAACTGATTATCTGAAATTCTATATCTTCCAGGTGGTGTAAGCCCTTTGGGGCGACTGCCTGAGAAATGAGGTGTCCCATGTTCAAAAAAATCAGCCTGATGCTGGCGTTCTGTACCCTGGCGGGCATCGGGTCCCTGCCGGTCTTTTCCGGTACGGCCCATGCTGCCTCCACGGAAGAACGGTTCCATCAGTCCAAGATCATCATGATGACCACCCGCAACGGTGTGCCTTTCTATGCGGAACCGGGGAAGGAAAGCCTGACCCTGGGCTTCTATCCCAAAGGGACGATTTTCGTGCCCATCAACCAGACCCGGAATACGGTGGAAAACAAAGTCTACAATCTATGCATCCGCTTTGACGGTGCCGTGGGATGGCTTTCGTCGGACGACGTGGCTTTGACGCGGAAGTAAAAGCGGGGGAACGCTGACTGACGAGGGTCGGCCTTTCCCACCATCCGGGCCCCGGGGAGGACGGGGACCCATGAGGGGAGAGTGTGCAGCATGGATGAACAGAAAGAGAACCATTCTGTAGAAGAAAAACAGGAAGAACTGGAAGAACGGGTAGAGAATGAACTGATTTCCGCCCTGAACCGAAAAGATCAACAGGCCGTCCTGAAACTGGTGGAAGATTCCCACCCCATCGACCTGGCCTATGCCTTGGAAGAAGCCAGCGACAGCGATATCGTGTTCCTGGCCGCCATCCTGCCGGATCAGCAGATGGCGGAGATCATCGAACAGGCCGATGACGAGCTCCAGGTCCGGATCATGAAGCTGTTCGATCTGAACAAGATCATCCGGATCTTCCAGCACATGTCCAAGGATGATATCGTAGATATCCTGGGGGATATGCCCGCCAACCGGCGGAAAGAGCTGGTCAAGCTGATGAAATCAAGCGACCAGGAAGTGATCCGGAACCTGCTGGGCTATGGGGAAAGCACTGCCGGCGGGATCATGACCACCGAATACATTTCCATGCGCAGCTCCCTGACCGTGAGCCAGGCCCTGGAAAAAGTGAAGGAAATCGCTCCCAAGACGGAAGAAATCAATATCCTCTATGTGCTCAACGAAAAGAAACAGCTGGTGGGGACCGTATCCCTCCGGGAACTCCTGGTGGCCAAGAACTATGACACCCTCCAGGACATCATGGAGGACAATGTGATCTCCGTGGAACCGGAAGCGGACCAGGAAGACGTGGCCCGGCTGGTATCCAAATACGACCTCCATGCCATCCCGGTAGTGAACAAGCGGAAGGGCATGCTGGGGATCATCACCGTTGATGACATCATCGACGTCATCGAAGAAGAGAACACCGAAGACATGTTGAAGATGGGCGGTGTCAGCAAGGAAGAAGACGTGGACAGCACCGTGCTGGAAAGCGTCAAGCTCCGGTTGCCCTGGCTCTTGATCAACTTGGTGACGGCGTTCCTGGCTTCCTCGGTGGTTTCTTTGTTCGAAGATACCATCAGCCAGGTAGTGGCCCTGGCCGCCGCCATGCCTATCGTAGCCGGCATGGGGGGCAATGCGGGGACCCAGACCCTGGCCGTGGTGGTCCGGGGAATCGCACTGGGGGATATCAAGCTCCACGGCAATGGGGTACGGATCCTCCGGGGCATCACCGTAGGCTTCATCGATGGCCTGGTGAATGGGGTGATCGCCGGAGCGGTGATCGTGTGGATGAACCACAACCTGGCCCTGGGCCTCATAATCCTGGTGGCCATGATCTGCAACCTGATGATCGCGGCCCTGGTGGGCTTCCTGGTGCCGGTGATCCTGAAGGCCCTGAACTACGACCCGGCCGTGGCCTCCAGCATCTTCATCACCACCTTCACCGATGTGTGCGGGTTCTTCATCTTCCTGGGCCTGGCCAAGGTATTTCTGCCATATTTGTTACAATAACGGATTGGACGAAAAAGCTTTTCTTAAAACCAGAAAATTTTCTTGACAAACTGCCCTTGTCCTCGTAAGATAAGGACATGCTTTTCAAAGAGAAGCAGCTCAATTGCATAAGGAAATCTGATGATGGGAAAGAGTACTTTCTGGATGCGTGCCTCCAGAGAGCCGGTGGATGGTGTGAACCGGCGGCCTGGCCGAAAGGAAAATCCTCCCGGAAGAGACGGACTGAAGCAAAATTAAGTCCGTACGGCTGATCCCCGTTAGTGGAAACGCGTATGTTGGTACGTTGAGAGAGCCTGTGGACTGCAAGGTCTGCGGGAAATTGGGTGGTATCGCGGAGCATGCTCCGTCCCTTTCGAGGGACGGGGCTTTTTTTGTTTCCGGAAAAAGAAAGGATGAGGAAAATGGATTTAAAGAAAGTCTGCGGATTGATCGGCAAGTATTTTGGCGTCATCGCCGTGGTGTTCCTGGGCATCGGGCTCTTTGCCCCCCACGCTTTTTCCTGGGTGCTGGGGAAGGCCTACGGGGTTTCCATCCTCAGCGTGATGCTGGGAATCATCATGTTCGGCATGGGGATGACCACCAGTCTCCACGATTTCGCCCTGGTGCTGAAGCAGCCCAAGAACATCTTTTTCGGGGTCTGCGCCCAGTATTTCGTCATGCCTTTCCTGGCCTTCCTGCTGTCCAAGGCCTTCCATCTGGATCCGGCACTGACGGTTGGGGTGGTGCTGGTGGGGACCTGCCCCGGCGGGACCTCTTCCAACGTGATCACCTTCATGAGCCATGGGGATGTGCCTTTTTCCGTGACCATGACCAGCTGCTCCACGGTGCTGAGCCCCATCATGACCCCTCTCTTGACCTGGCTGCTGGTGGGCAAGCAGATCGCCTTTGATCCTATCGGCATGTTCGTTTCCATCCTCCAGATCGTATTCGTACCCATCGGCGTGGGCCTGGCGGTGAAGAACTTCTTCCCCAAATTCGCCAAAGAAGCGGTGGATTACCTGCCCGCTGTTTCCAGCCTGGTGATCAGCTTCTTGATCGCCGGGATCATCGGAGCCAGCCGGAATGCCATCCTGAACAGTGCCGGACTGATTCTCCTGGTGGTAGTGCTCCACAATGTGCTGGGGTACTTGCTGGGCTTTGCCATCGGCAAACTCACCGGCATGAGCTGGAAACAGATGGTGGCGCTCTCCATCGAAGTGGGGATGCAGAATTCCGGCCTGGCCACTGGCCTGGCCAAGGCCCATTTTGCCGCCATGCCCATGGCTGGTGTTCCTGGAGCCATCTTCAGCGCCTGGCACAACATCTCCGGCGCCGTCCTGGCCTACCTGTACAGCAACTACCTGAATGAAAAGTTCGATTCCCAGTATGAAGCAGAAGGGGAATTGAAGCCAATGGCGGTGAGAGCGAAATAAAAAAAGCTGCTGCTGCAAGCGCTGCAGCCACCGTCAACGGTCAACTATCAACGGCCGCTGACCGTTGACAGCTGACAAAAAAGCCGCCTCGCAGGCGGCTTTTATTAATCTTCTTCTTCCATTTCCTTCGGTACCATATCCTCCGCCTTCAGGGTCCCCATCCGGGCCCGTTTGGCGTATTCGGCAGTGGCGGTGAACAGCACGTCGCTGCTGCTGTTCAGGGCCGTTTCGCAGGCGTCTTCGATGATGCTGATGATGAAGCCCACGCCCACCACCTGCATGGCGATGTCATTGCTGATGCCGAAGGAGGCGCAGGCCACCGGGATCAGCAGCAGGGAACCCCCGGCTACACCGGACGCTCCGCAGGCACCAACGGTAGAAACGATGCATAGGAGCAGGGCGGTAGGCAGGTCCACAGATACGCCCAAGGTATGGGCGGCGGCCAGGCTCAGCACGGAAATGGTGATGGAGGCCCCGGCCATGTTGATGGTAGCCCCCAGGGGGATAGAGATGGTGTAGGTATCCGGGTTCAGCCCCAGCCGTTTGCACAGGGTCAGGTTCACCGGGATGTTGGCCGCAGAAGACCGGGTGAAGAAGGCATAGATGCCGCTTTCTTTGATGGTGGCCCAGACCAGAGGGTAGGGGTTCTTCCGGACATTCAGGTAGACGATGAGGGGATTCATCACTAGAGCCACCAGGAAATAGGAGCTCAGCAGCACCCCCAGCAGGCTGAAGTAAGAGATCAAGGCGGACAGGCCGCTGGCACTGATGGACTGGGACACCAGACCCATGATCCCCAGGGGAGCGAAATGGATCACCCAGGTGACAACCTTGGTGATGCCACCGGACAGGTCTTCCAGTACCTGTTTGGTTTCCGAGCTGGCGGATTTGTGGAGAGCTAAGCCGATGATCACCGCCCAGGCCAGGATACCGATGTAGTTGGCCTTCAGAATGGCGTTCAGGGGATTGTCCACGATGTTCAGCACCAGGTTGTGGACCACTTCCGCAATGCCGCTGGGCGGGTTCACCTTGGCGTTCCCCAGCTGGAGCATCAGGGTCTGGGGGAACAGGAAGGACAGGGTCACACCTACGATGGAAGCGGCGAAGGTGCCAATCACATAGAGGGTGATGATGGGTTTCATCTGGGTATCGCCCCCTTCTTTCCGCTGGACCATGGCATTCATCACCAGGATGAACACCAGGAGCGGGGCTACCCCCTTCAGGGCCCGGACGAACAGGTCCCCGAAGATGCCTACCACAGGGACGGCGCCGGGCAGGAACACGGCAATCAGGATGCCGATGATAAGGCCCACAGCGATCTGGTGGATTAATGGGATTTTACGGAGTGTGCGGATCATAGAGTTCATACTAGACTTCCTTTCTAGGATTGAGAAAATAATGACAATTCACCGTCCATAAGTATAATGAATTCATATGGAAAATACAAGTGTTTTTTCTGGATGCACTCTCTCCGCCACTTGAACAAAATCCCCTTTCATAGTATATTTATAAGAAGTGCACCAGATTTTTCTAATAGGCAGCCATCGCAGAAAGAGAGGTATCACCATGCCAAAAATCATCCTGACCGGGGATCGTCCCACCGGTCATCTCCATGTAGGCCATTTCGTAGGCTCGCTCCAGGAACGGGTCCTGCTCCAGGACAGCGGCACATTCGATGAAATCTACTTCATGATCGCCGATGCCCAGGCTTTGACGGACAACGCGGAAAATCCGGAAAAAGTCCGGCAGAACGTGCTCCAGGTAGCCCTCGATTACCTGGGGGTGGGCATCGATCCCCAGAAAGCCACCATCTTCATCCAGAGCCTGATCCCGGAGCTCTTCGAATTGTCTACCTATTATATGGACTTGGTTACGGTGGCCCGGGTCCAGCGGAATCCCACCGTCAAGGCGGAAATCCAGCAGAAGAACTTCGAAGCCAGCGTACCCTTGGGCTTTTTCTGCTATCCAGTGAGCCAGGCAGCGGATATCACGGCCTTCCATGCCACCCATGTGCCCGTAGGGGAGGACCAGAAACCCATGCTGGAACAGTGCCGGGAAATCGTCCACAAGTTCAACAGCGTCTACGGGGAAACCCTCACGGAACCGGATATCGTGCTGCCTTCCAACAAGGCCTGCCTGCGGCTGCCCGGCCTGGACGGGAAAGCCAAGATGTCCAAATCCCTAGGCAACTGCATCTACCTGTCCGATGATGCGGACACCATCAAGAAGAAGGTCATGAGCATGTTCACCGATCCCACCCATATCCAGGTCAGCGACCCGGGCCATGTGGAAGGGAACCCGGTGTTCACCTACTTGGACGCTTTCAGCAAACCGGAACACTTCGCCGCCTTCCTGCCGGAATACGCTAACCTGGATGAACTGAAGGCCCATTACCAGCGGGGCGGCCTGGGGGATATGAAGATCAAACGCTTCCTGAACGAAGTGCTCCAGTCCGTGCTGCAGCCCATCCGGGAACGCAGGGAATACTGGGAAGCCCGGAAACCTGAAGTGGTAGAGATCCTGAAAGAAGGCACGGCCCGGGCCGAAGCCAAAGCGGCCCAGACCCTGGCTGAAGTCCGCGCTGCCATGAAGATCAATTACTTCGAGAACGACAATCTGCTGAAATAAAGGGAGTGATTCCTTGGCCAAGACTTCCACGAAGGATATGACCCGGGGCGGGATCTTCAGCCATCTCTTCTGGTTTGCCCTGCCTCTCCTGTTCGGGAATCTGTTCCAGCAGCTGTACAATGCAGTGGATTCTGTGGTGGTGGGGAATTTCGTGGGATCCGCTGCTCTGGGCGGGGTGACTTCAGTCATGCCCTGCATCAATACCTTGGTGGGCTTTTTCCTGGGGATGAGCACCGGGGCCAGCGTGGTGATCGCCCAGTATTTCGGGGCGAAACTGGGGCCGGAACTGCGTCGGGCGGTCCATACCTCCCTGGTGGGGACGTTCCTCTTGTCCTTGGTGTTCATGGCCCTGGGCTGGGCCATCACCCCCTTCCTGGTCAAGAGCATGCAGACGGCGCCTACGGTGGCTCCCCATTCCATCACCTATCTGCGGATCTATTTCTCCGGCATCACCGGCCTGATGATCTACAACATGGGGTCCGCCATCCTGCGGGCAGTGGGGGATTCCAAACGGCCGTTGTACTTCCTGGCCCTGACCTCCTGCCTGAATGTGGCGTTGGACCTGTATTTCGTCATCGGGCTCCACTGGGGAGTGGCCGGTGTGGCCTATGCCACCATCCTGAGCCAGTTCGTCTCGGCGGTGCTGGTGCTGGTGGTGCTCTTCCGCAGCCGGGAGATCTATTCCCTGACCTGGAAGGAACTGCGCCTAGATACGGTTATGCTGAAACGGATCGTGGACGTGGGTCTGCCGGCTGGTGTCCAGATGGCCTTGACGGCCTTCTCCAACATCTTCGTCCAGTCCTATGTGAATGCCTTCGGCGCTGATTATACGGCAGGGTGGGGCATCTATATCCGGATGGATATGTTCGTGATCATGCCCATGCAGAGCATCGCCCTGGCCATCACCACCTTTACGGGACAGAACGCCGGTGCCGGGAATCCGGACCGGATCCATAAGGGGATCCGGGTGGCTATGGCCATGGCCTTTGCGGCTACCACCTGCCTGGTGATCCCGGAATTCTTCCTGGCTCCCCACATCGTGCGGCTGTTCAACCAGGAGCCGGGGTTGGTGGAAAAAGGCGTACTCTTCATCCGCTGCGTGTGTCTCTTCGATATCTTCGCCTGCATGAACCAGATCCTGGCCGGGATGCTGCGGGGCATCGGGGATGCCCGGGCTCCCATGGTGATCATGCTGTTTTCCTTTGTGCTGTTCCGGCAGCTGTATCTCTTGGTGGTGAGCCATCTGACCCCCAGCGTCATCCCCATCGCCCTGGGTTATCCCATGGGCTGGATGATGTGCAACCTGCTCCAGTGGCTCTATTACAACAAGAGCGGGTGGGAGAAGCGGATCACCCGGCTGGAAAGCGCCTGAAGGATGAGGCCGGGAAAAGAAAATATGGAAATTGCCCAAGGGAGAATTGTTTATGGATCGTAAATCGGATCACAGATTGATGGGCCTGCTGCTGGCCGGCGTGACGGCCCTGGGGCTCTTCACCGGCTGCGGCAGTGAAAAGAAGGCCGCTCCAGCAGCCCAGGAAAAGGCGCCCGCAGCGGCTCAGGCCAAAGGGCCTCTGACCCTGGAATACACCTATAACAGAAAAGACGGGAAGGCCACCAACCAAATGGCCGCCTGGATCGAGGACAAGGACGGGAAAGTGGTCCGGACCCTGTTCGCTACGAAATTCGTAGCCAAAGGCGGCTTCAAGAAACGGGACCAGGCCCTGCCAGTATGGGTGAAGAAATCCGGCCTGGCCCAGCTGGACGCAAAGAAAGTGGACGCCTTTACCCAGGCAACCCCTCAGTCCGGCCAGGTGAAAGTGGCCTGGGACGGCAAGGATGACAGCGGTAAGACCGCTCCCGACGGCACCTATCAAGTGGTGCTGGAAGCCACCCTGTTCCAGGACAGCGACGCTGTGTACACCGGCACCTTCCAGAAAGGCGGGAAGGAACAGACCGTAGCGATGAAAGAAAAACGCACCAAAGACCCGGACCAGGCGGCCAACAAAGATATGGTCACCAACGTGAAAGCGGTGTACAAGCCGTAAGAGAAAAAAATAGAATGGAGCAAGATATGAGCAACGAGAACAAGAAAGTGAAAGTCCATTATGAAGGGACCCTGAACGATGGGACCCGCTTCGATTCTTCCTACGATCGGGGCGAGCCCCTGGAATTCGTAGTGGGGGCCGGCATGATGATCAAGGGATTCGATGACGCTGTCCGGGATATGGCTGTGGGGGAAGTGAAGAACATCCACCTGATGCCGGAAGAGGCCTATGGACAGCCTAATCCCCAGAACATCCTCACGGTGGAATTTGCCCAGATGCCCGGCTCAGAAGCGCTGGAAGTGGGCCAGCGGGTGGCTCTGAGCACTCCCAAGGGCCAGCAGATCCCGGTGCGGGTCACGGAAAAGACCGATACCACCATCACTTTCGATGCCAACCATGAAATGGCCGGCAAAGAACTGAATTTCAAAATCGAACTGGTCTCTGTGGAAGACTGAAGACAGGGGGTGCTGCATGATCGGTGCAGTACCCCCTGATGGCTAAGGGGGAGATGCTGGAAGAAATCGCCCGATGGCCCTATACAGTGGCCTTCGAGGACGAAATGATATTTCTGGGGGGCTGTTGCTTCATGCAGCAGCTCCTTTTTATTCTAACAAAAGATTGAAGAGGGAATGAGAGGGGATACGGAGTAACTGTCCCAAAATCCATACAGTACGTATAGTATAATGAAATCAGGAAAAGAGACGGCAGGGGCAATGAGACGCAAGAAGGGAGCTAAGGAATCCAAAATACATTAATGGAATTTATGTTAATAATCGAGTTGGAAGGATACAATAAAAAAAGTATCTTCAGCATTATCGGATTAACTGCTGAAAATACGGCTATCTGCCATAAAGTCATAAGGCAGGCTCAAGCCACTTAGATATTTCATAGACGAAGTCGCTTTTTTTCTTGCATTGTGGGTGGCCGACACGTAGTACATGAAAGGTTTGATTGCCCAGGGTGGAAATGGCTTCCTGCCAGGGCATTTTTCTTTTCCCAATGTCTTTAAAACCGTTGTAATGAATATTATAACGGTCAAAAACGTTAGGGATGTAATCGTCATAATACCAAGATGTATAAAAAATGATATGAGTAGGATGTATTACCTTTAATTCCTGCTGAAGGACTTTTAGGTTTAGGATACAGTTGGATTTTACAAAATCTGAGGTAGTATCCTTTCCTCCGGAATTGTTGCATTTGACAATATTGGTAAATGCGATGTGTTCTATAGAATCGTCACCGAATATTCTCTGAGTGATAGCACGAGTATAGCTCCAATATGGCCAGCTTTTGTTCCACAGAGATTCACGGGTATATTGAAAGGGATTGCGGAAGCCGTCTTCAATCGTGCCGGGATTGTTTCTGGCATTTTTACCGACAAATAGAATTCTCTTGGAAGTTTTATTAAAATCGGAACCTACGCACCAGCAGCCAATCGGTAAGGATAAATGTTCTTTCTTGTGACATTCTTCACAGATTTTGCAAGTACCAAGCTCCATATGGTGATATCGTTCAGCTAATCTTTTTTCTGTTTCATTGAAATAGCGCATTGGAATTCCTCCGTAACGATAGATTTCTTTTATCTTACTATATTTTTAATATCTGTAACAACATTGAGAGGTGAAACAGCATGGCCAATAATGTCATCGATGCCGCCATCCGGCTGCGGGATTTGTTCACGCCGACCGTGCATAGCGTCAATGCCAGCCTGGGGACCATGAAGACCCAGATGGCGGCGGCGAAACAATCGGTCAGCGGACTGTCGGACAAGCTGACGGAGCATGAGCGCATCCAGAAACGGACGGCGAAGAGCATCGAGCAGACGGGAAGCAAGATTTCCGGCTTATCAGACAAGATAGCCCTGCTGTCAGCCCCCATCCTGGCAGCCGCAACGGCAGGCTTCAAGCTGCACAGCGACTTTGCCAACGGTATCGCCAAGATTTCGACTTTGGTCGACACGACGGTTGTTTCCATGCAGAAGGTCAGTGATGAGATTCGTGCTGTCAGCGATGAAACGGGCGCAGGTGTCGCTGATCTTTCGGAATCGGTCTACCAGGCCATTTCCGCTGGTGTCGATGCGGCCCATGCCGTGGGCTTTGTCAAAGACATGACAATTGCTGCGAAAGCCGGCTTCACCGACACGACGACTGCCGTTAACGGTGTGACCACGGTCCTCAATGCCTATGGAAAATCGGCAGAAGAAGCCACGGCGGTGACGGACCAGATGCTCCTGGCACAGAACTTCGGCAAGACATCCTTTGGCGAGATGGCCCAGTCCATGGGCAATGTCATCCCCATTGCGGCACAGCTCAATGTCAGTACCCAGGAACTGTTCGGTTCCATCGCCGTCCTGACCAAGAACGGTATCCGGACCAGCGAGGCCATTACCGGACTCAAGGCGGCTTACAGCAACATCCTGAAGCCGTCTGCCGAAGCGGCGAAACTGGCTCAGTCCCTTGGCCTTGAGTTCAATGCGGCTCATCTGCAGAGCGTGGGCTGGGTGAAGTTCCTGGACGAAGTGAAGCGGGCGACAGGCGGCGATGCCGAACAGATGGCCCAGCTCTTTGGCTCTGTCGAGGGCCTGAACAGCATCCTGGTCCTGACGGGCAAGGGAGCCGGGGACTTCGATAAGGTCATGGACCAGATGGCCCAGTCTGCCGGCATGACCCGGGAAGCCTATGAGAAGATGCTGACCCCGTCGGAGCAGATGCAAATTACCATGAACCAGCTGAAGAATGCCGGCATGGATTTAGCAGTGTCGTTTACGCCGTACTTCAAGGCCATGTCGATGCGCGTCAAGGAACTGGCTGCCTGGTTTCGTGCGCTTACACCGGAACAGAAAACGCTGATTGGCCAGGTGGCTTTTGGCATCGTGACCTTCCAGCTCTTCGGTTCCACCCTGGGGCGGGTGCTGACGGTCGGCGGCAGGGCTTTTGGTACTTTCAACTCTATTGCCACGGGCATTAGCAAAGCCGGCAGTGTCTCGAAGTATCTCTCGACCCAGTTCAAAGGACTCATTCCGGTCTGCCGGGGCATTGCCATCGTGGCCAGGGGCATGGGCAGTACCTTTCTGACTGCCGGACGCATGATGATCACCATCATCCGTGCCGTAGGCGCCGCAGCCATGGCCAATCCCATCATTATCATCATTGCCGCGATTATTGCTGCCTTGTACCTTCTGTGGAGGAACTGGGATACCGTGTCGCATTATATCGAACACAGTATCTGGGAAAGCATCAAGGACACCTTTCGCAGCGGTGTGAACTGGGTCATCGACCAGGTGAACGGCCTGATTTCCAGCATCAACGGCCTGTCTATCGACATTCCGTCCCTGACGGGAGGGGCGCCGACCCATGTGGGATTTGATATCCCAAGTATCAGCCACTTTGAAAGCGGTGTCGAGAACTTTCGTGGCGGCTTTGCCGTCATCAATGAAGACCGCCGGGGCGAGCTGGTACACCTGCCCAATGGCAGTACGGTCATACCTCATGATGAAAGCATCCGCCAGGCCATGAACGCCGGCAGCGGCGGCATTACCATCTGCATTGATACGATGAACGTCCGCAGCGAGCAGGACATCGACGCCGTCGCTGAAAAACTCGTCGAAAAAATGAGACTGTACGGCATGAACCGCATGAAAGGAGCGACCCTCTGATGAGTTCTTTCTTAGCATCCCTGTTGAACGCCATCGGCCAGGCTGCGTCTTCCCTCACGATTTCACTCTCTTCTGAATCGGCAGCGGTGGTCTTTCCCGTCCTGCCTTCGGAGCTGATGGTATCTGTCAATACGAATCATGGCACGGTGAACATCAATAACTTCGGCGACTACCTTATGATGGGAAAGACGGGACTCAAGACACTGACCCTTTCCGGCTTTTTTCCGGCCCAGGATTATCCCTTTGCCATGATGGGGCTGGCACCTTATACGTACATTGCCCAACTGGAAACGATGCGTACCGGTGACAGCGTCTGTCAGCTGACGGTATCAGACACGCCACTTTCCATGCCCTGCCTGATTTCATCCTTCAAGTTTGGCGAAAAGGACGGCAGCGGCGATGTCTATTACGAGCTGGGCCTGACAGAGTACCGCTACGTTACGGCGCCTGAGACAGGAAAGACCGAGACTGCTACGGGACTGAAGAAGCGGCCGGAGTCGTTCTGGTCGAAGATGAAGAAGAACATCACCTATTATCCCGGTGACAGTATCGGGAACGTCATCGGCCGGGCCGTGGGGAAATCGGTGACGCTCAACAATGAGCAGTTCTCGAAGTTCCAAATCTATCGCAGCATTGTCCGTAACGGCGGTCTTTCGCCCGGGGATATCATCCGCCTGACGACGATGAACCTCAAAAGGAATGATGAAAATGTTCCAGTTGCAAAGAATCAATAAGAAAACCAATACCGAGGATGCTCAGACGGAAGGCCTGAAAAAGCCCGAGAACGCAGACCTTACGGGCTGGCTGATTTGTGCAACCTGGTCCGGGGACGTCGAGCAGGCCGGACGCAGGCTGGAATTCGACCTGGCCTATACGACGCGGGATAAATCTTGGCAGAATCCGGAACTGGAACTGGGGGACGAGGTGCTGTTTATCCACATTGACGATAAAACGCAGCAGACTGTCCACCTGTTCCAGGGACGTATTTTTGGCCGCAGCCGGGAGAGCGGCTCTTCCGTGATGCATTTTACATCCTTTGACAATATCGTCTATCTGGCCAAGTCCCGCATAACCAAGAAGTACACGAACGTCACAGTGGCCGACGCCATCCGCCAGACCATCAATGACTTTTCTATTCCGGCCGGGACTATTCCTGACCTGTCCGTCACCTGCAATTTCATTGCCGATGATATCTCGGCTACGGAGGCTATCAAGCAGGCATTATCCTATCAGTCTGCACAGGATGGCAAGGGATACCATATCTACATGACCGAAGGGAAGCTCAACGTGGTCTGCATGAACAACCAGGTGGTGGAAGATTTCCTGATCAGCGATGTGACAAACCTGACCGGCGCTTCCGTGTCGGAGTCGGTCGAAGACATGGTTTCTAAGGTCATCGTCGTCGACAGTACCGGGCAGACGAAAGGCGAACTGCCCAATCAGACGGATATCGACCGATTCGGTCTCATCCAGGCCATTTGCAAGGCCGACCCCAAGCAGGACGATGCCTCGCAGGCAAGGGCCATGCTGAAGACCGTCGCCCATGACATGTCCATCCGGGCCATCGGTCATATCCAGTGTATCGCCGGGTTTTCTGTCTCAGTCCAGGAAGAACAGCTCAAGGGCCAGTTCTTCATCAAGTCAGACAGCCATAAAATCGAAGGCAACAAGCACCTGATGGAGCTGCATCTGGTATTCAACAAACTGCTGGATGAGCAGAAACAGGAACTGGACAGTACATCGTACAATGCCAACCCGGATTATGTGCCGCCAGCGGAAACGGAATCGACATCTTCTGTTTCTACAGGTGGCGCTGTGGCTGGCAGCAGTGTGGTCGATGCGTGCATGGCCAATTTCGAGGGTACCGTTTCTCCCTATGGCTCAGAAGGCTGTGTCGACCGGGCAACCATCGCCGCGGCGGGCTATTCCCCTTTCGCAGCGCAGGAATATAACAATGGCGTGAAAGGCTGCGACCAGCTCCGGGCCGATGCCGAAGCGCAGGGTCTGGCTATCCCTTATGACCCGTCGCAGCTCGAAAAGGGCGACATCATCATGTACAACCGCTACAGCAAGCCGGATCCGAACTGGCATGTCGTCGTCTATGACGGGAGCGGCGGCTGCTGGGGCAACAGCTCCAATGTCTATGGCTGTTTTCATCACTACGAAGGCAGCATCGATATGGGAAGCGACTATTATCCGGCAACGATTATCAAGACCTCAAGGGGGTGAGCGTGTGCAGAAAAATCCGTATATCAGCCTGCTGGATCTGATGGAGCAGGTCAGCCGCAGCAGCAACAGCCCGGACATTCAAATCGGGCAGATCCTTGCTTCGCCGCCAGATATCAAGGTCCGCTACAATGGCATCATTTTGACCAAAGAGGAGCTGTGGATTTCCCATTATCTCCTGGCAGGTTATGGCCGCACAGCTAAAGGGCATCTGGTATCGGCGACACAGAATCGTGCCGGCGGCAGCGGTGATGCGGCTTACCAGTCCCATAATCATGATATCGATAATGACTACACCGATTCCGTCATCTATACGGATACGCTGAAGCCCGGCATGTATGTGGCCATCATGCCCATGCTCATCAATGGCCGGATCCAGCAGTACATCATTTTGGACGAGATTGTGAGGATTGATGGCCATGGCTGATCCTTTTGTAGCAATGAACAGCATCCAGGCAGCGAACCGGAATGAGTCGCTGCCTCTTTTCGTAGAATACGGCTATGACTTTGATAAGCAGTGCTTCCGCTACGACGAAAAAGGCCAGAACCTGATGGTGACGGAAAACGAAGCCCTCAAGGTCTGGATTTATAAAGCGATTCTCACCGAACGATACCGCTACTTAGCGTATGATGACAGCTATGGCATTACCATCGAGCCGTATCAGGGGAGAGCGCCAAACAGCCAGTATACAGCAGACAGGATTTGTCAGAATATCCGTGAGGGATTGATGGTGAATCCGTACATTGCCCGCATTAACCATATCGAGGTGGAGAAGCGGGAACGGGATGATTTGGCCATTACGGTTGACGTCACTTCCATTTACAGTGACGAATCATTGATTGTGACGGCAGGAAGGAGCGAGGCATGAGCAATTTATTTGATGCACAGACCAAAGATGTGATTGAGAGCCGCATGGCCCAGACCCTGCACACCATCACGGAAAAAGAGCAAAGTACCATGGAAGGTACCTTTGCCCGCGACCTGATCGACGCCAATGCTGTGGAATTTGAGAGCAGCTATGCCGAGATGGCCATGTTGCGCGACGCGGCCTTTGCCGAAACGTCCTGGGGCGACTACCTGACGCTGCGGGCAGCGGAATTTGGCGTCGATCGCAAGAAAGCCGTCAAGGCCAAAGGAGAAGTTACGGTGACGGGGATGGCAGGAGCCTACATCATTCGCAGCAGTCTCTTCCAGACAAAAGACGGCCAGCGATTTTATACCCTGGAGTCGGCTACCATTCCTGCCGATGCCGCTGAGGTTACGATTCCCGTGGAAGCTGCCGATGCCGGGGCGAGTGGCAATGTGGCCGAAGGAACGATTACAGAAATCCCCTATTCCATCCCGAATATCTCGGCAGTCGTTAACCATAAGAAATGCACCGATGGGGCGGATGAAGAAACGGATGACGCACTCCTTGCCCGGCTCCTGTTCCGGGTGCGCCAGCCTATTACCTCGGGCAATGCCAATCATTATCGTGACTGGGCCATGTCTGTCGATGGCGTCGGGAACTGCAAAGTCATCCCGCTCTGGCAGGGCAATGGCACGGTGAAGGTCATCATCGTCACGGCAGAGAATGAATCGGCATCGGCTGAACTGATCCAGGAGGTCTATGACTACATCGAAAGCCAGCGGCCTATTGGTGCGACCGTGACCGTCGTTTCGCCGGCGCCATTATCCATTGATTTGACGGCAGATGTCTATGGCACAGCCAGCCCCGATGCCGTAAAGGCAGCCATGACAGCCTATCTCAAGCAGACGGGCTTCACGCTTTCTTATGTCAGCCTGGCCCAGATGGGGAAACTCCTCCTTTCTATCAGCGGCATTACGGATTATAAGGATTTGAAGCTTAATGGAAAAGCGGCCAACGTGGAACTGACGAACGAGCAGATTCCCGTGGCAGGGAAGGTGGTGCTGAACCTTGTCAGCCAATGACTGGATGCGGCAGAGCCGGATGGATATCCTGAAGTATTTGCCGAATTTCTTATCCAAAGACCCGATGTTCCACTGCGCGGCAGAAACCTGCAATGAGGAGCATGACCGTCTGCGCCTGGCTCTGCAGAATCTGGCGGACAACTTCTTCGTGAACACCGCCACCTGGGCGCTGCCGCTTTATGAATCGTTCCTGGGCATCAAGCCCAGTGACGGAGATAGTGACGAATTCCGCAGGCAGCGGATTCTCTTCAAGCTGCAGCACGTGGATGTGTCTACAAAAGATTTCATGAACTCCATCATCAATCTCTACAGTGTCGGCCATATCGAGGAAGTCAATGAGGAATACTACTTCAAGGTGTACTGCATCATGAACGGCAAAGATACCACGACCTTGCAGAAGCTCATCACGCAGCTCAACATTTACAAGCCGGCCCATCTGGGATACGCCATCTACCTGGGTTATTCCTGGAATGGCAAGATTTACTGGAACGGGGAAGCTACCTTCTCGACGGCGACCATCGTATCCAAGAAAGGAGTGATGACAAATGGATGATTACAGCAAAGAGAAATGGTCTGCCGACTTCCCGGACCGTGCCGGACAGGAAGTCCGGCCCACAGAAGCTGTGGAGAATACGCTGGATTATGATGTGCTTTTCCCACAGTATCTTTCGGAAGACCCGGTTGTATTCAACCAGCAGAACAAGACTGTGTCCCAGCTGGTCAGCAATGATGCCCGGCTCTATGAGCGGATTTCCGCTACGGCTGCTGACATCAATGCCCATCTGACGGACGCCAATGCCCACGCAACTGGCATCAGCGGCAATGCGGCCAGTGCGTCGAAGCTGCAGACGGGGCGGAAGATTCACCGGGTTGTCTTTGATGGCACGAAGGATATCACCCTGCCAGATTTCAGCGGCTGCGGCGAAAAGACGGCAGGCCAGAGCGGTATGGTTCCGTCACCTTCTGCTGGGAAGCTGAATACCGTCCTGCACAGCAACGGCAGCTGGGGCAAGGTCACCTACGCCGATATGGACGAGGAAGCCGTGGCCAAGATCCAGGCATGCCCGTTCCCTGTCAATGCCATCTACATTTCTGCGGACGGGAAGAATCCCGCGACATACTGGCCCGGGACGACCTGGGTGGCCTTTGCCATGGGACGTTGCTTGATCGGGGCCGGAGCAGCAGACAGCGGAACCATGTACAAGGCCGGGGACAAGCTGGGTGAGGAGAAGCACAACCTTACGATTCCAGAAACTCCGGCTCATGGCCATACAGTCGGAGACAGCGGAAATCATCGTCACTGGTCCTGCGGGTCATTGCCGCGCAACTTCCAGTGGGATGCCTGTGAAGGCAATGATGCACCTGTTGCCGTAGGTTATGGCGACGGTTGCTGGCATGGGAATCAGGTGGACGGGCATACCTCCTGGGATGGGAATCATTCCCACAGCCTTTCCCGGACGGGTGGTGGCCAGCCGCACAACAACATGCAGCCGTCCATCGTCGTGTACATGTTCCAGCGGACAGGCTAGGAGGTGAGAAATATGGCTGAATGGTTACAGATGGCCGCATCCTTGGTATCGGTCCTGATGCTCTGCGGCGTCATCTTTAATTTCAGCGTCATCAAGCCGTTGAATGAATCGGTGCGGAGCCTCCGGGACTGTATCGCAGAACTTCGCCGCCAGCTGTCGGATACGGAAGCTAAGCGGCAGAAAATGGCGGAACGGCTGTCCCGGGTGGAAGCCCTGGCAGAACATGCCCACCGCAGGCTGGATGCCATGGAACAGCGGCAGCCGGAACAGGGGGGATGGAAATGAGCTTCTCCGTGGTGCAGAACCGGATTCGCCTGGTGAGGGGCGATTCGGCAGAAATCCGCCTGGTCATTTGCGACCGTGTGACGGGGGAACCTTTCATCCCTGGAAAGCGCGATGAGCTGACGTTCACGCTGAAGCGCAGTCTCACCGATGAAAGACCTGTCCTGACCAAGACACTGGAACAGGGCATCCGGCAGGAAGGGGCGGCGTGCTTCCTGGTTTTCTGGCCGGACGATACCCGGAACCTTCCCTGCGGCCGTTATATCTATGATGTGGAGCTGGTGCGGGAGAACGGATACACCGATACCCTTATTCCGCCCCGGCCTTTTTTCCTGGAAAGGGGCGTGACGGACAATGGCACATAAGGGGAACAACCTTGTCGGCATTCTTTCCATGCCCCAAGCCCCTTCCGGGGACTTTCAGGAAAAATGCATCGTCCCATCCGACGAGGAACAGGTCGTCACCGCTGACAGCGGTCATGCGGCACTTTCCCGGGTGACGGTAGCTGCCATTCCGTCGAATTATGGCAGAATCAGTTTTAATGGGTATGAATTAAAAGTCGAGTAAAGGAGCAATTCATATGGCGAAGAATGTAAAAATCAATTCCGTTATCTATGCAGAGGTGCCGCAGGTCTCGATTCCTCTAGCAGAGGGGGAAGGTACCGCTGTCTTTTATGATACGACTGGGGCTACGGCGGCATCGGGCGATATCCTGACGGGGAAATCCGCTTTTATCGGGAACGGCTTTGTCGCGGGTTCCATGTCCAATAACGGAGCCGTCAGCGGCAGTATCAGCAAGGCCGATGGCACGTATACCATCCCGGCCGGGTTCCATAACGGCAAAGGGGCAGTCCGCATCAGCAGCGAGGAACAGGCCAAGCTGGTCAGCGGGAATATCAAGGCTGGCGTGACCATCCTCGGCGTGTCCGGCAAATCCAGTGTCGTCGATACGGGCGATGCCACAGCGGCAGCCGGCACCATCATCAGCGGCAAGACGGCCTACGTCAATGGCACCAAAGTGACCGGGAGCCTGACAACCGTGACCGTATCCCAGGACAGCCTGACCAAGGTGCTGACGGTCGAGTAAAGGGGATGAAGCAATGAAAGTTGATGTGAAGATTGCCGGTGCCAGCTACAGCGAGGTGCCGGCTGTATTGCTTCCCCTGAAGAACGGCGGCAGAGCGCGTTTTTGTGAAGTATCTGATACGACGGCAGAAGCAAGTGATGTGGCACTAGGCAAGCGGTTTTATACCTCAGAGGGAGAATTGGTGGTGGGAACAGCTGAGTTATCACAGGGGGCAGATACCCGCAAAAAGATTACGCTGATTCAAAAGGAGCATCAGAACCTTACGGTCTCCTGCAATCACCCGGATTTGTCCTCACAGACGGATTTGGAGGGAAATACCATCTATGCTACAGAATACCAGGATGCCCTGGACATCAGCCTGAAAGCGGATGCCGATTATTATGCCGGCAAAATCACCATCAATGGGGCGGAGCAGGAAAGCACCGGTTCCAATCGCCAAAATGCCTTTGCATCGGTATCCATCAGCAATGGGATGGTGGTAAGTGCAACAGACGCAATCCCGATTCCCACGGTTCCTTTTACAGATGTAAGCCTTACGCTGACGGGACAGGGGACCCAGTGGCTGATGGGATATCTGCTCGCCACGACGAAACAATCACCGGAGACTCCTAAAATAGGAGGGGCCTTGCTTGCTGGCAATGACAGTGATAAAGGCATTCTGTTCCTGGTAGAGGGAGAACAACGCTATGCGGGCTGCCAGGTTGAACTTACGACGGGGACAGGGATAACGGATAGCGCAGAGCTGTCTTATGAAAAAGATACAGATTTAGGAGTCACCATGATGGGGAAAATATCGGATGCCTTATATGCCTATCTAAAAGAAAGTGCCGAGTCAAAGACCGAAGTGACACTGACGATTAAGGTGGTGGGATAAATTTGTTTGAAAAAATCAATATTCCTGACTGTATCGTCATCATCGGTCTGGTCACAGCACTGATCCTGGCGATTTTTTATGCCTTGAACGAACTGGCTATGTCCATTGCGTCAGGGCTTCTCGGTTACATCGGCGGCACCGTGAAGTCCGCCGTTCATCAGAAAGGAGAAGAAAAACCATGAAAGTATTCCTGAATCCCGGTCATGCGCCGGGCGGCCATCCCGACCCGGGAGCCGTCAATAGTGAAAGCGGTCTGCGTGAGTGCGATGTCGCTTTGGCAGTCGGTCAATCTGCGGAAAGTTACCTGAATGCGGCAGGAGTAGCAACAGAACTGCTCCAGTCTGACAGCCTGGAGGAAATCTGCGAGGCCTCCAATGCCAGTGATGCCGACATCTTCGTGTCCATCCACTGCAATGCCGCTGAAGCCGAAGAAGCCAACGGCACGGAAACCTGGGCCTGTGCCGGCAGTTACCGTGGCAGCATGCTGGCGAGCTGCATCCAGAACCAGATTGTCGATGCCTTGGATACGAAAGATCGTGGCGTGAAGATTGCCACGCCCGGCGTCAACGGCCTGTATGTCCTCACGAACACCGACATGCCCGCTGTCCTGGTCGAGCTGGCCTTCATCACCAATCCAGATGATGAAGAAATCCTGGCCAATGCCCAGGATGCCCTGGCCAGAGCCGTGGCTAGGGGCATCACCGATTATGAGCAACTGATTTTAGGAGGTAAGTGACTATGAATCGTGATGAAATCAAGAAAGCCGTCGCCGATGCTGTCGTAGGCTTTGCCAGTAGCGAAGCCGAAGCAGCCATCAAGTCCATCGACCTGGATGATGTACAGAAACTGGTTGAAGCGCAGATGAAGAACCTGACAGACCCGCTGGAAGCCAAAATCCAGACCACCACCAGCTGGTGGGTGAAGATTCGGAACAGGCTTTATATCACCTTGATGCAGCAGGCGGTCAAAGCCATCGTGGCTGATGTAAAACAGAAGATTGCATGAGAAAAGCCGGTATGGAGCATCGGGGAGATGTTCCATACCGGCTTTTTGTGTTATACTAAAGTCATATTATAAGAATCATTAGATAGGAGATTAGCATATGCTCGATAGAAAGTATTTAAGAGATGTCTTATTACCGGAAAACTTAACAAAAGAAAGCATTTTTTTAGCAATGAAAGATACTCAGAATTTTTTTAAGACAATAAATAGTAAGACCGGAATAAAATTATCCCAACTAATACAAAAAAATAATTTTAGTGGCGTAGTTTCAAATCTATTTACTCATTACATGGGTGAACATAGTCTTTACAAGCCATATAGTGACCAAGAATATCCAGATTTAATGTACGCAGAAAAAAATATAGGACTTGAAGTGAAGGCATGTATTAATTATAAAAAAGGTGGAGAAAGCCACAATGGACATACAGGATGGCATATTATAGTTTGCTATACAATCCTGGACGACGGGAACATTGAATTTATACAGGCTTTGATTGCAAATATTAATGGATATGAAATGGGAGAGGGTATTTCAGATTGGGTGTATTGCAAGAGTAAAAGAAATAGTAATAATAGTCAGCGTACCGAAACTTATGTTACTAATTCAATTGGAACTAATAAATTACGCGATGGAGCTGTCTACATAAATACTGACATAATTCAATATAGTAAGCAACTAAAAAGTGCACGTAATAAACTTAAAGACATTTTGCCGATACCCCCGTACTCACCCTTCTTCGAATAATAACTTTTCGCTTTGTGGATAAAGTTGAGATAATTTAGGTACAGCATTCTTAGCCATTTGATAGAAGTCTTTGTCTTGCTCGACGCCTATGCTATTAAAGCCAAGTGCTTCCGCTGCCGCGATAGTGGAGCCCCCACCGCAGAATGGATCTAATATGATCCCTTCTTGCAAAGGTAAAGCAGCCGATACAAGAATCCTCATAAAATCTTGCGGTTTTAAACTAGGATGATTTGAAATTTTACGTTCACATTGGGGAGTCTTTCCACTTTCAATCAAATCACAAAATGGCGTATCAATTGATTTTCGATGTAAAGCGCCAGCCTTCCACCGTTTTAAGTTTTTTGCAACAGTCCTTTCGGAAAGCGGTTTCCTGTAAAGCCCCCACGGTTCCCAACAACCACGAGGAATAACTGTTGTCATAGAAAACTCTTTTTCTGCGCCTTTGGGGCGATCTCCACCTCGAAAAGTTTTTACGACTCTGACAATCTCTCCGCGTCGTTCTAAACCAGCATCTCGTAAAGCCCGACTAACTATGTCAGATAATAAAGGTGTAGATGCAATAAAAATATGTCCACCAGGAACGAGAACCTTAAAGGCAAGCCTGCCCCAATCAATAAAAAAATTATATACATTGTCTCTTTCCAATGGACTGTCATTGATAACAGAAAATCTTGGCAATGGACTTCTTTTTCGGCCATCAAAGGCTGGAGGAATTCGCCATATACCTCCAGATGCATTTCTCTTTTTTTTCAACTCTTC
>SFHH01000051.1 GCA_004555735.1 Acidaminococcus fermentans
AGCACCGGTGATCATGTTCTTTACATAGTCAGCGTGCCCCGGGCAGTCGACGTGTGCATAGTGTCTGGTTTCAGTTTCGTATTCCACGTGGGCGGTATTGATGGTAATACCACGTTCTCTTTCTTCCAGAGCCTTATCGATATCGGCATAGGCTTCGAAAGTGGCTTTGCAGCCCGGAGTTTCGGACAGGACCTTGGTGATAGCAGCAGTCAGGGTCGTCTTGCCGTGATCGACGTGACCAATGGTACCAATGTTCACATGGGGTTTTGTTCTTTCAAATTTCTCTTTAGCCATTGTTATATCCTCCTAATGATCACAGGACTCAATCCTGTGCAGTTCCTTTATTTTTAGCAACGATCGCTTCCGCGATATTTTTAGGAACTTCTTCGTAATGGTCTACTTCCATGGAGTAGTTGCCGCGGCCCTGGGTCTTGGAACGCAGGTCCGTTGCATACCCGAACATTTCAGACAGAGGAACATAAGCCGTGATGACTTGCGCACCGCTTCTTGCTTCCATGCCTTCAATGCGGCCCCGGCGGGAGTTCAGGTCGCCGATGACGTCGCCCATGTACTCTTCGGGGATGGTGACTTCCACTTTCATGTACGGTTCCAGGAGAACAGGGTTGGCTTTCAGCGCACCGTTCTTGAAGCCCATGGAACCGGCAATCTTAAATGCCATTTCAGAGGAGTCGACTTCGTGATAAGAACCGTCGAACACGGTAACAGCGATATCCACCATGGGGTATCCGGCAATGACGCCGTTTTCCATAGCTTCCTTGACACCGGCTTCCACAGGAGCGATGTATTCTTTCGGAATGGCACCGCCGACGATCTTGTTTTCAAACTTGAAGCCTTCGCCCGGCTGCAGCGGAGTCAGCTTCAGCCAGCAATCGCCGTACTGCCCTTTACCACCGGACTGCCGTACGAATTTACCCTGGCTTTCCACTTCCTTGCGGATGGTTTCTCTGTAAGCTACCTGCGGGTTACCCACAGTGCAGTCTACATGGAATTCTCTCTTCAGCCGGTCAACGATGATGTCCAGGTGAAGTTCGCCCATCCCGGAAATGATGGTCTGGGAAGATTCTGGATCCGTGCGGACACGGAAGGTAGGATCTTCTTCAGCCAGCTTGCCCAAGGCAATGCCCATCTTTTCCTGGTCAGCTTTGGTTTTGGGTTCGATAGCTACGGAAATGACCGGTTCCGGGAATACCATGGATTCCAGGATGATCGGTGCTTTTTCATCGCACAGGGTATCACCCGTGCCGGTATCTTTCAGACCCACAGCAGCAGCGATATCTCCAGCGTACACTTCCGTGATTTCCGTTCTGTGGTTGGAGTGCATCCGCAGGATACGGCCGATACGTTCCTTCTTATCCTTGTTTGCGTTGTACACATAAGAACCAGCAGTCAGGGTACCGGAGTACACTCTGAAGAACGCCAGACGCCCTACATAGGGGTCCGTAGCGATTTTGAAGGCCAGGGCTGCAAACGGAGCATTGTCATCGGAAGGCCGTTCTTCTTCTTCCCCGGTTTCCGGATTGGTCCCCTTGATAGCAGGCACATCCACAGGAGACGGCATGTAATCGATGATAGCATCCAGCAGGGGCTGTACACCTTTGTTCTTGTAGGAAGAACCGCAGGTGACAGGGAAGAGTTTGCATTGGCAGGTCATCTTGCGGATAGCGCCTTTGATTTCTTCTTCCGTCAGGTCTTCCCCTTCCAGGTATTTCTCCATCAGGTCGTCATCGCTTTCCGCAACGGCTTCCAGCAGGATCTGGCGGTATTCCTGAGCCTGTTCTACGTATTCTTCAGGGATCGGTTCGAATTCTTCATCCTTGCCCAGCTTATCCCCGTAAATGACGGCCTGCATCTTCACCAGGTCGATCAGCCCTACGAAGCTGTCTTCTGCACCCATCGGGATCTGGATGGCCACTGCATTGGCCCCCAGACGATCTTTCATCATCTGGATTACATTGAAGAAGTCAGCCCCAGTGGTATCCATCTTATTGACATAAGCGATACGGGGAACATTGTATTCTTCCGCCTGACGCCATACGGTTTCGGACTGGGGTTCAACACCGCCTTTGGCGCTGAATACAGCCACAGAGCCATCCAGGACACGCAGGGAGCGTTCAACTTCAACGGTGAAGTCGACGTGCCCCGGGGTATCGATGATGTTAATGGAATGGCCTTTCCAATGGCAGGTCGTAGCAGCGGAAGTAATCGTAATACCACGTTCTTGTTCCTGGACCATCCAGTCCATGGTAGCAGCCCCATCATGGACTTCACCGATTTTGTGAGTCTTACCGGTGTAGAACAGGATCCGTTCCGTGGTCGTAGTTTTACCGGCATCGATGTGAGCCATGATGCCGATGTTTCTGATTTTATCTAAGGGAAACTCTCTACCCACGAATTACTCCTCCTTAAGGAATCTTACCAACGATAGTGAGCAAAAGCTCTGTTTGCTTCAGCCATCTTGTGCGTGTCTTCCCGTTTCTTCACGGAAGCACCGGTATTGTTGGCGGCGTCCATCAGTTCGCCGGCAACCCGTTCGCACATGGTCTTTTCACCGCGCAGGCGGGAATAGTTGACCAGCCACCGGATCCCCAGGGTGGTTTTCCGGTCAGCTCTGACTTCCACAGGGACCTGGTAGTTGGCGCCGCCTACCCGACGAGCCTTGACTTCCAGGACAGGCATTACGTTCTTCATGGCAGCATCGAATACTTCCATGGGATCCTTCCCGGTTTTGGAATGGATCAGATCGAACGCGTCATATACGATACGCTCAGCAACACCTTTTTTGCCGTCGAGCATAATCTTGTTGATGAATCTGGTTAACAGTTTGGAACCATATACTGGATCCGGTAATACGTCTCTTTTGGTTACAGGACCTTTTCTCGGCATCTGTATTTCCTCCTTCGTTATTGTCTCATTCTACAGCGGCAGCTGATTATTTCTTAGCTGCTTTGGGGCGCTTAGCGCCATATTTGGAACGGCCTTGGTTGCGATCAGCAACACCGGCGGTATCCAATGCGCCGCGAATGATGTGATAACGAACACCAGGAAGGTCCTTGACTCTTCCGCCTCTGATCAGGACAACGCTGTGTTCCTGCAGGTTATGGCCAATACCAGGAATGTAAGCAGTGACTTCAATACCATTGGTCAGACGGACACGAGCAACCTTCCGCAGAGCAGAGTTAGGTTTCTTCGGAGTGGTGGTGTACACTCTCGTGCAGACACCGCGTTTTTGCGGTGAATTTTTCAATGCTGGCGCCGTGGATTTTTGAGTAATGACTTGTCTACCTTTACGAACCAATTGGTTGATTGTAGGCATTCCGGCACCTCCTTTCTCGAGAATAAGATTTAATGATTATGAAGATCTGCCGTTTCCAGCAGATTCTACCGGGTTTTGAGCACAGCAGCGACGGATGCTCCCACATGGATACCGCAGGTCTTACCAAGCTCCTGCATGGTAGGCACCGTTTCCACGGTGATGCCTTTGGCTTCACACAGGTCTCTTACTGGACCCGTAACATGTGCATCTGCATCCTGAGCGATCAGGACTCCTGCGGCCTGATCCCGGGCAATGGCCTTTTGGGACTGTTTCACACCGACAACAACCGGCGAGCCGTTTTTTACGTCTGCGAGAAACATTTGACACCTCCAAAAGACATACTACCCCTCTGTGACACTGTGGTATTGTAACATTCCTGACAGCTGATGTCAATATTTTTTTACGGTTTTTTTCGGTTTTCGCCCTCATTTTATGCGCTTCTTTCTTTACACAGTTCCACGTGTTTCTTTTGATGTAGATAAGGGCAAATTTCCTTGTCTCCCGGACATTGGTACTGTAGTAAAGCAGAGAAATTTTCTCGAATTTGCGTTCAATTCAGCCAGATTAAAGGCTCCTTTTATGTAGAAGTTCACAAAGTTTTTATAAATAAAAAAGCTGCCGTATTTGCGGCAGCTCGTCATAGGTCATAGGTCATACGCCGATGGATGGAACCCACGGAAAACGAGTTCCCCCCCAAAAAAGTCACAGCTTGTCAGATGACCGTTGACATCCTTTATCTCTTATATCCCGGGGTATTGTTGATCAAAGCGATGAATACCAGATCTTCTTTCCCCGTGTTCAGCAGGCCGTGGGTGCCTCCGTCAGCACAGAACGTCACATTCCCCGCCTTCACCGTGAGTTTCTTGTCCTCATCGGTATATTCCCCTTCGCCTTTCAACAGGTAATAGGTCTCGTTGTTCCCCAGGTGCTGGTGGACCGGGACGGCGCAGCCCGGATGCAGGGTGATCTGGGCAAACAGGTCATTGGTGCCCTGAAAGACGGACGGATCTACCAAGATTTCTTTTTCAATGGTCCCCGTCCCTGGATTGTTGACCACCTGTTTCTGTTTTGTCGTAAATACTGCCATGGGTAACTCCTCCTTTGCTGTTCTTGGCTGTATTATAGCCAATTTCGACCTCTTTCTCAATGCTTCCCTTTCCGGTTCTCACGGATCATCTTCTTGCTGGTCTTGTACACCTTAGCCAGTCCGGAGACAAGGAGGATCCCCATAGCGATGGCCGTAGCGTCCAGTGCAGCAGAGACAAAGGTGTGCATCCCCTGGCTGTAGGCGTTGAGCATGGTGTAGTTCATGGCCCGATACAGGGGAAGCCCAGGCACCAAGGGGATGATCCCCGGGATGGAAAAGATCGGCACCGGCTGCCGGTACCAGCGGGCAAAGATTTCACTGCAGATGGACAGAGCCACCGTCCCGGCAAAGTTGCTGAGCATGGAGCTGAGGCCAAATCCACTGAGGAGGACGATATAGACCCCAAAGCCCACCATCCCCACAAAGCCAGCTTTATACAGGCAGTTTTTCGGACATTTGAACAACTGTCCGAAAGCCACCGTAGCAAAAAAAGAGAACAGCGTCTTGATGAAAATGGTTGCTGCCAGCGGCATAAGCGCCTCCTACAAATACAGTATCCCCAGGACGGTGGCAATGCCAATGGCCACTCCGCCCACCAGGAAAATGGCTTCTCCTGCCCGACAGGTACCGCTGAGCAGGTCCCCTGCCATAAAATCCCGGATGCCGTTGGTAAAAGCCATCCCTGGCAGGTAGGGCATCACGCCCCCAGCAATGGCCAGTTCCATCACCAGATCCGGGCAGACCATACGGAAAAGCACTACAATCAGGCAGATAAGGGCTCCAGCCATAGTCGTTTCCCAGAAGCTGCTGGGACGGAAAGGGGCAACAGCCTTGACAAAAGCCATGGACAGCAAGGATCCCAGAAAAGCTGCCAGGAACTCCCAGACTCCGCCCCCTAATACCACCGCAAAAAAGCCACCCGCCAGCCCGGACCAAAAGATTTCTTCCCGGACCGGCCGGGGTTTCCGCATGGTTTTTTCCTCCAGGATGGCCATAGTATCCTGGAAGCTTTTCCCCCAGGTGGGCATATGGAAACTCATATCGTTCACTTCACTGATTAGAGTCAGATCCGTCCCCCGATGGGTCACTCGATACATCAAACTGGCCCCTTCCATAGTCTCTTCTCCGATCATGATCAGCGAAGGGGTACAAAAAGCTGCAATGGTATGCATGCCTCCCTCATGGCAGATCCGAAGCATAGTATCTTCCACCCGGTAGGTCTCAGCTCCGCTGACCAGCAGGATCTTCCCCGCTGTCAACGCGATTTTCAGCACCTGTTCCTTGGTCATGGAGGCTAAGGTACTTTTCGTCATGATCTCACCTCTATTGGGCAAACAGCGCTCCCACCGCAGCCCGGAACCGGTTGGCCCCGCCCATGGAAGGATGGGGAACCGCCGCACAGGGCACTCCGTACTTTTCCAAGGTCCCGGCGCTTTTCCGACCAATAGCGATGACTTGGAGACCGGGGACCATTTCCAGCAGCATCCGGGCATAGACGATGCCCTGATCCAGTTCCGATCCGGTGGGGGTCCGGTTGGTCAGGATGCCGGAGGGTTTATGAGGATGGAAGGGAAAAATGTTCCATAAGATGGTCTGGAAAGGCGCCAGTCCCTGGTTGGCCAGTTCTCCCCACATAATAGTAGCCGTAGGTTCATTGAATCCCTGCTCTTTCTGCTTCCGATTCAGCAGAGGACTTTCCGGATTGCTGGTCCGCCGGTAGTCCCATCCCTCTCCCAGCACCACTTCCGGACGCACTGTGGGATGGTATCCCAAAAGGATCCGTTCACTGGTCATGGCCATGCCGGAAAAATGGCCCCCTTGGTATCCCAGCCCTTCGGCGATGAACAGGAACCGGGCCTTCTGCCGGAGCTGGAGATAGCGGCGAAAATTGGCTGCCCGGATCACCGGGGCTTCCGGCCCGATATCGCAGGAGGGATCGTATTCCCTCCAAGGATTGAAACAGCCGTCCCCCTGGAACTGCTGCAGTGCCTGTAAAAATTCCTCGATCGTCATTCCAATGACTCCATGAGTTTTTCCCATTTGTCCATGAGTCCATCCAGGATTTTCTCCTGCTGGGCATATTCCTCCGCCAGCTGCGTACTGGTTGCCAGATCCTTCTGATTGGCCGGATCCGCGATTTTCACACTGAGCACTTTCTGGAGTGCTTCGTATTCCCGGATCTTCAGCTCAACCTGGGGCAACAGTTTCTGGGCTTCCGCCGGACTGTAGTTTTTTTTCTCTACTTTCTTTTCTAGCTGGGCCGGTTTGGCTGGAACCGGTTCCGGAGCCGCCTTGGCTGCCATTTTTTCTTCCGTCCGGGGGGCAGCAGGAGCCGCAGCAGCCGCCTGTCGGCTTCTGTTCTTGTCCCGTTCCTCCAGATAGAAGTCGTAATTTCCTTTGTAGTCGGTCACATGGCCATCTTCCACCGCCCAGATCCGTCCGGCCACCTCATTCACCAGATACCGGTCGTGGCTCACCAGGAGCACCGTTCCGTCAAAAGTCTCCAAGGCAGCTTCCACCGCTTCCTTGGCGGCAATATCCAGGTGGTTGGTGGGTTCGTCCAAAAGCAGACAGTTGGCCCCGTCCAGTACCAGTTTCAGCAGCACCAGCCGAGCTTTCTGCCCCCCGGACAGGGTCCCGATCACCTTGAACACATCCTCACCGTGGAACATCATGCTCCCCAGGAGCCGACGGGTCTGTTCGTCGGTGAGGCCGTATTCCGTCAAGAAGTTTTCCATGATGGTCTGTTTTTCGTCCAGCCGTTCGTAACTCTGGGAAAAATAGCCGATCTTCACCCGGTTCCCGATCCGGGCTTCTCCCTTCAAGGGCGGCAGTTCCTGGAGGATGGTCTTCAGCAGGGTGGATTTCCCGCAGCCGTTAGGGCCGATGATAGCCACCTTCTCCCCCCGGCGCAGGGTCAAGTCCACATCCTGGAGCAAGCGGTGCTCAGGATACCCTGCATCCAGGTGTTCCAGCATGATCACCTTTTCCGCACATTCTGCCGCATGAGGCAGCCGCAGCTGGAATTCCTCTTCCTGTACCGGGGCATCGATCCGTTCCAGCCGGTCCAGCTGGGACTGGCGCCCCCGAGCCATCTTGCTCTTGATTCCCGCCTTGAACCGCCGGATATAGGCTTCCTGCCGGGCGATATATTCCTGCTGAGCCTCATAGGCACGGGTCTGGGTCAGCACCTGGATCTCCTTTTGTTCCAGATACCGGGAATAATTCCCTTTGAACCGGTGGATCGTGCCCCCTTCCATTTCCAGGATCTCTTCCACCACATTGTCCAGGAAAGCTCGGTCATGGGAGATCACCAGCACGCCCCCCCGGAATTCCCTGAGGTAGTTTTCCAGCCATTCGCTCATGACGATGTCCAGATGGTTGGTAGGTTCGTCCAAGATCAGGAGATCCGGAGAATTCACCAGAGCCGCTGCCAGCTGGAGCCGGGTCTTCTGGCCTCCGGACAGTTTGTCCGCCCGCCACTGCCAGGTTTCCTCCGGGTATCCCAGGCCGATCAGCACCCGTTTGATGTTGCTTTCATAGTGATACCCGTCCAGATGGGCATACCGACTTTCCGTCCGGGCGTACTGGTCCAGGATATCCTGGAGTTTCTCTCCCTGGGCCCGGCCGCTTTCTTCTTCCAGTCGGCGCATCTTCTCCCGCAGGTCCAGGATATCCGGACAGGCATGCTGCATGAACTCCCGGACCGTTTCTTCCCGGAAATCATCGAATCCCTGCTCTACATAGCCCAGCCGCAGTTCCCCGGCAAATTTCACCGCCCCTCCGTCAGCAAAATCCGGATCCAGGAGGCACCGGAGCAAGGTGGTCTTGCCGCTGCCATTGACACCCACCAGGCCTACCTTTTCCCCCTGGCGGAGGGTAAAACTCACATTTTGAAAAATATCGTGGACGCCGAAACTTTTCTTCAAGCCGTCCACGGTCAGCAAAATATCCATACCGCTTATTTCTCGTATCCTTTGGGATGTCCTTCATGCCACCGCCAGGCCGTTGCCACGATTTCCTCGATATTGCTGTGGCGGGGTTCCCAATGGAGCTCCTTCTTGATTTTTTCCGAAGAGGCGATCAGTTTCGCCGGATCCCCGGCCCGCCGGGCCTCTTCCTTTACGGTAAAGTTCCTGCCGGTGACCTTCTTCACCGCCTCGATGATTTCCCGGACGGAGAAGCCGTTTTCCGTCCCCAGGTTATAGGTCCGGCAGCCGCCTCCCTTCCGGAGATGGTCCATAGCCAGCACATGGGCACTGGCCAGATCCTTCACATGGATGTAGTCCCGCAGGCAGGTCCCGTCCGGAGTCGGATAATCCGTGCCAAAAATGGAAACGCTTTCCCGCTGGCCCAGGGCCGCTTGGATGATCAGGGGGATCAAATGGGTCTCCGGCCGGTGGTCTTCCCCGATATTCCCCAAAAGTGCCGCACCGGCTGCATTGAAGTACCGCAGAGCCACATAGCGCAGACCGTAGGCATGGCTATAATCCGCCATCATCTTTTCGATCATCAGTTTCGTGCGGCCGTATACATTGGTAGGCTGGAGGGGCATGTCCTCCGTAATGGGCACCTGCTCCGGTTCCCCATAGACTGCTGCCGTAGACGAAAATACCAGCTGCTCCACGCCCGTTTCCCGCATGGCGTCCAAGAGTCCCAGGGTACCGGCTACATTATTGTAATAATATTTTCCCGGATTCACCATGGATTCCCCCACTTGGCTGCTGGCAGCAAAATGGAGCACTCCATCGATCTCATATTCCCCCAGGACATGCTTCAGGAAATTGAAATCGTGGATATCACCCTCGATCAGCTGGACCTTGTCTGACACCGCATCCACATGGCCCGTGCTGAAATTGTCATAAACAATGGGAGTATACCCGTTGGCCGTCAGTTCTTCTACCACATGGGAGCCGATATAACCGGCTCCTCCAGTTACCAGTACATTCATCCGATTATCTCCTTCTTACGCCCGTTCTCCGCCGATCAATTCCAGCATTTCCCGAGTCTTCTGTTTCAACAGGTCCTTATCCCCCCGGGTCTCCACATTCAGCCGCACCACCGGTTCCGTATTGGATTTCCGAAGATTGAACCGCCACTCATCATAGACCACGCTGAGTCCGTCCATCCGATCCTGGATGCCGGAATGGAAATGGCTGGACAGCCGTTCCAATACAGCATCCGCGTCTTCCACTTTCAAGTTGATTTCCCCACTGCAGGGGTATTCATTGATCCGGGCATCCACCATCTGGGACAGCGTCATCCCGGACGTGGAAATCAAGGAAATCAGCAGCAGCCAGGGGATCATCCCGCTGTCACAATAGGAGAAATCCCGGAAATAATGGTGGGCACTCATCTCGCCCCCATAGATGACACCCTGTTTCCGCATGCATTCCTTGATGAAAGCATGGCCGCTCTTGCAGCGGACCGGCTGTCCGTCGTACCGGGCGATGATTTCTTCTGTATTCCAAGTCAGCCGGGGATCGTACAGGATTTTGCTGCCAGGATGTCTCTGTAGGAAATACTGGGCGAACAGCCCCACCAGATAATACCCTTCGATGAACCGGCCGTTCTCATCAAAGAAGAAGCAGCGGTCGAAGTCTCCGTCCCAAGCGATCCCCAAGTCGGCATGGTTTTCCTTCACAGCTTCCGCCGTAGCGGCCCGGTTCCCGGGCAGGAGAGGATTGGGCACCCCGTTGGGGAAGGTCCCGTCCGGCTGCTCATTGACCAGGATGAACTGGCAGGGCAGATGTTTGGCCAGTTCTTTCACAATGGGACCGGCGCCCCCGTTCCCTGGATTGGCCACGATTTTCAAAGGCAGGAGGCTCTTCACATCGATATAGGAAAGAAGATGGTCCACATAGCTGGGAAGGATGTCCACTTCTTCATAGGATCCCCGGGTTTCCGCTTTGGGAACTTGGCTCTCGAAGTCCTCGGCAGCTACCAGTTTTGCCAGATCCTGGAGACCCGTATCCGCTGAAATAGGCCGGGCCCCGGAGCGGACCAGCTTCATGCCATTATAGTCCTTGGGATTGTGGCTGGCGGTGATCATCATACCCCCGTCCGTTTCCAGATGAGCCGTAGCAAAATACATCATCTCCGTCCCACACTGGCCCAGATCCAGTACATCCGCTCCCCCATCCCGCATACCGTCTACGGCAGCCTGGCTGAGCGCCTGCCCACTGAGCCGGATATCATGTCCTACCACCAGCTTTTTGGCTTTAAGCTTCCAGGCCAGGGCCCGTCCCAGCCGATAGGCCAGGTCTTCATTCACTTCTTCCGGGACAATCCCCCGGATATCATACGCTTTGAACGCTTTCGTACTGATCACAATGGTTCCTCCCACAGATTAGTCTTTTTCATCCAAGAGTGCCAGGTTTTCCGTCGGCAGCAGGTCCTGAGCCTTACCCAAAGGGCCCCTCAGCCCGCTGCGGTTCAAGATGGCCATACTGCCGTTCTTCAAGACGATATCGGTCCGCGCCAATTCCCGGAGGACAAAGCCCAAGGCCACTACAAAATTCAGCCGGTCCTTTTCCTCCAGGGTAAACTGCGTATAATCTGTTTTTGTCGTAAGCAGATGCTGTAAGAAGAGGATCTGCTCCCGCTGCTCATTTTTCAGGACCTCCATGGTCTTATAGACATGGCTCACTACTTCCAGCAGCCGTTCTCCCCGCGCTTCCGCATCAGCCAGCAGCAGGGACTGGGTATCCGTATCCGTTTTGAACTTCACAGCCTCGTCCTTGGTCATCTTGGAACCATCTTTGTCGGAAAAATATCCGGGACGCAGCACTTTCGGGAAACACATGATGGATTCCAGCACGCTCATTTCATCCAAGGCGGTGACTTCCGATGTGTACAAGGGCTGGTCCATGATCTTTTCCATGACCAGTTTGGCCTCATCCCGTTCCAATTCGGACTGGCTGTAAGAACTAGCCGCGCCCCCCTGGAGAGCCACCACGGTCAGCATGCCGGTCCCTTCCGTATCCAGCTTTTTCTCTTGGATCCGTTCCACTACCCGACGGATCCGTTTCAATTTCCGTACATCTTGGGGCAGCATATGGAGATTCTTATGGCTCTTATACGTAT
>SFHH01000052.1 GCA_004555735.1 Acidaminococcus fermentans
CCCAGGAGTTTTTCCACCTGGACGCTGTCCGGATCCCAGATGCCTTCCTTCCGGGCTCCATAGGCCCCTGCATCACAGGCGAACCATACCGGGTCCCCGGCCTGGAGCTGACGGATGCACAGGTCCTCTAGGGCTTCTTGGGACAGGTTCAGGGCGGCCATATCTTTCCCCACCATGTTTTCCACTCCGTGGAAAACCACCGGCCTATCCATTTCCTTGTCTGGGGTGGGTTCGTTGATCACCGGCACATAGGCATCCAGGGCTAGGCCCACGTATTTTTCATAGAATTCCCGGGGTGTCAGGTTCCGGTCGCAGTGATACTGTTTATCCTTGTCCCGCCAGGCGAAATCGAAGGTCTCCACCGGGGCTCCGAAGGCGATGCACTCCGCCTTATAGACTTCCGCCAGCATCTCCTTTTTCCGAGGATAGGGGTCCTGTCCGGCCTGGATCAGTTCCCGCAGTTCCAGGGCATCCTTCCGCAGCAGCCGGTTCATGGCAGCCAGGAACCGGTCCGTATGTTCCGACTGGTAGGTTTCCGGGTGAGATGCCTTAGGGACCACTCCATATTTTTTCACCAGATGGGCGGCTTCGCTCCAGTAGCCTCCGTCCACCATGCCCCGGAGCACATACTGCATGCTCTGGCCTTTTACCGGTTCCCCGGCTTGCTGGATCACCATTTCCAGGAAGTTATTGGCTTTCTCCAGTTTGTCGTAGAAGCTCAGGTAGTTCTGGGACAGTTCGAATTTTTCCAGCCCGCATCTTTCCGCCACGATTTCCCGCAGGATGTTCAGGGCGGCAAAGAGCCAACAGCGGCCGGATTTTTGTTGGGCGGTGATGCCCCGAGTCTTCACTTCCACCGCAAAGGGACCCTGGTGGAGAGCCGCTTTCATGGGCACAAAGGACAGATCGGCCAGATCGGTCTTAGCCAGAGCCCCATTCAGGGTCTGGGACTCCCGGTCTTTTTCGTAGGCGGTACGGAATTCCTGCAAAAGTCCAGCGTCGATTTCTTTCATAGAAGAACATTTCCTTTCTTTATCAATGATTTTTCCAGGCAGCATTTCATTTCTTCAGGGCGATCCCGGCTCCCAGTAGCATGAGAGCCATGCCCGCTGCCATAGACAGGGTAATAGCCTCCCCCAGCAGCAGCCAGGCGAACACCGGGCTCAGGGCCGGTTTGATGAAATAGGTCAGGCTCCCCAGGGTGATGGAGCCATATTCCATGGCATGGAACCAGCAAAGGACGGCTACCAGGGTGACGCCCAGATACAATACCAGCACCCAGGGCAGATTGGCCCAGGTGTATCCAGTCACAAGGGAGATCCGGGCATAGCGGGCCAGCCCATGGGCCGTCAGGAACCGGGCCGCCGCCGGGATATGGGTACACAGCGCCAGGGCAAGCAGCTGGAGGCCGCTCCAAAGGAAGGTCCAGGCAGTCACTGTCACGCTGCCCAGGGTCAGCATCAGTTTCTTGCCACCCACGGCATACAGGCTGTAGCCCAGGACACAGATGAACAGCCCCAGGAGACCGAAGGGGTCCATGGTCATATGGAAGGGATCCACCAAGACTCCGATGGCCAGCACCTGGAGACCCAAGGCGATGATCTCGTTCCGGGTGATGGGCGTCCCCAAAAGGAGGGCCGCCAGCACCGTGATGAAAAGAGGCGTACTGGAAAAGATTACCGCCGTATGGCTGGCCCCCAGAGCCACTGCAGCCATCTGGTACAGGGGACCCACGATGGTGATACCCACAAAGCCCAGAAGGAAACAGGCCTTCTGCTGCGCCACAGTGATCCGGGTGTGCCGGGCCGCCAGCTGTTTCCGGCTCCAGGGCAGGAGGCAGAGACCGGCCAGGAAATACCGGGTGGCATTCACCTGGATCCCGTTCAGGTCTCCGTTGATCTTCTTCATGCAGATTTCCGTCAGACAGAACAAAAGTGCGGCTGCCACCATGCACAAAATGGCTTCTTGGCGTTTGGTCATCGGTATTTTTCCTTCCATTATTTCAAATTTCGGCGTTCCAGCAGGTAGCCCTGGGCACTGATGACGCCTTTTTCCTTCTGATCATAGCCTTCTCGAGTCCCCTCCAGCAGAGTGAAAATCAGCAGTTTTCCCTCTTCCGGCTGGTATTGGAGGTCTTTGCCCTCCACTTTTCCCCCGGAAGGATATTTTTTCCGCAGATGCTGCAGATAGGCCGGAGCTATGGGCAGACTGTATGGGATATTCCCCTCTCCGGAAAAATGCAGCTGATGGTTTTGGATGACGGCTCTCCCCAGGAATACCACCCGGGAATAGCCGCTGACCGGCAGGCTCTTCAGAGGGTGTTCATAGCGGCAGTATCGGGAGGCAGGCCGGCGCTTCTCTTTTTCTGGGACGGGCAGGGTGGCCAGGAACGAGGATTCCTTGATCTGCTCAACCAGGGGATACCGCCACCGGCTGGCGGACCGGACCAGATACAAGTAGCTGCTGCGGATCCTTTCCCCGTCTTCTGGAGAGATATCTTTAGCGCTCACCAGTTCCCCCTCTTGGAGCAAGTGGTTCCGGGTGATAGTTTCTTCCAGGCGCTGGGCCTGGACCCAGGCGGGCAGATCCACCAGGTTCAAGGGCGAAAAGGCCAGTATCCCGCTGAGGATTCCGCACAACAGGTACAATTTCCGGGGATTTCGCTTCGTGATGCCCCAGAACAGGACACAAAGCCCTGTAAAAGTGCAGCAGAGAGAAAGATACCGAAAACTAGTGATCCCATAGGCTTCCAGCCGGATCCAGACACCCCTCAGCTGGGCCGCCACCACGGGAACCAGCAGGAACGCTCCCCCCTTCAGGACTTTTTTCACCCATGGTGTTTCCTGTTCCGGAAAAGAAAAATAGAACAAGGCGTAAAAGGCCAGGGCGCAGGACCCATAGGGATTCATGATGCCCACCGGCAAAGCCCCTTCCCGCAGGCTTTTGCCCAGAAAGACGTAGAGTATGCCCACCAGGATCACCGCCGCCGGCAGCAAGAGGTTCCGGCAAAGGGACGGGTACCAGCCCGGCAGCTCCAGAGCTTCATCTTTCCGGGGGATCTGGGCCAGCAGCACCTGCCAGGCCGCCGTCAGGGACAGGACACAGGACAGCCACAGCCATCCCAGGGAAAGCTGGGGATATAAGAGCATCTTGATCCCGGAAAGGACGATGCCCAGGAGCATCTGGACCAGCATCCCCAGCAGCAGGCTTTTGCCAAGGACCAGGAGAAACGCGGGAAAAAGGCTCTTCCGTCCCTGAGGGGTATCGCAGAAAAAGAGAGTCAGGGCTGCGGACAGGGCCACAGTGCCGCAGCTGCCTATGAACAGATAATCGTTGAAAGAGGGGAGCTGTTCCATCCCTCGCCAGAGCAGGAGGAAAAGCAGGAAATTGGCTGCTTCCCTACGGGGCTCGATCCGGCCGTATTTTTCGTTATACAGCCGCCAGGGCACAGAAAAAAGCAGCACCAGCAGGGCGGCCAAGAGACCCTGGCTGACCACGGTCCATTGCATCCACTGGGCTCCCTGTCCCGTGGCCGTGAGCACAAGGGAAGTCAAACAGATGCCCCAGCTGCCCAGAAAGGCCGTCTTGAAACGCTGGTTCCTCTCCCAAATCTTCCTGCACCAATTGCTGATCCTGCCAAACATACGGGTCCCTCCTCTGGCTTTTTGCCTTTCTCCGGCTTCTGCCATGCTGCGTTCATTCCTGCTCTTTTGCGTTCGAGTTCTTTCGGTTCAGATAATCCACCACCTGGGGGGATAGATCCACGTACAGGGTTCCCAGGGCGTAGCAGCCCAGGTCATAGGGCTGGTAGATCAATTCCACCCTGCCCTCTTTCTCCAGGCAATAGTTGTCCGTCACTTCCGCATTGGACCAGCCGATGGTGTCGGAAAGGAAAGTCTGCTGCTGGGACACCCGTTGATTCCGGCTGTTGAGGATGGGCTGGGTTAAGATGATGAACTTGTCATCTGGTGCCAGTTTCACAAAATGGGACAGAGGCAGTTTCTTCCCATCCGACTTGCGATAGGTCAGCCCCTGGGTATAGGTGAATCCGTGGGCAGCCCCCATGTGGTACCGGTATGAAGACAGGGTCAGGGATACCACCTTGTCATCTTCGTACCGGACCTTGTAGGAAAAATCTCCCTGGTAGAATTTCCCGGCTCGATATTCTTTTTGGAAATCGGAGACATAGTGGAAAATATCCTGATTGATGGCTTTTTCCGCTTGGGCGTTTTTGATCTTGACTTCCGGATATTTCACGGTGCAACTGATAGCTTCGGCCCGATGTTCCTTCACCCGGGCCAGGGCTGTCCCTAAAGGCAGCCCCCACAGCAGTCCCAGGCAGAGACCGGCTGCAGCCGCTTTTTGCAAAGGATTGGAAAACTTATTGATGTGCATAAAAAGCCCTCCCTTCATGTCTCCCTTGAGGATACCACAGGGAAGCCGTTTCGGCAAATGAAGAAAAAGGAAGACGGCTCCAAGTATCGCGGTGGCTAACCCACCACCATTGCAAAGGAGGATGCTGCCCACGCAGCACCCCCCTTTTTTCACCGTTCTGCTTGTTTCTTGAAATACTGGAACAAAATCTTGCACAGTTCCTTGGCTTCCTCTTCGTTGAGGGTGATCCCTTTCCCCATCTTTTCCCGGCCTGGGGCCCATTCCCGCAGATCGAACTTGGGCTTTGTCCCATTATAGGAGACCCGGTTGATTTCTTTCTGCCAGCCGCTTTTGCTGGTGGAAAGCACCCCCAGTTCCTCCACCAGTTCATAACTGAAATCTGGATTGTTCCTGCCTGCCATCTTTTTTCCTCCTTGTCCGATTGATTTTCCTTGCTCTGTTCCATTATAACGGAGATTCCCAGTTTGGGAACCCCCTTCTGTCAACAACGGCACTTTTTCCGTCATTTCATCCGGCCGTTCCGGGTCCGCCACTCCGGTTTCTGCTTCCTGGACCCGTACTTCAGCCTGACGGAGGGACTGGGCCACCAGCTCTTCATAGCCGGTGAGGGCGGCAAAGGGGGCGAACTGGGCAGCCCGCAGTTTCCGCTGCATCCGGGGGCGGAACCGGATTTCCGGACGGGACAGATGGAGGATATCCCCGTAGCTTTTCATGCCCGATGTCCCCCTACCTGCCGGTTCCGTTCCTGGGTCATGGCTCCCTGGAGCAGGTTGCTGCCCCGGAGCAGGGCGTTCTTCCCATACAGTTCCTGGATCCGCAGGATGGTCTGCTGGAGTTCGGCCTCCCGTCCCCGGCAGGGCGGAGTGGAAGGTCCCTCGAAGAGGCTGGTCTCCTGGATCAGGATGGACTGATCACGGACCGGCCGGATGTGCTCTGCCGTCAGGGTCACTTTGCGGACCAGCAGATGGGGATCGCAGATCCGGTCAAAAAGTGCCAGGACCTCCTTCCGGAGGGTCTGTCCGGAAGCCGTATACCCTTCCAGCAGCCGGCAGGACCCGTGGGCATGGGCAGGGATCAGCCGTCCGTAATGATCGGTGACCACTTTTCCCCGGTACGATCGGCGCCGTTCCGGATCTTCCAAGTTGCACCGGTCATAGCCCAGAGTGAGCACCAGCTGGTCCGTCACCCTCTTTTTCTTCACCAGGTCCAGGGCCAGGAGATCCGCCATTTCCCAGACGATGAGACGGGCCTTTTCCCTGGCGCAGGGCTGCTGGAGCACCTGGCCCGACCCCAGGCTGCTGCTCTGGGGTCGATAGGCCCGGATATCCTGGAGGGTGCAGGGTTCCCAGCCCCAGGCATGGTCGATCAGTAGTTCTGCATTCACCCCGAACAGGTGGTAGAGCAGGTCCGGATCCTGGAGGGACATCCGGGCTACGGCCCCCATGGTATACATCCCGTACTGCCGGAGCTTCCGGGTGATCCCCGGCCCGATGCGCCAAAAGTCCGTCAAGGGGCAATGGTCCCACAGTTTCTCTCGGTACGCCTGCTCCGTCAGAGAAGCAATCCGCACACCCTCCCGGTCCGGTTCCATATGTTTGGCCACGATGTCCATGGCCACCTTGCACAGATACAGATTGGTCCCGATGCCGGCAGTAGCCGTGATCCCGGTCTCCCGGAGCACGCTGCGGATCATCTTCCGGACCATGGTATGGGCGCTCCAGCTATAACTTTTCAAATAAGGAGTCAGATCCAGGAGGACCTCGTCCACGGAATAGACATGGATATCCTCCGGCGCCATATACTGGAGATAGATTCCCACTACCTGGGCGCTTTTTTCCATGTACCGCCTCATATGGGGGACGGCGGTGATATATTCCAGTTCCAGCCGAGGGTCTGCTTCCAGCTGGGAATACCGATACGAACGACCGGTGGACTTCCGGCCCGGGCACAGGGCCCGGCGCAGAGCATTGAGCTCTTCCACCTGACTGATCACTTCAAAGAGTCTGGGCCGGCCGGGGATGCCGAAAGCCTTCAGGGCCGGCGAGACAGCCAGGCAGATGGTCTTGTCCGTCCGGCTCTTGTCCGCTACCACCAGGCAGGTATCCAGAGGGTCCAATCCCCGTTCCACACATTCCACCGAAGCGTAGAAGGACTTTAAATCGATGGCTGCATAGATCCGCTGTTGTTCCATTTGCCCGCCTCCTGTTTTGTTCAGAATATGAACACGTGTTTGTTATTATCATAACACAAAAAGGAGGCCACGGCAAGGTATGTCCTCCTTTTTATATATACACGATTTTCTCCCCAGTGCATTCCTCGTCCCTGGGGCAGCCAGCTTCAGATTTCCAGCATCCAGGCTGATCCGCAGTTTCTTCCGCAGAAACGGATGATTGTAATTTATTTTAATTTTTACAGTATTATTGTTTTATTTTGTTTTGTTTTAGTATGTTTATTGTATACGCATAATAAGATAGAAAGCAAAAGATTTATTGAAAAATATTCTTTACAAGAGCACTGAAGTGGTCTGAACTTGATAAGTAAAAAGATATCCTTTGACCCATAATAAGGAGGCTGATGACAATGGAGAAGCAGGAACTCAAAGCACTTGCCTGCCAGATCATCGACGAACATCATGATCAGATCATGGCACTGGGAGACAGTATTTTTGCAGAACCGGAAACCGGATGGAAAGAATTCAAGACGGCTGAAAAGATCAAGAAAGTCTTTACAGAGCTGGGCTTCCCCACCAAAGACAAGCAGTGCATCACCGGCGTCATCGCCCAGGTCAAAGGCAAAGAGAATAAACTGAAAGTCGCCGTCATAGGCGAATTGGATGCTTTAGGGCTGCCGGAAAGTCCCTATGCAGATCCGCAGACAGGTGCCGCCCATATGTGTGGGCACCACTGCATGATTGCCGCTCTGTCCGGGGTGGCCTATGCGCTGCATGACGGGCGCATTGCCGGGGCCCTCAGCGGCGACGTAGCACTGATGGCAGTCCCGGCCGAAGAATTCATCGAAATCGGCCACCGCAATCAGCTCCGCCGGGAAGGCAAGATCAAGATGTTCGGTGGCAAGCAGGAATTCATCTACCGAGGCCTCTTGGATGATATCGATATGATGGTCATGCAGCATACCACTCCCACCGAAGGAGAACAGGAAACACCCGTCAAGGCCAATGTAGGCGGGATCTCGAACGGATTCGTCAGCAAGGAAGTATGTTATATCGGCAAGGCATCCCATGCTGGCGGTGCCCCGGAAAAGGGCATCAATGCCCTGAATGCCGCAAAGATCGGGCTGGTGGCCATCGACGCCCAGCGAGAGACATTCCGGGATGAAGACCATATCCGGGTCCACCCCATCATCACCAAAGGCGGTGATACGGTGAACATCGTTCCTGCGGATGTCCGTCTGGAGACCTATGTACGGGGCGCCTCCATCGACTCCATCTTAGATGCTTCCGCCAAAGTGAATAGGGCACTCAAAGCCGGTGGCTATGCCGTAGGAGCCGAAACGAAGATCGATGAGATCCCCGGCTATCTTCCCATGGACCCCTGCCCTGCCATGCAGGATTTGATGTATGCAAACCTGACCGCACTGCTGGGGAAGGACCATGTGGCCCGTCATATTCCCTTCAATGGAGGCAGCACCGATGCAGCGGATGTGGCTGCCCTGATGCCGGTGGTCCATGCTTACGTGGGTGGAGCAGCCGGCAGGGCCCACACCAAAGACTATCACATCGTCGATAAAGAACTGGCTTATATCACTGCCGCAAAGGCCCTCATCATGACGGTCATCGATCTTTTGGCAGATGGAGCGATCAAAGGGCTTGCCATCAAGTACGGATTCAAACCGGCGATGACGAAGCAGGAATATATCGATAAGTGGGTGAACCAGTAAGACAAAAAAGCCAAGAAAGGGAGTCGATACCATGAAAGAATTTTTCAAAGACTGGAAGATCCATGTACTCTGCGCCGTCCTTGTCTTTAAAATGGGCCGTGCTGCCGTAGGGTGTACCCTCTCCACTTCCCGGGAATCCACCATTGCAATCATCGGGGAGCTGTTTGGCTTGGACAGTGAAGAAGAGATCGGCGTCATGGGCGGCTATGTGACGGGGACCGTCCTGGGCACAGTGTTCTTTGGGCTGATGGCTTCCATCTGTGCCCATACAGGATTTTTCCATCCCTATGCCTTGGGAGCAGCCTGCGGAGTCGGATCCGCTTCCATGATGTCTGCTTCCTTAGGGGCTCTGGAAGTCGAATTCCCCCAGATGGCGGAACAGATCCAGACCTATGCCTATACCTCCCAGGCCCTGACCAACGGAGACGGCATGCTGATGAGCCTCATCCTGACCCTGCCCATGACCAATTGGCTCTATAAAAAATGTGCCCACATCCGGGGCATCGATACAGAAGTCACGCCCACGGTGGAAATGGTCACGGACAGCCAAGGACTGGCTGCCGCAGGCCAGATTGACGATCAGGAGGGAGGGACGGAAAAATGACGAGACTCGTTATGCTTCTCAAAGGATGGTGCGTCACGGGAGTCCTGGCAGCCATCTGCAATTATATCTATACCCTGCGCATGAACAATCCGGCTAAAGTGGTGACGCCTTTTGAAGCGGCCCCCGGCCTGCTGCTGATGCTGGGCATGATTATCGCCAGCCAGCTGTGCCACAAGCTGATGCAAAGGATCGCTCCCAGCGTAAAAGCTCCCGTGGTCCTTTATATCACCCTGATCGGCATCCTGATCACAGCCCCTGGGCTGTTCCCGTTTTCGGGGTTTGTTTATAAATCCATCGGCAAAATCAGCCTGCTGCCCCTGTGTACCCCCATCCCGGCCTATGCAGGGATCGGCGGCGGCAAAGACCTGAAGACCTTTAAGGAGCAGGGAATTGCCATCATCGCCCAGCTGGTGATGAAAGGAACGGGGGTCATTTGATACGCAAGAAAAGGTGGGTGTGAAAAAATTCACACCCACCTTTTCTGATTCAGTCAGCAGCCAGCAGCTTCACCCGCTGGGCCACCTTTTCTCCGGTCAGGTTGGACAGAGCATCCAGCAGCCGGATGTGGAAGGTCCCCAGGCCCGGACAGTCCTGAGCAGCGTCTTCTCCAGCGATGCCCAGGGCCGCTGTGCCCAAGGCCGCAGCAGCCAAAGAGGATCCACAGGCATGCCAGGTCCCGGCCAGGGCTCCGGCCATGCAGCCGGTCCCTGTGAGATGCCCCAAGAGCGGGTTCCCATTGGCGATGCCCAAGGTCGTTATTCCGTCCGTCACCAGGTCCACTGGACCGGTGACCAGCAGCACTGTTCCATGCTGCCGGGCATACTGGCCAAAGATTTTTCCGTCGGCGGCGAAATTTTCCTGCGTCACCGCATCTTCTGCCCCCGCATCCACCCCATGGGCATGGGCGGAAAGACCGCAGAGGGTCCGGATCTCCGAACTGTTCCCCTTGATGATCTGAGGCCGGTTGTGCTCGATGAACTGCTGGGCGTACACCAGCCGCAGGGTACTGCAGGCCACTCCCACCGCATCCAGCAGGATGGGAATGCCCCGTTCATGGGCCTTTTCTCCGGCTATCTTCATGGCTTCCAGCCGTTCTTCGTTGATATTCCCCAGGTTCACCACCAGGGAATCCGCCGCCTCCGTGATTTCTTCCACTTCCTGGGGATGGGAAGCCATGGTAGGGCTCCCGCCCACGGCCAAGATGGCGTTGGCACTGTCATTCATGGTGATGGCATGGGTCATGCAGTGGATCAGTGGTTCATTTTCCCGCACCCTGGACATGATGTCCATAAAGGTTCTGGGCAGCTTGCTGATGGCTTCCCCGGTCATAGATATTCACTCCCAATTTTCTCTGGAATTCCAACAAGGTCCCGTTCCGGGACAGGATGGTGAGCAGCCCGAAGGCAATGGAACCGCCGATGAGAGTGCCGGCGATGAAGCTGGGCACATAGAACATCCAGGAAAGGCCAGTGCGCCCCATGAGGATCTCCATGACAGGATAGGACACCATGGCCCCGATGATCCCAGTACCGATCACTTCACCCAGGCAAGCAGCGATGATCTTACCCCCGCTGGCCCGGTAGAAGATCCCAGACAGGGCTGCTCCGAACACCGCTCCGGTCAGTGCCAGGGGCGGGATCCCCATCACCGTCATGCGGATGATGCCGATGAGGGTGGCACACAGGAGAGAATACCAGGGCCCCAGCATCACCGAACAGGTGATATTGATCAGATGGGCCATGGGACACATGCCCTCCACCCGCAGGATGGGAGAAATGACCACACCCAGTCCGATCATCATGGACAGGAACACCAGGCGCAGGACTTTTTGCTGTTTGCTTTCCATAAAAAAATCCACTCCTTTATAGGCCGGCAGTCCGGTCCTTCAGGCGTGGAATCGATTCCATTTTCCGTACCCATCCTACAACGCCTAAAAGACGGACTGAGCCAGTCGTAACGGTCGGTACTGTGGTACCCTCTCAACCCGGCACACGGGCTCCCTCGCTGTAAAATGAATACCGATCCAGGGCGCTCCCCCTCGATCGACCTTTAGTATAGCAGATTGGATACAATCCTTCAAGGCTTTTTCTCTCCTGGCAGCTTTTCTTTGATGGTTTGCTTCAGCATCTCGTCATCGACTGATATATTTTCTTCTACATATTTCCTGACATCATCTTCCTTTTCCAAGATTTTCGCCGCGGCTTCATGGATATCCTTCTTTAATTCATCCGTATCGGCTGGGCTGGCTTCTCCCAGCTTTCGAAACAGTTCCGTTTCCTTCCGGGTGATTTCCAGATTGGGAGACTGCTTCTTAAGGGAAAGATGAATCATTTTGCGCCGGAAGAACTTCTCCGCAATGATATTGCTGTGTTCTCGGATCCAAGCAATAAGGAGAACAGCCAGCAGGACCACGCCCATATATCCGAGGACTGGATACATGACCCCGATCAGTTTCTTGAAACCAAAGAAGCTGCATACATACCCTGCGCCGACAATGCCCACCATCATAATCCGCATCTTTCGGGTGCTGCCACCGCTGAATCTGCGGGCAATGGAATAATAGA
>SFHH01000053.1 GCA_004555735.1 Acidaminococcus fermentans
ACGGACCTGGCCATTGCCAAGGAAGACAACACCAGCCCCTATGTGAACATCATCGCCGCCCGGGAAGAGGACAAGGATAACCCCACCTACAAGAAGTTCGTCCAGATCTTCCAGAGCCAGCCGGTAAAGGATTATATCCTGGAAAAATGCAAGGGCAACCTGGAACCTGCCTGGTAAATAAGAAAGAAGGGAAACGTCGTGAGTCTGACAGAAGAAGAAAAATATACCGCCCATCTCCAGCGGTTCATCCAGTGTGCCACCGTGTCCAACGCCAATGTGGACAAAGTGGACTGGAGCCAGTTCGAGAAACTCCATGAGGCATTCCGGGAATTCTATCCCCATATTTTCAGACTGATGGAGCTGGACCAGGTAGGCCAGGCCGGCCTGCAGTTCCATCTGAAGGGCACGGGCAGTGACAAGAAGCCGCTGCTGCTCATGGCCCATCAGGATGTGGTGGAAGTGGGGGACGGTCGCCAGTGGACCTTCGATCCCTTCGGGGGCGAACTGATCGATGGCTGCATCTGCGGCCGGGGCACCACCGACTGCAAGCATCTGTTGCTGGCGGAAATGGAAGCGGTGGAAGCCCTGCTGGGGGAAGGCTGGCGGCCTGCCTATGACCTGTATCTGTCCCTGGGGTACAGTGAAGAAGTGTACCTGGAAAACGATGTGGACGGAGCGGAAAAACTCACCCGGAACCTGGAACAAAAGGGCGTCCGTCTGGGTACCGTAGTGGATGAAGGGGGCGGCCTGTTCCCGGCGGGGGACAAGCTGGAAGCCAAGATCGGGGTAGCGGAAAAATCCCCGGTGAACTTCGAGATCTACGCCAATTCTCCCGGAGGCCATTCCAGCCGTCCGGGGAAGGGCACGGCCCTGGGGACTTTGGCCAAAGCCATTGTGGCCATCGAATCCCATCCGTTCCCTTACCGGTTCACCCCCCTGACCCTGGCCCATCTCCAGAAAAGCGCCAAGCTCCAGGAAGGCAGCCGCCGGGCCATCTATGCAGATCCGGAGGGCCACTGGAAGGAGCTGTGCCAGTTGGCCCAGGAAGATCCGGCGCTGGACGCCCTGCTCCACACCACCATCGCCTTTACCATGGCCGAAGCCAGCAAGCAGCCCAATGTGCTGCCCAGCCATGCAGCCGCCCAGATGAGTGTCCGGGTGCTCCAGGGAGATACGGTGGAATCCTGCGAAGAGTATTTCCGCCAGTTCCTGCCGGAAGGGGTGGAAATCCGCCACGTGTCCGGGAAGGACCCGCTGCCTGCTTCCGACCCCCAGGGGTACGGGATCCAGGTGGCAGAAAAGGTCTTGAAAGAGCAGTACGGGGATAAGGTGGATGTGGTGCCTTTCCTGATGCTGGGAGGCACGGACAGCCATTATTACAAGCGGATCGCCGACAATGTGATGCTGTTTTCCGGGTATTGCTGGGATGGACGGTGGGGAGCAGCCCACCAGGTGAACGAAAAGATCCCCGCCGATGCCCTGAAGGGCAGCGTGGACTTTTTCAAGAAGTTCCTGCGGGAATATTGAGATGGAACTGACCTATCTTGTCGATGGGGCCCATGCCGGATACTGCGTACGCCAGGCAGCCCGAGGCCCCATGCACCTTTCGGAAAAGCTCTGGCGGAAAATCAAATGGAACGGTACCATTACGGTGAACGGATCCCCGGTTTCCAGTCCTTCTCACAGGCTGGAAACCGGGGACCGGCTTGTATTCCGCTGGGAAGAAAAAGCGGCGGTGATCCCCGTCCATCTGCCCCTTTCCCTTTTGTATGAAGATGAGGACCTGCTGGTAGTGGATAAGCCGGCGGGGATGCTGATCCATCCTACTTATGCTGGGGCACGGGATACCCTGGTCCAGGCCGTGGGAGGGTATTTCCGCCGGACCGGACAGCACTGCGGCATCCATCCCCTGTACCGGCTGGACCGGGATACCACCGGGGTCCTGATAGTGGCCAAATCCGCTTTCGCCAAACACGCCCTGACCCGGGATCACAGCCAGATCTGCCGGGAATACCTGGCCATCTGTGAAGGCAGGCTGGAACTGGGCACAGGCCGGATCTGCCATCCCATCGGCCGGGTGGCAGAAGGAGTGGACCGGTGGATGGTACGGGAAGATGGCAAGACGGCCATCACAGATTACCAGGTGCTGGGGTTCCGGGGAAACGATACTGTACTGCGGATCCACCTGCTCACCGGACGGACCCATCAGATCCGGGTCCATTTTGCCCATGCAGGCCATCCGCTGTTGGGGGATCCTCTGTATGGCCAAGAGCAAAGCAGTCTGGAGCGCCAGGCCCTCCACGCCTGGACCGTCCGGTTCCGCCACCCTCGGACGGGAGAGGAGATGTTCTTCCAGGCGCCTGTACCGGAAGATATGAGAAAGGGTTTGCTGCACGAGTGAAAGCCATACACGTGCAGCAAACCCTCTTTATTTTATCTGTACCGGTACCTTTTTCCCGATGGACAGGGAAGCAGGGGCCACCTGGCAGTCGTAGGCCAGGATCTGGACACCGGCTTCCTGGGCCTCCAGGAGAGCTTGGCCGAAATCCGGATCGGTTTTCCAGTTAGGCTCGAAATGGTCCACATTTTCCATCTGGATCACTAGGAATACATAGGCGCCGTATCCTTCCTGGCTGGCCCGGATCAGTTCGTGGAGGTGCTTGGCTCCCCGGGCCGTAGGGGCATCAGGGAAGCGGACCACTCCACGGTCTTCCAGGGTGACGCCTTTGACTTCCAAAAAGGCTTTTTGGCTGCCTTGTTCCAGGTAAAAATCGAAACGGGACTGGTCGTACCGATATTCCGGCTGGATCCGGGTAAGACCGGGGAGACCGCCCTGTTCCAGCCATTCCTGGACCACTTTGTTGGGCGCCTGGGAATCCATATTGATCAGCCGGGACCCTTTTTCCACGGCCACCAGGTCGTATTTCGTCTTCCGTTCGGGATTATCGCTGGCCGTCAGGTAGACAATGGCACCGGGGACCAGCAGTTCCCGGCAGCGGCCGGTATTTTTTACATGGCAGGTCTCTTCCCGGCCGCCGATCTCCACCTGGGCGATGAACCGGTTGGGCCGGGAAAGGAAGCGGCCGGAAGTGATGTTGGGATAGTGCATGAGAGATCGCTGCGTCCTTTCTTACCACAATTTCAGGCATTCCAAATCGTCCGGTACGTAGAGGTTCCCTTTATAGTATCCTTTCCCTTCAGCGGTGTAGAGGATCTTCCGCTGGGGGAGGCGGGTGTCTTCCGTGTGGTACAGGATCAGATTGGGGACCTGGAGCCTGTCTCCGTTTTCACAGGCTTCCCGGACCGTGGAATGGTGCTTTTCGTAGGGACGGAACCGTTCCCGGTCCCGGTAGAGACAGAAGGCCTCGTGGAGCAGCCACTGGCTCCCGGCCAGCTGGGTGAAATTGGCATCGTTCAGGGGTTCATCTCCGCAGCAGCCCAGCTTGTGCCCCTTGCTTTCCAGGGTGTAGCCGAACTGTCGGGCTTTGGTGGAATGGATATCAAAAAAAGTCACGTCCCAGCCCCGGACCTTCCGGGTCTCCCCATCTTCCACCGGGATGAAATGGAGCCGGGTGTCCAGGAATCCCAAATCCCCTGGGTCCAGCAGCAGGGACGCAGTAGAGCGGATCAGGTGGATCACTTCCTCGTGGCCGTAGATCCGGGCCTCTCCCACATAGGTGCCCCGTTTCATGGCCTTGACGATCATCCGGATGAGCCAGAAGATCCCTAGGACATGGTCCATATGCCGGTGGGTCACGAAGATATCTTTGATCTTCTGCCAGGGGAGACGGGCCCGCTGGAGCTGCCGCAGGATCCCGTTGCCCCCGCCCCCGTCTACCAGCAGATAGCGCTCATTCTGGCGCAGGACATAGCAGGTGTTGTAGCAGCGGGTGGAAATGGCATGCCCTGTGCCTAAAAATAAGATTTCCATAAATCACATTTCCTTCCATTAAACTATTTATAGTATACTCTATAGAAGCAGTAGAAGAAAAGAGGGCAGGGAAAAGTGACAAGTGACGGGCAGCGTCGCTGCCCCTAGACAGAGGAGGGTGTTACACGTGCAGCACTCCCTTTTTCCGTGTTATAATAGATGTATCATTGACAGAATAGTATCTCTAGTCTGGGAGAAACGATATGAAAGAGATGGAAAATACGATCAGCCTATGGGAATCGATCCAGGAGGCCATGGACACGCCCGCATACTGCAAAGCCGTTGGCCTCACTCCAGAACAGGTGCAGCAGCAGCTCCGATCCTGCCGTCTGGAAGAAGCCTGTCCGCTTTTGGAAAGCACGGCTGACCCGCAGGGACGGTTTTCGGCTTCGGCCGTGCTGGAAATCCTCCGGGGCTTCCTGCCGGTCCTGGCCGATGAACCGGACAGGGGCTGGCTGGCCGACTGTTACCGCTGGCTGCTGAGGAAGCTTTTTTCAGAGACCACGGATCCGGAAGACACGGAAACGGCTGCCCGGTATGAGGCGGGACGGCGTACCCTGCTCCAGATCCTCCGGGGGCTGTACCATTACGAAAAGCTCCGCTGTCCCTTCAATCCCCGGATGAACATCGCCCTGCTGCCGGTGAAGGAAGTCAGGAAGGAACACTATACCCGGGAATACCTGCGGTTCTGCACATTGGTCCGGGACCGCTACCTGTACGAATTCATGCGTCTGGGGACGGAAGTGACCCCCTACAACACCCTGGGCCATATCGGCGGGGTGGCCTATGTAGCGGTGTTCATGGCCCAGCAGCTGCATAAACGGGGCGTCCCGGTGGATGTGGCTCTCATCGCTGGGGCAGCGGCTGTCCATGACATGGGGAAATACGGCTGCAAAAAAGGGGAGGAGAAACGGGTCCCCTACCTCCATTACTATTACACGGATCTTTTTTGCGAACGGGAAGGATTGCCCCAGATAGGGCACATCGCGGCCAACCACTCGGTGTGGGACCTGGAACTGGAAAATCTCTCCGTGGAATCCCTGCTGCTGATCTATGCCGATTTCCGGGTGAAAAGTTCCCGGGACCGGGAGGGAAAAGAAGTAGTCCATTTCCATACCCTCCAGGAGGCCTTCCAGGTGATCCTCAGCAAACTGGATGACGTGGATGGAGCCAAGCGCCAGCGGTACCAGAAGGTATATATGAAACTGGCAGATTTCGAAGCCTATATGGAAGAAATGGGCGTCACCACGGAACTGCCGGCCGATTTCGCTCCGGTACCCCACCAGGAAAAAGTCCGGACCCGGAGGGAAAATGTCCTCCTGGAAGGAGAGGACGTGGTCCGGCAGCTGAAGTACGCGGCCATCGCCCATAATATCCGGCTCATGAGCCTGTTCCGCAGCGAACGGGATTTCGGAAATCTCATCGAAGCCGCCCGCAGCGAGCAGAATTGGAAGAATCTCCGGGCATATATCAGCATCTTTGAAGAATACTCCACCTACATGACGGAACGGCAGAAACTGATGACCCTCCAGTTCCTGTACGAACTCCTGAGCCATCAGGAAGAAGATATCCGGGTCCAGGCAGCGGCCTTGATGGGGAAAATCGTGGCCAATTTCAATGAAAGGTACACCAAGGAACTTCCCAAAGGCGTGTTGCTGCCCCGGAAGAAGATCACCAACCGGACCTTGTTCCGGCAGTACTTGGAACAGATCATCGATCCGGAGCGGCGTTATACCCAGCAGCATAAGAACCGGATCGGCTCCTGCCTGGGTCCCTTTGTCCGGTCGGTGCTGGCCACCCGGTATCAGCGGCTGGGGACGGCCCAAGCCAACATTGCGGAGGAAAAGTATCCGGCGGCGTCTTATCTGGAAGTATTGGCAGAGTGGTACCAGATGCCTTCGCCGGCTCCGGAACAGAAGATGATCCTGCTCCAGGCCCTGCTCTTTCTGCGCCCGGAAGACCTGACCGAGGGATTCTGCCGGACCGTAGAGAAAAATTTGGCAGAAACCGGACAGGATCCCAGCCTGATCCTGCGGATCGGGGCTCTTTACAGTACCCATCATCTTTTCGGGAACCAGGGGGATGGAACGAACTTCATCCGGCAGCTGCTCCGGACCATGGACTTGCCGGAAGATCCCCAGGCTTTTGCAGAAACAGAAAGCAGCCTCTTCCTGGAGGACCTGAAATCCGGGGTCCACTGGATGATCAAGATGGCCAATATCCATCTGATGTGCCATGCCCTGCTGCACCGGAAGGAAGCGGGCAATGTGATGCATCTGGGGATGCACCTGTGCAATTTGGTGAAGGTCAGTGAATATCTGGCAGTGCGCCAGGCAGCGGGGGAGGCCCTGTTGGAAATCGCCGACTCCATGACCTATGCCCAGCGCAACGAAATGGCAGTGGAACTGTTCAACGGCTTGGAGATCGGAGATCTGCAGATCACCAAATACGTGCCGGAATATCTGGGCCGGATGATCCTGAAGCTGCTGCCGGAAGAACTGGACGAATTCTTGACCTCCCTGCGGGAAGATATGGATTCCACCAATTTCCAGCTGGCCGGGGCGGCGGTGGATACCATGGGGGTGGTTCTGGAAAATTTCCAGGCCTTTGCTGACCGGTTCCCCGAGGAAAGAGAACGGAACAGAGAACGCCAGCTCCAGCTGCTCTATTCCATCCTCCGGGCCTTTGCCCATTACAATCGGGAACTGAGCCGGGATGCTTTCCAGGATCTGGCCGCGTACGTATTCCGCAGCCCCCAGATGCCGGAAGGCCAGAAGAATTTCCTCTTCCTCCACAGCTGCAAGAAGATCTGGGTGCTGCTGAACGAAAATACAGAAGCCAAACTGGATTTTTACAGCAATGCGGCGGTCTTGAACCATCTGTATCGGTATATCGGCCGGGTGGAAGCCCTGCAGGGCGGTTTCGTCTTCCCGGAAAAACGGCGTGTCTGCTTCTATCCCGGCACTTTCGATCCCTTCAGCAGCGGGCACAAGGCAGTGGCCCGGCGGATCCGGGATATGGGATTCGTGGTGTATCTGGCCCTGGACGAATTTTCCTGGTCCAAACATACCCAGCCCCGGCTCATGCGGAGGAAGATCATGAATATGTCCGTGGCCGATATGGAAGACATCTATCCCTTTTCAGAAAACCTGCCAGTGAATATCGCCAATCCAGAAGACATCCGGAAACTGAAAGGGATCTTCGTCCAGAAAGAACTGTATCTGGCCGTAGGTTCTGACGTGGTGGAGAACGCTTCGGCCTATCGGCTGGACCCGGCGGAAGATTCCATCCATTCGGTGAACCACATCATCTTTGAACGGGAGACCCGGGAGAATTCCAACTGGTATACGGATGCCCCGGCCCGGCAGGAAAAGGAGAAGACAGCGGAAAAACAGATCCGGGGAAAGATCCTCCATTTGAAATTGGATAAATTCTATGAAGATGTGAGTTCTACCCGGATCCGGGAAAACATCGATCAGAACCGGGATATCTCTGCTCTCATAGACCCGGTGGCCCAGAATTTCATCTACGCCAACAACCTGTATCTCCGGGAACCCGCCTATAAACATGTGTTGGAGGCCCGGGAAATCGGCATCGGAGACTTCCAGCCCCGCAGGTGGGAAGACATGCCCCATCTGGCGGAGATGCTGGCCGGGAAGGGCGCCGATGGCCTCCTGCTCCAGCGCTATCTAGCCTGGCAGGGGAAGGACGGCCGGCCAAAGGTCTATACCCAGTATGTGGACAGCGGAGAACAGGGAGGGCATCTGGCCGCTTTCGGAGCCGTGCATCAGGTGCCGGTCCAGGAACTGCTCCTGGAATTCCGGGATCCCCGGGTGGCCGAACATGTGCGGGAAGAAGCCTCCGGACGCATTGCGGCCCTGGGGTATTTTGCCGTCAGCGGGGACAGTTCCATTTCCCATCCAGGACAGATCCTCCTGACAGAGATGATGACGGAACTGATCAACCGGGATTTCACCTATGTGGTCTATCATCCGGTGGATCCTTCCGGCTATGGGGAAGAAGCGGTGGGGGCGCTGATCCGCCAGGGCTTCGTGGATATCGCTCCGGAAGGATCGCCCCATCCCGTCTATGCGGTCCAGATCAAATCCCCGGTGGTGCTCTTCCGAGATGTGGAGACCACCATCAAGAATCCTTTCAATAAGGATCCCAGGGTCCTGCGGGCCCTGGACCGGGCCCATAACAATCTCCTCCGGGTGCTCCGGCGTCTCTATCCTGGGAAGTTGATCCTTTCCTTCAACCCCAGCGCCATGCACTACCGGATCATCCAGAAAGTGGCCCGGCTGAACGGGGTCTCTACCTTAGAAGACCCTAGGAAGCGGCGGGGACCCTATATGTCCGTCCCCTTTGGGAAGGCCCTCAGCGATGTGCTGGTGCCCAATACGGTGACCAAGGCCCTCCATATCGAAAAATACTTCAACCGGTCCGTCAAAGGGTTCACTTTGGCCGAAGCCCACCACTATGCCACGGTGGACAACCAGGTGAAGACTATCCGGTCCTTCCGCCGGCCCGTGATCCTCATCGATGACCTGCTGGAAAAGGGCCACCGGATGCGGATGCTGACTCCTTATCTAAAGAAGAACGATGTGGAGGTCCAGGAAGTGCTGGTAGGGGTCATGACCGGGAATGCCATGGATCTGATGGCCCAGCAGGGGATCCACTGTGAAAGTGCCTATTTCCTGCCTTCTTTGGAACTGTGGCTCAACGAACGGGACTGCTATCCCTTCATCGGAGGGGACAGCATCGACAATGCCAACAACTACAGCGGATATGACCGGAATCCTTCGGTGAACCTGATCCTGCCTTATGTGAAGCCGGAATTCATCTGCCGGGGCGAGGCGGATGCGGTGAATCTCTATTCCCTCACCTGCCTCCAGAATGCCCGGCTGATCATGGAGACCCTCCAGGACGAATACCAGGCTCTGTATGAAAAACGGCTCACTCTGAAACGGCTGGGAGAAGTGCTCTCTGTGCTCCGGATCCCAGATATGGATATCGGGGTGAAGTTCGATGCCAACATGGATCCCACCCGTTTCATCGAGAATGACATTGAACGGCTGATACGGCTGCGCTGGGGGGAAGCCGGCATCAGACTGCAGGAAAGGAACCGGGGCGGCGAATGAGTCCTCCCCTTGGAAAGGAGCAAATCAGATGGAAAAAGAATGGTATCATATCAGTGATCTGCCCAGAGAAGCAGGGGTGGAAGCCCCGCTTTCCCTGGCAGGACGGCCGGCTCTCCCGGCGAGGAAACGAGTGCACATCCTGGCCCTGGGGGACGTAGGCAGGACCATGCTCCTGGGGCTCCGGCTCCTGGGAGCGGACCAGATCGCCTCCATCGGCCTCTGCGACCTGAATGAAAAGAACCTCCGGCGGCTGGAAATCGAGATCAACCAGATCCGCTATCCTTTCCCCACTGGAGAACAAGTGCTGCCGCCTGTGGATATCGTCACAGAAGACAGGCTCTTTGCCTGTGATGTGTTCATCTTCTGCGCCACCAAGGGCACACCGCCCATCGGGGCCAAGGGGGATATGCGGATGGTGCAGCTGGAGGCTAACCGTGGACTGGTCTGCCATTTCGGGCAGTTGGCCAAGCAGGCTTCCTTCCGGGGCCTGGCCTGCATCGTCTCCGATCCCGTGGACAACCTGTGCCGGGCCTTTTGGGAAAGTTCCGGCCTGGCGCCCTGGCAGGTCCAGGGGTACGGGCTGGGCGTCATGCATGCCCGGGCCTGCTACTATGCGGAAAGAGATCCCCGGCTGCACCATTACCTCACAGAAGGCCGGGCCTTCGGCCCCCATGGCCAGGATCTGGTGATCGCCGACAGCCTGGAACAGTATGATGATGCCCTGTCTAAAGAACTGACCCAAAAGACGGTGGGCTGCAACCTGGAAGTCCGGGCCCTGGGCTACAAGCCCTACCTGGCACCCGCTCTTTCCAGTGCGGCCCTTTCCATCCTGCTGACCCTCCGGGGAGCCTGGCATTATGGCTCCCTGTACCTGGGAGACCGGGAAGAAGGGGCTTTCCTGGGCCTGAAGAACCGGCTTACGGAGACTGGGTTCGAATATGAGGATGCAGCTCTGTGCCCGGCTCTTTACGGACGGATCCGCCAGGCCTATCTCAATCTGTGCCGGATGAAGTGACCGGCTGCTGCAGGAAGGGATTGCTATGTTCTATGTGATCAAGCTGGGGTGGCAGGAAGAGAAGGAAACCGGACGGGTGGATCGGGTCCTGGCCAAGGCCCTCCGGGAACGTCCCCACCAGGTGGTGGAAGGGATCAGCCATTTTGCCCGCCTCTTTCCGGAAGGAGGCCCCCAAGGGCCGGGGCTCCAGCGGCTGCTCTTCGTGGTGAACCTGGCCCGGGGCGGTATGAGCCTGGGATTTGCCCGTCTCATCGCCTATATTTCCCAGCACCGGCACTGTCTGGAACACTGCGTGGGCAGTGTGGTGGTGGATGGGGCGGAAGAACTGTTCACCAAGAAAGCCGGAAGGCAGATGATTTTCCTGGCCAACCGGTCCGGCTGCAGTTTTCCCGGTGCGCCTCTGGTAGAAGCCACCGGGTCCCTGTACAATTTCAACATCCAGGCGAAGATCCAGGGCGTGGACAACCTGGAAGCCTATGGCAACGCCGTGGAGCGGCTGGTGGAGCAGCTCCTGGCTTTCCAGGGAGCCCCGCTGCCGGAGGGAGGACAGCATAAGATCGCCCTGTTCCATGCCAGCAGCCGGAAGACATCCAATACCCTGCTCCTGTGGAGTCTGATCCGCCGGCAGATCGGCAGCCGGGCCCAGGTCCGGGAAGTGAACCTGCGGAATGGCACGGTGGTGGACTGCCGGGGCTGCAGCTATGAAGCCTGCCTCCATTTTGGAGAACAGGGGGACTGCTTCTATGGAGGGGTCATGGTGGAAGAGGGGTATCCTGCCATCCGGGAAAGCGATACCTTGGTATTCTGCTGCCCCAATTACAATGATGCGGTGAGCGCCAACCTCATGGCCTTCTTCAACCGGATGACGGCTCTGTACCGGACTGATTTCCGGGAGTTTGCCAAGAAACGGATCTTTGCTCTGGTGGTCTCCGGTTACAGTGGGGGAGATATCGTGGCGGAGCAGGTCATCGATGCCCTGAACTGCAATAAGCGGTTCCTCCTGCCGCCCCATTTCGCACTGATGGAAACGGCCAACGACCCGGGGAGCATCCTCCAGAACCAGGGCCTGGAAGAAAGGGCCGCAGAGATGGCGGAAAGGATCGTAGGGTAGGATCCCTGCGGGAAGCATCGGAAGAAGGGGCTGTGAAATAATAGCTCCATGAAAACGAAAGGGACTTTCGATTCTTGTGAATCGAAAGTCCTTTTTCGTGTTAGAATTTAACTGCTATGAAAA
>SFHH01000054.1 GCA_004555735.1 Acidaminococcus fermentans
CCATTATCGCAGTCTTTCCTGCACAAATTGGGTATTATCTCCTGAATTGACCTATATTCTCCTTCCCCATGATGTCCTTCTCCTTAAGATCCTATCCAAGGGATATCGGATAGAAGGTTCGGAACGTAGTGAACAATGGATATTAAAAGATAATTCTGAAATCATCCGGATCACCAATCCACTTGCCTTTTTGAAGGAAGAAAAAGAAAAGCTGGGAAATCTGCTGAAAACGGCCAAAACTGCTCCCTTTGAAGTCCATGTTTTTGTCATTGCAGCTGATAATTATGCTGATCCTGTCTTCCAGCTGGATGCACCTGCTCGGGCCAAGACCTTGAGCCTGCCAGAGCTGAAGCGTTGGATCCGGCAGCGGAACCTAGATCCCCTGCCCGAAGAAAAGCAGCAGGAAATACTGGTATTACTGCAATAAAAAGGGGAATGTGAAGAAATGAAAATTATTTCTTCACATTCCCTTTTTATTTTGCTTATTCCTCTGCAGGCTGTTCTGCCAGAGTTTCAGCCGGTTCTTCGCTGACTTCCATCGGACGATGGAGTTTCAGCTGGATGTTCCGGTATTTGGACATACCCGTACCGGCCGGGATCAGTTTCCCGATGATGACGTTTTCTTTCAGGCCCAGCAGCGGATCCACCTTGCCTTTGATAGCGGCATCCGTGAGGTTCCGAGTGGTTTCCTGGAAGGAAGCAGCGGACAGGAAGGAATCGGTAGCCAGAGAAGCCTTGGTGATCCCCAGCAGGATGGGATGACCGACTGCCGGCTGTTTCCCTTCAGCCAGCACTTCGTCGTTCTCATCTTCGAATTGGGCGATATCCACCACGGAGCCCGGCAGCATATTGGTGTCGCCGGCTTCGTCGATCTTATACTTCCGCATCATCTGACGGACCATGACTTCCACGTGCTTATCGTTGATTTCCACGCCCTGGGACTTGTAGACGCCCAGTACCTGCTGTACCAGATAATGACGGGTAGCAGCCGGACCGGAGATCCGCAGGATGTCATGGGGGTTCAGGGAACCTTCGGTGAGGCGGTCGCCCACTTCCACTTTATCCCCTTCTGCCACATGGATCTTAGCCCCGTAAGGAATATGGTAAGATTCATCCGTTCCATCTTCCTTATGGATGATGATGAACCGGCCTTCTTCCTTTTCCTGGATTTCCACAGTACCAGCCACTTCCGTGAGGATACCGGGATGTTTCGGTTTCCGGGCTTCGAACAATTCTTCGACACGGGGAAGACCTTGGGTGATATCATCAGCACCAGCAACACCGCCGGTGTGGAAGGTTCTCATGGTCAGCTGGGTACCCGGTTCGCCGATGGCCTGGGCAGCGATGGTCCCGACAGCTTCGCCCACTTCCACCTTCTTGGCCGTAGCCAGGTTCCGGCCGTAGCAGGCACGGCAGACTCCGAAATGGGATTTGCAGGTCAGTACAGAACGGATCTTGACTTTCTCCCGCAGGTCGGCGATTACATCGGCCATATCTTCGGTGATGTAATCGTTGATATGGTAGATGACCTTTCCTTCTTTGTCGGTGATATCTTCGGCCAGGGTACGGCCTACCAGACGATCCCGGAGGGATTCCAGCACCGTGCTCTTGTTCTTCCCGGAAGTAATGGCTTCCACATAGACCCCATCCACTTCGTTGTTCCGGATTTTCAGCTCTTTGACAGTCCCGTCTTCCAGGATCTTTTCGATCACGTCAGCGGTGAACTTGTCACCGGCCTTGGCCAGGACTTCATCCTTCTCATTGACGATATCTTCTTCCACCTGTTTGTCCAGGAAATGGTGGGTCATATGTTCCCGGAAAGCCGCTTTCACTTTTTCTTCCGGCACGTTGATTGCCAGGGTTTCCGGTTCTTCATTGCTTTCTTCGTCAGCCGGATACAGGCTGATTTCCAGTATCTTGGCTGCCATCAGGCGGTCGAAGACTTCTTCGCTGACCACCGTATCGGCTTCCGCCAGGATGGAATCGTCTTCCGGATCCATCACGCTGGCAGCCAGGGTACGGCCTACCACATATTCCTTCAGCTTGTGCTGGCTGGAACCCAGGACGGCTTTGCAGAAACGGGCCCGTTCCCGGACCAGATTCATGCCGGTCACATCGCAGTCGTCTTCCCGGACGATGACATCCTGGGCCACGTCTACCAGACGGCGGGTCAGATAACCGGAGTCAGCGGTACGCAGGGCGGTATCGGTCAGACCTTTCCGGGCACCGTGGGAAGAAATGAAGTATTCCAAGATGGTCAGGCCTTCACGGAAGTTGGATTTGATAGGACGGTCGATGATCCGACCGGAAGGGTCAGCCATCAGACCACGCATACCAGCCAGCTGACGGATCTGCTGCACGTTACCGCGGGCACCGGAATTGGCCATCATGTATACAGGGTTGAAAGGATCCATGGTGTGTTTCATCAGGGCGTTGGCCACGTCTTCGGTGGCTTTATCCCAGATGGCGATGACCTTACGGTACCGTTCGTCATCGCTCATGAGACCACGGTTGAAGATGGTTTCCACTTTATCGACCTGCTTTTCAGCGGCGGCCAGGATGGAAGCCTTTTCTTTCGGGATCTTGATATCGGAAGCGGCGATAGACAGACCGGATTTGCAGGCGTTGTCATAGCCCAGCTTCTTGACGATATCCAGAACCCGGGCGGTGCCGAAGTTGCCGTACAGCTTGTGGGCTTTGGCTACCAGACGGCCCAGTTCCTTCTTATCGATCAATTTGCCCAGGAGCCAGGTGCCGTCTTCCTGTTTGGAGTAATACCGCATTTCTACAGGCAGTTCACTGTTGTAGATGATATTCCCCATGGAAGTGGTGACCAGGCTTTCCCCTTTATCCGAGGTTTCCGGGAAGATTTCCGCATTGGGCACCTTCACCTTGATCCGGGCCTGGAGATCGATCACATGGTTGAAATAGGCCAGACGGGCTTCATCGAAACTGATGAACCGGCGGCCTTCTCCCTTGGCTCCATCTTTGAAGATGGTCAGGTAGTAGGCCCCCAGCACCATATCCTGGGTAGGAACGGTGATGGGTTTCCCGTCTTTGGGAGCCAGGATGTTGTTGACGGACATCATCAGCACCCGTGCTTCGGCCTGGGCTTCAGCGGACAGAGGCAGATGGACAGCCATCTGGTCCCCGTCGAAGTCGGCGTTGTAAGGGGTGCAGACCAGAGGATGCAGCTTGATGGCCCGGCCTTCGGACAGGATCGGTTCGAACGCCTGGATACCCAGTCTGTGCAGGGTCGGGGCACGGTTCAGCAGCACAGGATGTTCTTTGATCACGTCTTCCAGTACATCCCATACAGCGTTGGTAGCCCGTTCCACCATCCGTTTGGCGCTCTTGATATTAGTGGCAGCGCCAGTTTCCACCAGACGCTTCATCACAAAGGGCTTGAACAGTTCCAGGGCCATTTCTTTCGGCAGGCCGCACTGGTGCATCTTCATTTCAGGCCCGACCACGATTACGCTACGGCCGGAATAGTCCACCCGTTTCCCCAGCAGGTTCTGACGGAAACGGCCCTGTTTCCCTTTCAGCATATCGGACAAGGATTTCAGAGGACGGGTACCAGGGCCCGTTACGGCACGGCCGCGGCGGCCGTTGTCGATCAGGGCATCCACCGCTTCCTGGAGCATCCGTTTTTCGTTCCGGACGATGATATCCGGAGCCTGGAGTTCCTGGAGCCGTTTCAGACGGTTGTTCCGGTTGATGACCCGGCGGTACAGGTCGTTCAGGTCACTGGTGGCAAACCGGCCGCCGTCCAGCTGAACCATAGGGCGCAGGTCGGGAGGGATGACCGGGATCACGTCCATGATCATCCATTCCGGTTTGTTGCCGCTCTTCAGGAAGGCTTCGCACACATCCAGGCGGCGGACGATGTTCCGTCTCTTCTGGAGGCTGGTTTCGGTCTTCAGGGCAGCCCGCAGTTCTTTGGTCAGTTCTTCCACGTTGATTTCATGGAGCAGTTCCTTGATGGCTTCTGCCCCCATGCCTACCCGGAAGGTAGGACCGTATTCATCCAGTTTTTCCTGGTATTCCGCTTCGGTGAGCAGCTGTTTCTTGGTCAAGTTGGTATCACCGGGATCCAGGACGATGTAGCTGGCAAAGTACAGGACTTTTTCCAGGGCTCTCTGGCCGATGTCCAGGATGGCCCCCATCCGGCAGGGGATCCCTTTGAAATACCAGATGTGAGAGACAGGAGCCGCCAGTTCGATGGACCCCATCCGGTCACGGCGGACTTTGGAGCGGGTGACTTCGACGCCGCATTTGTCGCAGACCACACCCTTATAGCGGATGCGTTTGTACTTGCCGCAGTGGCATTCCCAGTCTTTGGTAGGCCCAAAGATCCGTTCACAGAACAGGCCGTCCCGTTCCGGTTTCAGGGTTCTATAGTTGATGGTTTCCGGTTTGGTCACTTCCCCGTGGGACCAGGCTCTGATCTTCTCCGGAGAAGCCAGACCGATTCTCATAGAATGAAATTTATTTACGTCCAACAAGAGCACTCACTCCTTCCTACTCTGCATCAGACCCGTTGTCATCGCTGTCATCATGGGAATCGTCCAGATCCATGTTCCCGATATCGGCAATCACATCGAAGTCGCTGCCTTCCGGCTGGTCTTCATCCGGGCTCAGTTCTTCTTCTCCGCTCTGGGCAGGGTTCTCTTCCCCTACATTGGCCGCGGTATGGGGAGCCTTATTGGCCATATCCATATCCAGTTCTCTGGCGATATCACCCATTCCGATATCTTCGTCTTCGTCATCCAGATCGATTTCATCATCGTCTTCATCCAGTACCTGGATATCCAGACCGATGCTCTGCATTTCTTTCACCAATACCTTGAAGGATTCAGGCACACCCGGTTCCGGGATGTTCTCGCCTTTTACGATGGCTTCATAGGCTTTCACACGGCCTACCACGTCATCGGACTTCACGGTAAGGATTTCCTGCAGGGTGTAAGCGGCCCCATAGGCTTCCAGGGCCCACACTTCCATTTCCCCGAATCTCTGGCCGCCGAACTGGGCTTTACCACCCAAAGGCTGCTGGGTAACCAGGGAGTACGGACCGGTGGAACGAGCGTGGATCTTATCAGCGACCAAATGGTGGAGCTTCAAGTAATAGATACAGCCTACGGTGACCGGGTTGTCGAAGGGTTCCCCGGTACGGCCGTCATACAACGTGGTCTTCCCGCTGGGATCCACACCGGCCAGCTGCAGGGTCTTTTCCATGTCATCTTCCCGGGCGGAATCGAACACAGGCACTGCCACGGGCACTGCATGGTCCACAGTTTCCGGCATGCCGTATTTATCCACATCATAGCTGGCTTCTTTCAGTTCGCCAGCCAGTTTCGGGTCTCCAGATTCGATCCGCATGCCCAGGGCACAGGCAGCCCAGCCCAGATGGGCTTCCAGGATCTGCCCGATGTTCATACGGGAAGGCACGCCCAGAGGGTTCAGCACGATCTGGACCGGTTCCCCGTTGGGCAGGAACGGCATATCTTCTCGAGGCATGATCCGGGAAACGACACCCTTGTTCCCGTGACGGCCTGCCATCTTGTCTCCTTCACTGATCTTCCGTTTCTGGACAATGTGGACCCGTACCTGTTTGCTCACGCCAGGGGGCAGTTCATCGCCGTTCTCCCGGGTGAAGATCTGCACGCTGACGATGATCCCGGATTCCCCATGGGGTACCCGCAGGGAGCTGTCCCGGACTTCCCGTGCCTTTTCGGCAAAGATGGCCCGGATCAGCCGTTCTTCCGCACTCAGTTCCGTTTCCCCTTTGGGGGTGACTTTCCCAACCAGGATATCCCCAGGGCGGACTTCCGCACCGATGCGGATGATCCCGTCTTCATCCAGATCCTTCAGGGCTTCTTCCGAAACGTTGGGGATATCCCGGGTGATCTCTTCCGGCCCCAGTTTCGTATCCCGGGCGTCGCAGTTGTATTCTTCGATATGGATGGAAGTGAAGACGTCTTCCTTCACTAAATCCTCGCTGAGGAGTACAGCGTCTTCGTAGTTGTAGCCTTCCCAGGGCATATAGGCGGCAATGGCGTTACGGCCCAAGGCCAGTTCGCCGTGATCCGTAGCAGGCCCGTCAGCCAGGACCTGGCCTTCTTCCACCTTGTCTCCCTTGAAGACGATGGGTCGCTGGTTCACGCAGGTGCTCTGGTTGGAGCGTTTGAATTTCAGTACATTGTATTCATCCACACCGGCGCCGTCGGCACGGGTAACGATGATCTTGTCGCCGCTTACGTATTTCACCGTCCCGGCGTGTTTGGCCAGGATGCAGACACCGGAGTCCACGGCCACTTTGTATTCCATCCCAGTCCCGACCACAGGAGCTTTGGGATTCAGCAGAGGCACTGCCTGCCGCTGCATGTTAGCCCCCATCAGAGCACGGTTGGCATCGTCGTTTTCCAGGAAAGGAATCAGGGCTGCAGCGATGGACATAACCTGTTTCGGGGATACGTCCATGAAATCTACCCGGCTGGGCGGAATGGACAGTACGTCGTTCCGTTCCCGGCAGGTTACGTGGCTGTTGACGAAGGTCCCGTCATCATTCAAGGGTTCGTTGGCCTGTGCCACGATGTAATTGTCTTCTTCGTCTGCCGTCATGTAGACGATTTCATTGGTGACCTTGCAGGTCTTCTTGTCTACTTTCCGATAAGGAGTTTCAATGAAGCCATACCGGTTCACCACCCCGTAGGCAGCCAGAGATCCGATCAGGCCGATGTTGGGGCCTTCAGGGGTTTCGATAGGACACATACGGCCATAGTGGGAAACGTGCACGTCACGGACTTCATAACCGGCTCTTTCCCGGGACAAACCGCCAGGCCCCAGGGCGGACAGACGGCGTTTGTGGGTCAGTTCCGCCAGAGGGTTGTTCTGGTCCATGAACTGAGACAGCTGGCTGCTGCCGAAGAATTCCTTCACAGCGGCCACCACTGGACGGATGTTGATCAGTGCCTGAGGCGTGATCACATCGGCATCCTGGAGGGTCATCCGTTCCCGGATCACCCGTTCCATACGGCTCAGACCGATCCGGAACTGGTTCTGGAGCAGTTCCCCTACGCAACGGACACGCCGGTTGCCCAGATGATCTATGTCGTCCTTGCCTTCCATGCCGTCGATCACATTCAGCAGATAAGCAAAGGAAGCGATCACATCGGCGGGCGTAATGACCCGGACGGAAGCATCGATATCTTTGGTGACAATGATCCGTTCCGGTTTTTCCTGGTATTTCACCCAGACTTCTGCATAGCCGGGCTGGCTGTAGATGCCGCTCTGCTCGATCTTATCGATTTCTTCATCCCCGATGATGGTACCGGCCGGCAGGACCACTTCGCCCTGGCTGCCGTCAGGATTTTCAAAAGCGATGGGAGAAGTCAGTTCCTTACCCAGAAGACGCTGGCGCCAACCCAGTTTCTTATTGACCTTATAGCGGCCCACATTGGCCAGATCATACCGCCGGTTGTCAGAGAAGATGTTCTTGATCAGCTGGGCGGCATTTTCCAAGTTGGCCGGTTCGCCCGGACGCAGTTTCCGGTAGATTTCCAGCAGGGCATCGTCTTCATTTTTGGTGGTATCCTTGGCCAGAGTCGCTACCAGGAAAGGATGTTCCCCGAAGGTCCGGATGATATCATCATTGGTAGGCAGCCCCATGACACGGAGCAGTGCTGTAGCCGGCAGTTTCCGGGTCCGGTCCACACGGGCGTAGATGATGTCGTTCAGGTCGGTTTCATATTCGATCCAGGCGCCCCGGTTGGGGATCACCGTGGTCCCATAGAGGAATTTCCCCATGGGATCCATGTCCTTGGCATAATAGACTCCAGGAGACCGGACCAGCTGGCTGACGATGACCCGTTCCGCCCCGTTGATGACGAAGGTCCCGGTATCGGTCATCAGAGGGAAATCCCCCATGAAGACAGTGGATTCCTTGATTTCTCCCGTATCCTTATACAACAGACGGACATCTACATTCAGGGGTGCTGCATAGGTGGCATCTTTTTCCTTGCAGGTCTCGATGTCATACTTAGGGTCCCCAATGGTGAAGTTTTCAAAACTCAGTTCCAGGTTATCCGTAAAATCCTTGATGGGAGAAACATCCTTGAAAACGTCGTGCAGTCCTTCTCTTATGAACCACTCATAAGATTTTCTCTGCAGGTCGATCAAATGAGGCATTTTCAGGACTTCTTTGATCCGCGCATAACTGTACCGGATGCGGTCGCCATTATGTACCGGCTTAAACATGTGGTCTCTCACTCCTTTTCTCTAGGCAGGTATTCGAAGAAAGTACTAAGAATCTATTACACAAAAAAAACAAGGCAGTCAACACAATCAAGATTGATCAGCCTTGTATCCTGCAATGTCTCTCAGTCAGCATTTCGTGCTCCTCTCCTCACTTGAGCGGGAACGCGATGTCCAACCACTGAGCACTCGCGAAACCTATATATCCTGCTTTAGCAAACTTCATGGACGATAATTATATCATATAATATGGTTTTTTTCTATTTTAATATGTAAACTTTATGTGAAATTTTAGCAGAATTTCCTTCCATCCCTGACCAGCCCGTTCCATTCTGGATGATCCAAGGCCAAACGGATCACTGTGACCAATCCATAGTTGGAATTGAACCGATAAAAGATCAGGAACCGGCCACTTGGATAACATCGGATCCCCTCCAGATCCAGGAGGGAATCCCGGGCATTGGCCGCTAGTTTCGGAGAGTCTTCCAATACCAGGAGCACTCGATCCAACTCGTCCAATTCTGCCTGGTTGCAGCTTCCTTCCGCCTTCTTCCGGTCCCGCAGGGCCTCACAAGTCAGCACCAGGCTGCCCTGTACATCTGGCAGATCTTCCTGTTCCAGGCTTTTCAGGCCCTGGGCAGCAAAGGCCCTCACCTGTTCCCGCATGGTCTCGTCCATTACCGTTCCTCCGAATTTCCGTAAAAAGAGGGCTGCCGCTAAACGACAGCCCTCTTGCTCTTTATGCTTCGGCTTCCACCGGGTAAACGCTGATCGTACGACGATCTTTGCCCCATCTTTCGAAAGCAACCTTGCCGGCTACTTTTGCATAGATGGTGTAGTCTTTACCCATACCAACGTTCTGGCCCATGTGGAAACGGGTGCCGCGCTGACGGACGATGATGGAACCTGCGGTTACCAGCTGACCGTCATGGGCTTTAGTCCCCATGCGCTGTGCGTTGGAGTCACGGCCGTTGTGGGTAGAACCGGACCCTTTCTTATGAGCGTGTAATTGAAGGATTAATTCGAACACGATGTTCACCTCCTGTGTTCCTTGATCAAAAGGTAATCCTGGGAATACGTCTTCTGGAGATGGCGCAGGCCGCAGACCATGGTCTTCAGCACTGCATCCGTCTTTGCATCCGGCTCATCCACCAGTCTTACCGCCAGGCTGCCGTCTTCCTGGTCAATGGTGTAATCCACCTTCCGATGGAGCACTTCATTGAGGCCATTGGCGGCCACCTGGGTATTCAGGGATACAGCATAACATACTTCATCGAACCCTTCCGGGCTGTACTCCGCATGTCCCGATACTCTGTACCGCCTGATCCTGCCATGCCGATTGTAGTAGATATCTACGGCAATCATGGCTTATGCTTCGATAGAAGTGATTTCAACCTGGGTGAAAGGCTGACGATGACCCTGGCGTTTCCGATAGTTGGATTTTGCTCTGTATTTGAAAACAAAGATCTTATCGGCTTTGCCCTGTTTAGCGACCTTAGCGGTCACTTTGGCGCCGGCTACGGTAGGAGCCCCTACTTTCACATCGCCATCGTTGACAACCGTCAGGACTTCGTCAAAAACGACTTCCTGGCCTTCTTCAACGTTCAGTTTTTCAACGTTCAGTACATCGCCTTCGCTGACGCGGTACTGTTTGCCACCTGTACGGATAATAGCGTACATATTCTGCACCTCCCTCATTCCAAGACTCGCCGAATACGGTAACTCCTTCCGGAGTTTTTCGGAACCTCTCCGGGCGGTAGTGCCAAATTCACATTCAGCCTTGCTAGTATACTATAAGACCGCCAAAAAAGCAAGTTTTTCTTTGGGATCTCCCTTTCCCCTCCCGGAAACAGGAACTTTTTTCTGTATGCCTGGAAGGGGAAACATGCTATAATAATTGAATTGCAAACCTAAGAAAGGTCGTGAGAATCAAAGATGAAAGAAATGATCCGTCTGGTGGGGATCACCAAGGAATTTGAAGGAGAACTGATCATCCCCACTCTCAATCTGACTATCTGCGACGGGGAATTCGTAACCCTTTTAGGCCCCTCCGGCTGCGGGAAGACCACCATGCTGCGCATGATCGCCGGTCTGGAAACGCCCACGGCGGGCCATATTTTTTTGGACAACGAAGATGTCACCCAACTGGCGCCCTATAAACGGGATGTGAACATGGTGTTCCAACACTATGCCCTTTTCCCTCATATGACAGTGGAAGAAAATATCCGTTTCGGGCTGCTGATGAAGAAAGTCCCCCGCAAAGAACAGCAGAAACGGATCGCTGATGTGCTGCATCTGACCCAGCTGGAAGCGCTCCGGTACCGGAAGCCCCAACAGATGAGCGGCGGACAGCAGCAGCGCGTAGCCATTGCCCGGGCCCTGGTCAACAATCCCAAAGTCCTGTTGCTGGACGAACCATTGGGTGCCCTGGACTACAAACTGCGGAAGACCATGCAGCTGGAACTGCGGAATCTGCAGCAGCGGCTGGGCATCACTTTCATCTACGTCACCCACGATCAGGAAGAAGCCCTCACCATGAGCGATCGGGTCATCATCGTAAACGGTGGCCGGATCGAACAGGACGATCCTCCAGCCAGAATCTATCAGTATCCCCGGAGCCGGTTCGCCGCCAGCTTCATCGGAGAAAATAACTTTTTCCCTCTTCCGGATGATGATAGCCGGCTGCTGTCCGTGCGGCCCCAGTTCATCAATGTGTGTGCCCTGGACGGTAGAGAAAGTCAGGGCACAAAACCTTTCTACACCGGGACCATCGAGCAGATCCTGTTCTGCGGGACCTTCGACAAACTGTTCATCCGCTTGGACGATTCCCGGGAAATGGTCACAGCCTACCAATATTATGAAGACTATCGGAAATGGTCCGTGGAAGACCGGGTAGGGATCTGGTGGAACACCCAAGACGGTGTCCAGGTGACGAAATGAAGCGGGGGAAACTGCTGGTACTGCCAGCTATGGGATGGCTGGGGCTCCAGGTGGTTTTTCAATGGAACCTGGCCAACTATCTCCGTTTTCTAGAACCCTTGTATCTGAAGATCTTTGTCTTCACCCTGGGCACCGCTTTTGTCACCACCCTCTGGACCTTTGCCATGGGTTACCCGGTTGCCTATACCATTGCCATGATCCTGCCCAAAAAATGGCAGCAGGCCGGGATCATCCTGGTGATGATCCCTTTCTGGATCAACTTCCTGATCCGTTCCTATTCCTGGGTCATCATCCTCCGGGCCCAGGGACTGGTCAATACCTTCCTGCTCCATTTCGGCTTCATCGAGAAGCCTCTGGGACTGCTGTACAACAATACCGCCGTTCTCCTGGGGATGGTCTATGGTCTGCTTCCCTTCATGGTCCTTCCCATCTATGTTTCCCTGGAACAGATGGACAAACGGCTGCTGGAAGCGGCCAGCGACCTGGGAGCCTCCCCCTTCACGGCCTTCCGGAAAATCACTCTGCCACTCACCCTGCCCGGAGTGGCAGCCGGTTCCATCCTGGTGTTCATTTCCTCCCTGGGGATGTTCGTAGTCCCGGATATCATGGGCGGTGCCAAAAGCTCCCTCATGGGCAATGTGATCCAGAACCAGTTCCTAGCTGCCCGTGACTGGCCCTTCGGCTCAGCCCTTTCCATCATCCTGGCACTGCTATCCCTGGTGATGATCATTCTGTATTACAAGGCTTTGGAAGCCCAGAAAGGAGGAAAACGTCATGAAGAAAAACTGGCGTAGCGCCACTTTGGTAGCTTATTCCCTGGCCATCCTGGCCTTTTTATACCTGCCCCTCCTGATCCTTTCCCTGTATTCCTTCAATGATTCCCGGATCAACGCAGTATGGACCGGTTTTACCTTAAAATGGTACATCTCCCTGCTCCATAACGACCGGGTGCTGGAAGCCCTGGGCAACAGCCTGCTGATTGCCGCCATCACCACTGTGGTCACTACGGTCATGGGCACCCTGGCAGCCCTGGCGCTCCACCGCTACCAGTACCGCTGCAAACTGCTGATCAACAGCCTGCTGTACCTGCCCATCTTGATTCCGGAAATCGTCATGGGGCTTTCCCTGCTGGTACTCTTTTCTCAAGTGGGGATCCCCTTGGGACGGCCAACGCTGATCATCGCCCACATCACCTTCTGCATCTCCTTTGTGATCATTACCGTAGGTGCCCGGCTGGAAGGCTGCCGGCAGGACCTGGAAGAGGCGGCCAGCGATCTGTACGCTACGCCTTGGCAGGCCTTCCGGTATGTGACCTTTCCCATGATCCTGCCCGGGATCGTCGCCGGTGCCCTGATGGCTTTCACCCTGTCCATCGATGATTTCGTCATCAGCTTCTTTGTGGCCGGTCCCAATTCCACCACCCTGCCCCTCTACATCTACGCCATGGTCAAGAGAGGGATTTCTCCCCAGATCAACGCCCTCTCCACCTGCATGATGCTGGTCACCATCTCCCTGGTAGTGGTTTCCCAGCTGCTGCAGAAGCGGGGCTACCACTCTTCCCGAAAGGACTGATGCTGCGTGAAAAAGATCCAATGGCTGTGCTGCCTCGTTTTGACTCTCCTGCTGTTCATGACCGCCGGCTGCGGCGAAGAAAAGAAACAGCCGGAAGAAGGGAAGCAGGTCCTGAACCTGTTCAGCTGGGCCGATAATTTCGACCCGGAAGTCATCAAGGCTTTTGAAAAGAAATATAACTGCAAAGTCAACTACGACGTCTTTGCCAACAACGAAGAACTGTTAGCCAAGCTCCAGGCAGGAGGCGCCCAGTATGATCTGATCCAGCCTTCCGACTACATGGTCTCCACCATGATCAAGCTCAACCTGCTGGAAAAGCTGGATAAAGAGGCCATCCCCAATACGAAGAACATGATGGACAATCTCCAGCATCCCCAGTTCGATCCTACGGGCGAATATTCTGTAGTCTACACCTGGGGGATGACGGGAATCGTCTATAACAAAAAATATGTGAAGACCCCGCCTTCCTCCTGGAATGATTTATGGGACCCGGAATACAAGGGACGGGTCATCCTCCTCAACGACAGCCGGGAAGTCATCGGCATGGCCCTAAAGAAAAACGGATGGTCCAATAATTCCACTGATCCGGAACAACTGAAAAAAGCCTTCCAGGATCTGGAAAAACTGGTCCCCAATATCCTGGCCTACGATACGGACGGCCTCAAACAGAAATTCATCGCCGAAGAAGGCTGGATAGGGACCATGTGGTCCGGGGATGCCTCCTTCAGCTACAAGGAGAATCCCAACCTGGGCTTTGTGATCCCCAAGGAAGGGACTCTGGTCTGGGCCGATACCCTAGCCATCCCCAAAGGAGCCAAACACAAAGACCTGGCAGAGAAATTCATCAATTTCCTGTTCGATCCGGAAATCAGTGCCAAGAACTATGAAGCCATCGGCTACAACGATCCCAACAGCAATGCCCGGAAATACCATTCCAAGAAATATCTGGAGGACCCCATGCTGAACACCGCCATCACCCATCTGAAAGAGGGTGAATGGCTCCACGACATCGGGGATGGGATTACCCTGTACGACAAATATTGGACGGAACTGAAGACCATACGATAAAGGGGGGGTGTGAAAAATTCACACCCCCCTGTCACTGGTCTCTTGTCACAGGTCTCTGGACGAGTGACCAAAAAGGTGCTGTAAAAAAATGATTTTTCACAGCACCTTTCCTTTGGCCCGAGACTCGTGACCCGAGGCTCGTGACCGGTGCCGCGTAGGCGGCACCTATTATTTTGCCTGGTTGTTCTTGACCTGCTTCACTTCTACAGGGATCATGTTCAGCGCTTGGAGTTCTGCCTTCTTGCCTTTGACACTGAAGACAAAGGTCACCTGCACATTAGGGGCTTTTTTGGCATCGCCGATATAGATCAGGCGGTCACCATCCATAAATTTATCCAGACGGACCAGCTTCAGGTTGCTGATGCCGCCCAGTTCTTCCGTCACGCCCTTTTTCATATTAGCCAGAGCAGCTGCCGTGAAATTTTTCTGGAGAGCCGGAGAGAATCCGGTGGAAACTTCTGCCAGCTGTCCCTTGCCCTGGAGCAGTCCGAAGACCTTCGTCGTCGTTGCTTCTTCCTGGGCCAGCAGGTCACTGGCCGGGCTGGCAAAGCCCAGACTGGCCATACCCAGAGACAGGACTGCCGTCAGCATCATGATGATTTTTTTCATATCCAATCCATCCTTTCCGTATATCAGATATTGTCTTTCTCGATCCGTTCCATGGCTTCTTTGGTGCCTTCATGGGTCCCGAACGCACTAAGCCGCAGATAGCCTTCGCCCATGGTGCCGAAACCGGCGCCAGGAGTCCCTACGATGGCCAGGTCGTTCAGCAGATGGTCGAAATAGTCCCAGCTGCCCATGTCGTTGGGGCATTTCACCCACACATAGGGAGAATAGACACCGCCATAATAGGTGTATCCTTTCTTATCGAAGGTTTCCATCATCATCCGGGCATTTTCCCGATAATAGGCCAGCATTTCTCCGCATTCCTTTTCGCCCACGGGGGACATGGCGGCTTCCGCTCCTCTTTGGACAATGTAGTTCACCCCATTGAACTTGGTAGTCTGGCGGCGGAGCCACATTTTGTTCAGGCTCAGTTCCTGTCCTTCCGGTGTCTTCCGGGTTAGCTGCAGCGGCACTACGGTATATCCGCAGCGAGTTCCGGTGAACCCAGCGGTCTTGGAGAAGGAGCACAGTTCAATGGCGCAGTCTTTAGCCCCCGGAATCGCAAAAATGCTCCGCGGTACATCCGGATTGGTAATGAAAGATTCATAAGCTGCATCGTACAGGATGATGGCGTCATTCTTCCGGGCGTAGTCCACCCATTCCTTCAGCTGTTCTTTGCTATAGGCAGCCCCCGTGGGGTTGTTGGGAGAACACAGATAGATGATGTCCGCTTTGACAGCCGGGTCCGGCATGGGCAGGAACCCATTTTCTGGGGTTCCGTTCATGTACAGGATCTTACGGCCCCGCATCACATTGGTATCCACATAGACCGGATACACTGGATCCGGGACCAGGACCACATTGCTGTCATCAAACAGATCCGTGATGTTGCCACAGTCGCTCTTGGCCCCGTCACTGACGAAGATTTCTTTGACATCCAGTTCAACGCCATGCCGGGCGTAATATTTCTGGATGGCTTCCTGGAGGAATCCATAGCCTTGTTCCGGACCATACCCTCTGAAGGTTTCTTTATGTCCCATTTCTTCCACAGCCTTTGCCATAGCAGCGATGACGGAGGGGGCCAACGGGAGCGTTACATCTCCAATGCCCATCTTGATGATTTTCTTTTCTGGGTGTGCCTCACTGAAAGCCCTTACCCGTGCAGCAATATCTGCAAACAGGTAGCTTTCCTTCAACTTTGCAAAATTTCCATTCACTAAGGCCATATCTGATTCTCCTTTAATGCAAAACGATGTATTCCCCTGTGGAACCTTTATTTATTGTAAAGTAGGCTCAGAGGAATGTCAATTATTTCAACTTTTCTTCCAAAATTTCTTCCGGAATCTCGATTTCCCCTTCATAGACCGTAGTGGCAGGCCCCTTCAGTATCACCGCATCGTCTTCCCCGATACGGACCTGGAGCATGCCCCCTTTGGCTTCCACTTTCAAGAATTGACCGCGGGTTCCCGCTTTCCCCAGGACCACGCAGGTATACCCTACAGCACAGGCCCCCGTACCGCAAGCCCAGGTTTCTCCGCTGCCCCGTTCCCAGACCCGGAACTTCACATAGTTTCCATCCACCACCTGGACAAATTCCACATTGGTCCTTTCAGGAAAGAGGGGTGAATTTTCGATGATCCGTCCCACGGCTTCCACCGGGGCTGTCTCCACATCCTCCACGAAGCAGACAAAATGAGGATTTCCCATGGAGACTGCGGTTCCCCGGACTGTCAGAGACGTGCCATCCGGCCGGGTGAACGTCACAGGCTGATCCACACAAGTCCCTGCCGGCCAATCCATGGGCAAAGAAGATACCTGTGTATCAGCTTTCCCCATATCCACTTCCGCCAGGACCACTTTGCCATCCTGTACTGTCATTTGGATAGTCTTGATGCCTCCCAGCGTCTCCAGGGTGATGGTATCCTTCTGGGTCAAGCCTTTGTCATAGACATATTTGGCGATGCACCGGGACCCGTTCCCGCACATTTTCCCTTCCGATCCATCCAGATTGAACATCCGCATCCGAAAATCGGCTTTTTCTGAAGGACAGATGCAGATCAGCCCATCAGACCCTATGCCAAACCTCCGTGGACTGATGTATTCCGAAATTTTCTCCGGATTGGGCAGCATCCGATCCATACAATCCACATAGACATAATCATTGCCGCAGCCATGCATTTTGGTGAATTTCATTTTCATGGAGTTCTCCCCCTCATCTTCTATTGAATCTTCATTATATCATGAAAGCCCCGGCTCTGCACGGGTAGGGGGTTACCTGAAAGTGCCTTCTTTTATTTTTGCAGAAGTTATGGTAAGCTAACCAAAAAAAAG
>SFHH01000055.1 GCA_004555735.1 Acidaminococcus fermentans
CGAGCCGCTATGCGGCTTATGAGACCGGGGGTGTTGCACGTAACGTGCAACACCCCCTTTTCATCAATTATACTTCAGCACCGCTCCCTGGGCGGCGGAGGACACCAGGGACGCATAGCGGGCCAGGTACCCTTTCTTCACTTTGGGAGGCGGGCAGACCCAGTTTTCTTTCCGTTTGGCCAGCTCTTCGTCGCTGACTTGCACGTTCAGGGTCCGGTTGGGGATGTCGATGTCGATGATGTCCCCTTCCTCGATCAGGGCGATGTTGCCCCCTTCCCGGGCTTCCGGAGAGATATGGCCGATGCAGGCGCCCTGGGTGGCACCGGAGAAACGGCCATCCGTCAGGAGAGCCACCGATTTGCCCAGGCCCATGCCGGTGATCACCGCGGTGGGGTTCAGCATTTCCCGCATGCCGGGGCCGCCTTTGGGCCCTTCATAGCGGATCACCACCACGTCCCCCGGGTTGATCTTCTTGCCCACGATGGCTTCGATGGCTTCATCTTCCGAATTGAACACCCGGGCCGGGCCGGAGTGCTTCAGCATTTCCGGAGCCACGGCACTTTCCTTGACCACGGAGCAGTCTTTGGCGATGTTCCCTTTCAGCACGGCGATGCCCCCAGTCTTCCGGATGGGATCCTTCACCGTGTGGATCACTTCGGGATGGAGGATCTTGGCGCCTCTGATGTTTTCGCCCACGGTCTTGCCGGTGACGGTCAGGCAGTCCTTTTCGATGAGCCCGTGTTTGGCCAGTTCATTCATGACAGCCCGGATCCCGCCGGCTTCTTCCACGTCGATCATATGGAAGGTCCCGCCGGGGCTCAGCTTGGTCAGGTAAGGGGTGTGCTTGCTGATTTCATCGAACAGCTCCAGGGGCAGGTCCACGCCTGCTTCGTGGGCGATGGCCGGCAGATGGAGGCAGGTGTTGGTGGAGCCCCCCATGGCCATGTCCACGGTGATGGCGTTCCGGAAAGCCTTGGCCGTCATGATGTCTTTGGGACGGATGTCCTTGGCCAGCATTTCCATCACCTGTTTGCCGGCTTCCTTGGCCAGGGCGATCCGGGCACCCTGGTAGGCGGCCGGGATGGTCCCGTTGCCCGGCAGGCCCATGCCCAGCACTTCCGTCAGGGAATTCATGGTATTGGCAGTGAACAGGCCGGCACAGGAACCGCAGCCGGGGCAAGCGCAATGCTCGATCTCCGACAGTTCTTTTTTGCTGATGGTGCCGGCTTCGAAACGGCCGGCGGCTTCGAACACCGTGCTGACGCTGATGTCTTTGCCCTGGTAACGGCCGGGGAGCATAGGCCCGCCACTGACGACTACTGTAGGGATATTCAGCCGGGCTGCCGCCATCAGCATGCCCGGGACGATCTTGTCGCAGTTGGGGATCAGGACCAGGGCGTCGAAAGCATGGCCGTTGGCTACGGCTTCGATGCTGTCTGCTACCAGTTCCCGGCTGGCCAGGGGGTATTTCATGCCGTCATGGCCCATGGCGATGCCGTCGCAGATGCCGATGGCAGGGAATTCGATAGGGGTGCCGCCGTTTTCCAGCACACCGTATTTCACGGCCTTGGCGATCCGATCCAGATCCATATGGCCGGGGATGATCTCATTCTGGGCATTGCAGATCCCGATCAGGGGTTTCTTCAATTCCTCTTCTGTATATCCCATAGCATAGAACAGAGAGCGATGGGCTGCCCGGGTGGAACCTTTTTTTACCGTTGTACTTCTCATGATATTCCTCTTTTCTCTTTTTGCTAGCAGGTTTGCCGTGATATAAGGAATAATTTAGCACGGAGTGTAACCCCTGTCAATCAAAAATGCGAATCAGTCTTTTGATACGTGGACAGTTGTACAAGGTTTAACATATAGGGTGGTCTGTCCGGTGTAGATCACGAATCCGGGCTTGGCGCCGGAAGGCTTTTTCACCAGGCGTTTTTCCGTATAGTCCACCGGCACCCGGTCGGCGCTGCGTCCTTTGCTGTAGCCGGCGGCCAGCTGGGCAGCCGCCAGGATATCCTCCTGCCGGGGCTGGGGCAGGGTGGTCTTCAGGATCACATGGGACCCGGGGATGTTCTTGGCGTGGAACCACAGATCGCCGCCCCGTCCCAATTTGAAGGTCACTTCGTCGTTCTGCCGGTTGTTCTTTCCAATATAAAGGAAGGTATCCGGGGTCAGCACCACTTTGAGAGGGGTGGAACGGCTCTGGGAAGGCTGTTTCTTCCGGGGCTGGGGTAGGAGGCCCAGGCTGATGATCTCCTGCTTGATCTCGGCGATCTCCCCCTTGGTGGAAGCGGTCTCCAGGGAGACATCCAGGCTCTGGAGATAGGTGAGCAGGGCCTGGGCTTCTGCCTGCTGCTGCTGGATCTCTCCCACGGCCCGTTTGAATTTGTTGTACCGCTTGTAATAGGCCTGGGCGTTTTCCATGGGAGTCAGTTCCGGGGCCAGGGCGATCTTCAGCTTCTTCCCGTCATAGAGACTGTCCAGTTCACAGGAGGTCTGGCCTTTTTGCAGGGACCAGCCATAGGCCATCAGGGTATCCGCCATGATTTTCTGGGTCTCGGCGTTCTCCGCTTTGGCCAGGTCCTGGGCCAGGAATTTCAGTTTCTTTTCCGTCTTGGCTTCCTGGGAAGCGACCAGTTTGGTCAGCAGGTCCTTTTCCGGGATCTGGATGGGGATCAGGGAAGCACTGTAGGCCTGGGCGGCCAAAAGGGAGGGAAAGGCCTTCCGGGTCCATTCCGGATGACTCTGGGGCAGGTAGGGGACCAGGTTCTTCATCCGGTTCCGGCTGTCGATCTGGGCGATGACCGAGGGATCCGTCCCCTCCAGCCGCTGGCGGATCTCCTCTTGGAGCTGGGCGATGGCGCCTTCCAGCTTCCGGGCCCCTTCCAGGTCCAGCAGGTTCACCGGGCCTTCACAGCCGCTGCGCAGTTCCACTTCCTGGGCGGTGTATTTCCCGATGCCCTGGGTGGCGGCGATGAGCCCCTGGACCAGGGACACATCCCCCTGGGCCACAGCGGCCTCCCGGATGGCGTGAGGATCCGCGGAGAGGAAATCCAGGCCTTCCTGGGCCGGGGGCAGGGTATAGGGCAGATTGGGCAGGATCTGGCGGAAGCGGCTCTGGGCCTTGCCGATATGGCGCAGGGCATCCAGGATAAGCCCGTTTTCGTCCACGAAGATGATGTTGCTGTTCTTGCCGGTGAGCTCCAGGATCAGCTTCTTGGTGATGATCTTCCGTTCCGCCCCGATCAGATCCACATCCAGGGTCAGGATCCGATCCAGGCCCCGCTGGGATACCTGGGCGATCCGGCCTTCTTCCAGATGCTTCCGGAGCAGCATGCAGAAACTGGGTGGCAGATCCGGCCGTTCCGGCAGGGTATCCGGCAGGGTGATCAGGGGGGAGTCCCCGTTCATATCCACCAGCAGATTGACCGTCCGGTTCTGCTGGTTCACCTGCAGCAGCAGAGAAGCCCGGCTGGGCATGAAAATCTTGAAAATCTTTCCGCCGCTGAGAGCGGCCGTCAGTTCCCGGGTCAGGAGCTGCAGGGTGATTCCTTCTAAATTCATGATTTCCTCCAATATTTGCACGGTTTCGTTAAATTCGTTATAATATATTGATTAGTATAACCGGATAGGACTGTTCGGTCAAACCGTAAAGGAGAGGATATCATGAAAAAACTGGGCCTTTTCACAGCAGCCTTCCTGCTGTTTACCCAACCTGTCTTCGCTATGCTTCCCCTGACTCCCAATACCATCCAGTCTGCACAGACTTATGGAGCCGAACGGAAAGGAGCTTCTCTGGGGGAACTGCTGGCTCCCTGGACAGTTTACGATCGGAAGCAGATGAATCCCTATGGGCTCCGGGAACGGGTGATCGTCTATACCCCCTATCTGACAGCGGCGGTGGATGCCCGGCAGCAGGCCAGCGACGGGAATACCCCTACGGTGGCCCAGGGAATGAAGGTGGCCAAACAGTACGACGGGGTCCTGGCCCTGGGCCTCAACCTGAGCACTAGCGTGAAGCTGGAACCCAAGAACCTGAAAGTGAAGCTGTACCAGGGGCAGAAGGTATTGGAACCCTATTACTGCAACTTGAACAGCGCTTCCCAGCGGGATATGCAGATCCCCAACAAACAGAGCGGGGAACTGGAAGACAACAATGTGTGGGACCTGCAGTATTTCGTCTATTTCGACCTGACCAAGGTGAATCCCAACCGGACCATGGTCCTGGCAGCCACCGATGAATACGGGGGAACCCGGGAATTCGTCCTGAAACTGATGACGATGAACTGATACAAGGGAGGAGAAACGCATGATCCAGAGCATGACCGGCTATGGCCGGGGCGAATGGGCAGAAAGGGACTTTACCTTCCAGATCGAGATCAAGACGGTGAACCACCGGTACGGGGAGGCATCCCTGCGGCTGCCCCGGTTCCTGAACCCTCTGGAAAACCGCCTGCGCCGGAAGATCCTGGATCGGATCAGCCGGGGACATATGGATGTCTTCATTACTTCTGGATACACAGGAGCGGAAGGCAGACAAGTTACGATTGACAAAGGCCTGGCAAACGCTTATCATGATAGTTTGAAAGAGCTCGCCCACTTGTTGGGTTCTTCCTGGGAAACTTCTTCCCAAGAACTGCTTTTCATTGCCGGCTGTCCCGATGTGCTGCTGCCAGAAGAGGGGACGGTGGACCTGGAGAAACTGTGGCCGGGGATCGCCAAGGCCACGGATGAGGCCCTGGACCATCTCTTGGAAATGCGCCGGACAGAAGGAAGGCAGCTGGCGGCTGATTTGGAAAAACGCATTACAGTCATCGAAGGACAGCTGGAGGCCATCGAAGAGCGGGCTCCGGAAACGGTGCAGGAATATCGGCAGAAACTGGGCCGGCAGCTCCGGCAGCTGCTCCAGGAAGCGGGGACCGGTCCTTTGGACGAGAGCCGGATCATCCAGGAAACGGCCATCTATGCGGACCGGGTGAATGTGACAGAAGAAACCGTCCGTCTCCACAGTCACCTCCGGCAGTTCCGTCAGCTGCTCCAGGCAGAACAGCCTGTGGGACGGCGGATGGATTTCCTGGTCCAGGAAATGAACCGGGAAGCCAATACCATTGCGTCCAAAGCAGGGGATGCCCTGATCATCCAGACCATCGTGGATATGAAAAGTGAAATCGAGAAGGTAAGGGAACAGATCCAGAATATACAATAAGACTAGGAGAGAAGTTATTTATGGATATCAAACTGATCAACATCGGCTTCGGCAATATCGTTTCCGCACAGCGGGTCATCACCATCATCGGACCGGAAAGCGCTCCCATCAAACGGATCATCCAGGATGGACGGGACAAGGGCGTGGTCATCGATGCCACCTATGGCCGGCGGACCCGGGCCGTATTGATTATGGACAGCGGCCACATCGTGCTGTCTGCCCTGCAGCCAGAAACCATCGCCAACCGGTTTGTGACCCAGGAGGCCCAGGAAGAACCGGCTGCAGAAGAGAGGGAGGAAGACAATGAATAAACCTCAGGGGATTTTGCTGGTGCTCAGCGGGCCCAGCGGCGCTGGGAAGGGGACCATCTGCGCCCGGCTTCGGGAAAAACGGGACCATATGGCCTACTCGGTTTCCTGCACCACCCGTCAGCCCCGGAATGGAGAAGTGGACGGGGTGAATTATTTCTTCAAGACCCGGGATGAATTCGAAGAGATGATCAAGAACGGAGGCCTCCTGGAACACGCTTCCGTATATGGGAACTATTACGGGACACCCCGGCAGTACGTGCTGGATAAACTGGCGGAAGGCCTGGATGTGATCCTGGAGATCGATCCCCAGGGCGCCCTCCAGGTGAAGAAAAGCTATCCGGACGGGGTCTTCGTCTTCATCGTGCCTCCCTCCCTGGATGAACTGTCCAAGCGGATCTACAAACGGGGCACCGATGCGGTGGACGTGATCAAACGCCGGCTCAGCGCTGCTACCAGCGAACTGGCCTATGCCTCCAAGTATGACTACATCGTGGTCAACGACGAAGTGGAGAAGGCCACGGATAAAGTCAGCAAGATCATCGATGTGGAACACCTGCGGGTGGGCCGCACCTATTATATCGTTGATGAAATCTGCCATAACGGCACCTGTGACTGCGCAGAGACGCAGGAGAAGTAAAGGAGAGTACAACTATGTCCATGATTGATCCTTCCATTGATTATTTGGCTGATAAAGTCGGCAGCAAGTATGCCCTGGTGATTATGGCCTCCAAACGGGCCCGGCAGCTGGTGGACCATGCTCCGGCCCTGGTGAAATGCGATTCCAACAAACCGGTTTCCATCGCCTTGAAGGAAATCGGCGAAGGCCTGGTGACCATCGCCACCAAAGAAGACCTGAAGGAAATGAAAAAATAACAGGAGGCAGCTGTGCTGGAAGGCAAAAAGATTGCATTGGGAGTCACCGGCGGCATTGCAGCTTATAAAGCCGTGACCCTGGTGAGCCGGCTGGTCCAGGCCGGGGCCCAGGTGCGGGTCATCATGACCGATGCGGCTACCCATCTGGTTTCTCCCCTGCTGTTCAAGGAAATCAGCGGGAACCCGGTGGCCACGGACCTGTGGGCCGGCAACGCGGAATTCAATGTGGAACATGTGGCCATCGGCCGCTGGTGCGACCTGATGGTGGTGGCTCCGGCTACGGCGGATATCATCGGCAAAATGGCCAATGGCATCGCCGACGACCTCTTATCCACCACCCTGATGGCCTGTGACAGACCCAAGATCGTCTGCCCGGCCATGAACACCAATATGCTGGAAAATCCGGCGGTGGTCCGGAACCTGGCCACCCTGCGCCAGGATGGGATCACCCTCATGCCCAGTGCCGCCGGACACCTGGCCTGCGGCATCAACGGGTCCGGACGGCTGCCGGAACCGGAAGACATCAAGGCCTTCATCGACGCCTTCCTGGCCAGCCGGGAAGGGGACCTGCGGGGGCTGCGGATCCTGGTGACCGCCGGGGGGACCCGGGAAGCCATCGATCCCGTCCGTTTCATCGGCAACCGGTCCAGCGGGAAGATGGGGTACGCCATTGCTCGGGATGCAGCCCGGCGGGGGGCGGAAGTCACTTTGATCTCCGGCCCGACGGCCCTGTCCGTACCCCGGAATGTGGCGTTCCAGAATGTGGAGACCACCCGGGAAATGATGGATGCCGTACTGGCAGCCTATCCAGCGGTGGACGTGGTGATCATGGCGGCTGCCGTGGCAGACTACCGGCCCCATCATGCAGAAGCACAGAAAATCAAGAAAAACGATGAGACCCTGACCATTGCCCTGGATAAGAACCCGGATATCCTGAAGCAGCTGGGCCAGGAAAAGAAGGGCCAGTTCCTGGTGGGCTTTGCGGCTGAGACCCAGCACCTGTTGGAAAATGCCGCTGCCAAAGTGAAGAAGAAGAATTTGGATATGATCGTGGCCAACGACGTGACCATGAAGGGCGCCGGCTTCAGCACCGATACCAATGTGGTGAAGCTGCTGTTCCCTAGCGGAGAGATCCGCAGCCTGGAGCTCATGAGCAAGGAAGAAGTGGGGAACCATATCCTGGATATCGTGAGAGATGCTGTGAAGAGGGAGAACTAAGAAGTCAGACACGGCCCTAACGGGCCTGGAGACGTCAGACGTCAGCTTTGTTCGAATTAGATGCAGGTCCCTCCTGCTCATCGCCAACAAGATGACATCTGATTTCTGAGAGGCCCGCAAGGGCCGGTCTGACTTCTTTTAAAAGGAGGCACGCCCATGAAACTCTTGTTCCGCCAACGGATCTTTTCCTGGTTCGACAGCTATGACATCTATGATGAAGACGGCCATACGGTCTTTGTGGTGAAAGGGCAGCTGGCCTGGGGCCACTGCCTGAAGATCTGCGACCCCCAGGGCCATGAACTGGGACTGGTGAAAGAAAAGATCATCACGTTCCTGCCTAAGTTCGAATTGTATGAAGGGGGACGGCATATCGGCCGGATCAGTAAGAAGCTGTCCCTGTTCTCTCCAAAATTCGCCATCGACTTCAACGGCTGGAAAGTGGACGGGAATTTCCTGGAATGGGATTACACCATCCGGGACGCCCAGGGAAACTGGGTGGCCACCATCGGCAAGGAACTGTTCCACCTCTCCGATACCTATGTGATGGAGATCCGGGACCCCAGCGACGCCCTCCACGTGCTCATGTTCGCCCTGGCCATGGATGCGGAAAAATGCAGCCGGGAAAAGAAGTAGGGGGATTGCCATATCCCTGTCACTGGTTACTTGTCACTGGTCACTGGCCGCTGGAAAGAACCCGTGGCAGACGGGTTCTTTCGAATAAAATAGGACTGTGCTTTTCTTTTCATCCGTTGCTTGTCTAGCGCTCTACTGGAGAGGCAAGGACAAGCCAAAGGCGAGTCCGAGCCAGCATCATACAATGAAAGGCAGCCGCAGCCCGGCTGCCTTCCTTCGCCCAGTGACCAGAGACCAGTGACGGGCAGCTTTGCTGCCCCTAGACAGAAGGGGGTGTTGCACGCAACGTGCAATACCCCCTTTTCTCTATTCCCTCTTCACTGCCATGCGCAGCCGTTCGATGCTCTGGGTCAGGTTCTCCAGTTTCTCTTCCATCCGTACTAGCAAGTACCAGGAGATGACCATGGGGAAGCCGTACTGAGCAGCCTGGCCGGCCAGCAGGGTCAGGTCGTCCATGGTCAGCCCTCAGCGCTTTCGTCAGCGGCCGGGTCTGCCAACAGGTCCTGTACGTCGGTCACCTTGGCTGCCTGGACGGTTTCCACCGGAAGGTTGTTCCGGGAGAGGAAAATCTTGCTTTCCACCACTTTTTCCATCACCGGGAGCACCGCTTCCTTGTCCACGTCCGTGCGGGGATTGGGGATGCGGATGTTCTTGGTGGCTTTTTTGCTGTCTTTGAAGATCAGGTCCAGTTTCCGGGAATCTGCCATCTGTCATGCCTCCTTTACGCTTCTTCCGTGAGCTGATGCCGTTCCACCACGTACAGCCCGTGGGGCGCTTCTTCCATCAGCCCGCCGAATTCTTTGCCCATTTCCGCCAGCTGGTCCGCCGTGGCTTTGGTGTCCAGGTTGTCGTAGCTGATGTTCTTGAATTTGGGCCGGTCATTCTTATCCACGCCATTCTTCACTTCCAGCTGCAGGGTCACTGCAGTCAGGTCTTTCGTTGCTGCCATGTGAGCATTCCTCCTTTGGATAAAGATTGATATGGTAAGGGGCGGTGCCTGGAGGCCCCAGTCACTAGTTTCTAGTCGATGGAAGGAAAAAGGCTCAGGCTTTTTTTCTCCTCATCACCCACTGATAATACAGCCCCTTGCCCCGGAGTACCGCCCCGCCGCTGCGCCAGACACCGTCGTAGTCTTTCAGCTTCCACAGATCCCACCGTTCGAAAGCGGGAGTCCCGGCCATGCTCGGCCCGTAACCGTCCAGGTCGGCAGCCTCTGCATGGGTCATGACATGAGTAGGCTCCAGAGGGAGTTTCCAGACATCTGACAAGGTGGCCAGCAGGATGGATGCGCTTTCCACCTGCAGGGGAGTGGGGGGATGATCCCCCAGGTCGAAGGTGCTGTCGGCATAGAGCACAGCATCTTTGGCACAGCACAGGGCGATGCCCAGGCTGCCGGTATTCCGGTTCCAGGTGTGGGGGAGGGTTTCCGTCCAGTTCCGGGTGCTGGTGACCAGGCTCCCGTCCCCCCGGATCAGCAGGTGATAGTCCGGGAAGAGCTGATCGTACCCTCCCGCCGTCCAGTGGAGATAGATCTTCCGGATGTGCCCCCGGGCCCTGGAGGCCAGGTCCAGAAGATCCTGCCGTCTGATTTCTTCCATGTCGTCGCCTCCTTACACTGGATAAGAGACGGAAGAGAGGGATTTTTTCGAGGCTTTTTTCGAACGGAGCCGAGCCAGTCCCCCTGCCATCACATGGACGATACACTCCCTGTATCTTACAGGGTTTACACTTCAAACCGTTTTCCGGCGCATCTTTTTGGGCGGAGCGGACACATGTGTCCAAAGTATTTACAGATATTTCTGCATAAGTATAATAAGAACTATAACCAAAATCTTATTTAAAGGAGATGCTTCAGATGCCTGTATTCCAATCACTTTTCTTTTGGCTCACATTCCACGAGATTACCATGAAACAGCTGTCAGAAGATACGGGGATTTCCGTCCGTACCCTGACCCGTATGAAGAAAGCGACCAGGGAATAGAACCCTAAGTACATGCCATCCATCAGGACTCTGCAAGAAATCAGCAAAGTGACCAATCTGCCCATTGAAGAAATGATGGACATCCTGCCCTAAGGAAAGCAAAGGAGGGAAGCGAGAAAAAACGACAGGGACAACCGGTGGATGCTGTCCCGGAGCCAGGATCTCTTCCATGGGTCCTGTTTTTTCTTATAGACAGCATATTGCGAAAGAGAAAGGAGTGCTTTTCTTATGGCCTGCCGCCGTATGATCAATGCAAAAATCACCGATGATGACCGTTTCCTGGTGCTGGCGCCTGATACCCAGGCCCTCTATATGCACCTGGTCCTCCATGCCGATGATGACGGTTTCGTCAGCAATCCCCTGGGCATCGTGAGGCTCAGCGGATGTCAGCCGGAATCTCTGGAAGAGCTGGAACGATCCGGCTTTGTGATCCCCTTCATCAGCGGAGTCCTCTGCATCACCCACTGGGGGCAGCACAACTGGATCCGCAAAGATCGGTACACCCCGAGTATCCACCAGGAGAAACACTACGTTACAGTTTTACGTGATAGAAGCTATACTGTCTTGGATAATTGTAAATCTTATGTCAGCCATCCGGGCAGCAGCCTTGACAGCCAGCCTGGCATCCCCTGGGACAGCCCTGATGACAGCCAGGGGGAAGCCCTGTGGTATGACGGACCGGATGACAATTGGCAGCCCGATGACAGCCAGGCAGCCGGAAAAGATTTTGGAAAGGAGGAG
>SFHH01000056.1 GCA_004555735.1 Acidaminococcus fermentans
GTAGTGTTGGTTTCGCAACTTATACTATAAGATGAAGGTCTTCCTTTTTGCAAGTTTATAAGGGATTATTCATTTTACCGAGAACTATTTTACACTAAGTCCCGGCACTGCTGCTGGAGACTGTCCAGGAACCGTTCCAGGGCCGGGGACTGGATGCGGCTGCGCAGGATGTTGGCATAGGTCCCCCGTTCAGCGGTCCGGCTGTCCAGGCGGAAGAAAAGAGCATCTTCTGGGGCTCCCATCTTTCGGATGAGGAAGCTTCCGACCACGGCAGCACCCATGCCCAGCCGGGCCATGGAATACAGGGTATTGGTCTGGTCCATTTCCAGGACGATGGGCGGTTTGATACCGGCTTCCCGGAACAGCCCGTCGGTACAGCGGCGGAGATTGTTCCCTTCTCGCAGGAGCAGGAACGGCGTCTGCCCAAAAGCTGCTAAAGAAATGGCGGGGAGATGGTTTTCTTCTTCAGTCCCGATCTTTTGGAAATCCGCCTGCCTGTCCAGGGAAACCTGCTCTGGACAGAGGGCAGGGAGGACCATGACGTAGAGATGGTCATCGAACAGGCGCAGGTTCCGGTACCGGGACCGGTCCATTTTTGTATTGGTGATCATCAGATCGATGAAGCCGCTGTCCAGCCGTTTCTGCAGATAGGGTGTCACATTTTCGAACAGTTCGATCTTCACTTCCGGATATTCTTTGCGGAATTCGGAAATGGCATCGGCTAGGAGGTAGGTGGAGAAAAAACTGCTGGCTCCGATGGCTACCCGTCCCTTGACCGTCGTTTTCATTTCAGAGATGTAGCGGTCCAGATCGTTCTTCAGGAGATACAGGGCCTGGGAAGCCTGGATATATTTCTGGCCGAATTCCGTCAGGCTGATGGGTGTGGTATCCCGATTGAAGATGGGAGATCCGATTTCCCGTTCGGCTTTCCGGACTGTCGTACTGAGGGAAGATTGGGAAATGTGCAGCTTTTTGGCGGCACGGCTGAAACTTTTTTCTTTGTATACGTTATAGATATAGTCCACATATCGGAACATGGCTTTTCCTCCCCAAAAGAAAATCTGCCCCCATTATATACTAGGGGCAGATTCCTTTGCCAGGGAGTCTAGGCGCTTTTTTCAGCTTTTTCCTCGGCTTTGCCGACGATGACGGTACCGACCAGGTCACCCAGGCAGTTGTTGGTGGTGGTCCCCATATCGAACAGGCGATAGAAAGCGGCGATGACGCCGACCACTTCAATGGGCAGGCCGACCGCTTGGACTACTACCATCAGCTTCACGATCCCGCTGCCAGGGATGCCGCCACCGCCCATGGACATGATGGTGGAGATGAAGATCACATTGATCAGCTGGGGCAGGGACATGTGCTGGCCCACCATCTGGCAGATGAAGAGGATGACGCAGGCATACAGCAATACGGATCCATCAGTATTCATCTGGGAACCCAGCGGGATGGTGAAACCGGAAATCTTTTCCGGGATCCCGAATTTTTCTTTGGCGACTTTGATGTTGACCGGGATGGAGGCGATGGAGCTGCAGGTGGATAAGGTATAGATCCACAGTTCTGCACTGTCTTTCAGGAACTTCAGCGGATTGATATGGGCGAAGACCAGCAGGAAGCCTCCGTAGACGATCAGTACGTGGGCCAGGCAGGCGGCATAGTAGGTCCCTACCAGGACGGCCATGCTGGTAAAGATGCCGGCACCGTATTTGCCGAAAGAGCTGCCCATGAGGAAGAAGATCCCGATGGGGGAAACCTGCATGATCATATTGATGAGGGAGAAGATCATGGAGTTTGTGGCTTCGAAAACCTGTTTAATGGTCTTTTTATGCTCTTCATTTTTCATCTTCAGGATGGCAATGCCCAGGAGGATGGAAATGACCAAGGTCTGGACGATATTGCCTTTGGCGAAGGAGGCAATCATATTGGTGGAAAACAGATCCTTCAGGAAACCAGCAAAGGTGATGTCCACGCTGCCGGTGACTTTTTTGGCGGCCAGCCCGGCAAAGTTGGCATAATGGCCTGGCTGCAGGATGGAAGCGACTGCCAGCCCTACGACACAGGCCAGGACGGTGGTGATGACATAGTAGGTGATGATCCAGCGGCTGACCCGTTTCAGGGAAGTCAGATTGTCCTGGGAGATGATCCCGGTTATGATGGTGCAGACCACCATGGGGATGACGATCATTTTGATGCAGTTCAGCCAGATATCTCCGATGAAGCCTAGCTGGACCATGGCTTTTCCGCCGACCAGTCCTGCCAGGGACCCCAGGACCATGGCCGTGAAGATTTGCGTGGTGAGAGAGATTTTCTTTCCGTGGATGACCATATTTATGCTCCTTTCCAGATTGGCTTGGATCTGGCTATTTTACAGTTCCGCATCCAGTTGCCGGATGATGGCCGCTGCGTCCAGGGCATCCTGCCGGGTGATCCCTTTATAGAAGACAAGACGGACGGAGGTGTTGATGATGGGACGGATCCAGAGCCCTTTGGCTTTGGTCCGGCTGCAGAATTCCTGAGGGGTGATGCCCGATTGCGCTACATCCAGCATAAGGATATTGGTCTGGACATCTTTTTGGACGATGATTTTCCTCAGATCCTGCAGCTGGGCGGCACAGGCGGCACAATTGTCGTGGTCTTCCTGGAGCCGTGGGATATTGTGTTCCAGGGCGTAGATGGCAGGGGCGGCGATGATGCCGGCCTGGCGCATGGCGCCTCCCATCAGTTTCCGGGTCTCCTTGGCGTCCCGGATGAAATCCCGCGAGCCGCACAGGACGGAACCTACCGGGGCCCCCAGCCCTTTGGAAAAGCAGAACTGGACAGAATCCACATACTGGCAGAGCTGCGCCACGGGCGTCTTCAGGTACAGGGAGGCATTAAACAGACGGGCTCCGTCCATATGGACCGGGACATGATACTGGCTGGCCAGGCCATGGATTTTCTTCAGGCTAGCTTCGGTGATGCAGGTGCCGCCTGTGTAATTATGGGTGTTTTCCAGGCAGAGCAGTTTGATTTTCCCTGTTTTACACTGGTCTTCGATTTCCGTCAGATCAGGCTGGAAAGCCTCATCCAAATGGTAGACGGCTTTTTTCAGTTGTCCGAATCGAGGGTCGAAGGCGGTCTTTTCGCTCCGGTCCAGGTGTTGCAGGTCATTGATCAGGACGGTATCCCCCGGGCGGCACCAAGTAAGGACCGCCGCCTGGTTCCCCAGAGTCCCGGAGGTGCAGAGGAGGCCGGCTTCTTTGCCCGTCAAGGCAGCCGACATGTCTTCCAGCCGGTTGACGGTGGCATCTTCCCCCCGGCCAGCAGCGTTGAGACGGCCATCATCTCCCAGGTGAGCGGTCAGGATCGTTTCCAGCATGGGACGGTCCGGCAAGGTAAGTGTGTCGCTTCTTAAATCAATCATTGTTTGCCTCCTGTATACGAAATGTATCATAAAATAATTGAATCGATATATTCCAATTATAAATTGTACAGAAGTCTGCGTCTAATACAGAAATGGCAAAGCCCTCTATTGATGGGTATCAATAGGGGGCTGGAATCCAGTCCATTCAGGAGATGGTTTCGATCAGTTTTGCTACCAGTTCTCCGCTGCGGGTGAAGCTGGCCAGGTCCAGGTTCTCTTCCAAGGTGTGGTTTTTGGTATAGCCGGTGGCCACTCCTAAGGAGGGCAGGCCTTTGGCATTGTAGATGTTGGCATCCATCCCGCCGCCGCCTTGCTCGATCCGAGGCTCGATCCCCATGGCTTCCAGGGCTTTGCGGGCATGGCAGATCACCGGTTCGTTTTCTTCCAGCAGGAAGGGAGCGAAAGAGATTTCTGCCCGGGTGGTGACAGTGGCTCCGGTCCCTTGGGCACTTTCCTGGCAATGGGATTGGAAGTAGGCCATATAGGCTTCCAGCTTTTCCCGGTCTCGGCTGCGGCTCTCGCCTTTGGCCCAGGCTTGGGCACAGACGATGTTGGTGGCCGTGTTGCCGGTGCCCAGGAGGGGGAAGTTGGAGACAGTCTCTTCATCCAGCCGGCCGTCTTTTAGGGTATCTAAGATATGGCACAGGATATGGGCCGCGTTGATGCCTTTTTCTGGTTCATTCCCTGCATGGGCCGCTTTGCCCTGGACTTCCACCTGGAGCTTGGCCAGGCCGGGAGCTCCGTTGATCAGCCGGCCCAGGGTACCGGGGCTGTCCAGCACATAGCAGAAGGGGCTCTGGAATTGGGACAGGTCCAAGGCACGTCCTCCCCATAGACCGGCTTCTTCTCCCACGGTAAAAGCGATTTCCAGTCGGGGCAGGGGCTTTTGGGAAGCGATGGCCCGCCGTACCCCGTCCAGGATGGCACAGATGCCGCTCACATCGTCGGCTGCCAAGATGGTGGTGCCGTCAGATACTAGATAGCCGTCTTTTTCCTGAGGATGGATGCTGAGCCCTTTGGCCACCCGGTCCATGTGGCTGCAGAACAGGATGGCACCGGGACGGGTCCCTTCCCGGATGGCAGTCAGGTTCCCCGTATTGCCCCCAAAGGTATCTCCAGCCCGGTCTTCTTTCACGGCAAAACCCAGATCCTGGAGCTTCTTTGTCAAGGCATCGGCAATGGCTCTTTCTTTTCCGGAAGCCGAATCGATCATGACCAGTTCCTTGAATTCTTCGATGATATCCATTTTCTCCTCCTTGCCAGCCGGCTCTTACAGGATTTTGGCCATGATGGTGGCCACGACGATGGAAAGGACGGTTACGGAAGTAAAGCCGGAAATCACATAGGCCGTTCCGATCCGTTTTTCCAGATAATCGATTTCTTCCGGCGTCTTTCCCACAGTTTTGGCGATTTCCTCACTGATCAGCTGGGTCCCGGGATAACCGATCATCTGGCACATGACGATGCCGATGCACAGGTCTTTGTCCCCCACGATCTTCCAGAGTGGCAGGACCTTAAAGGCCAGGATGATGCCGGCTACGGTGACGGCAAACACGGCCACTACTGTGATTCCCAGCTGTCCCAGCATACTGAAATCCACTTTGGCCAGGGAAGGGACGATGGCGGTGAGAGCACCGAAGATAAAAAAACCGCTGGCGTTGGCGTTCTTTTTCAGTAGATTGGCCGGGACCAAACCCAGATTCCGGAGCACCAGGCCGATGATCATGCACCACAGGAACATCCCCACCCAGTTGTGGGTCAGTTTTCCGCCGAGTGTGCCCAGCCAGGCGGCAGCTGCCCCGATGAACAGGCTGATGTAGATGGTGAACCGGCGGGTGTTCCGTTCCGCCCAGCTTTGCCGGGGACTGTCCTGGGGCAGGCTTTCCTTAGACAGGACGGCTTTCGGGTCCTCCGCCTTCAGCTGGCGGAATTCTTCCACATACCGACGGGCAGCTTTCAGACCGAAATAGGAGGCAGGCAGGGTCCCTACGAATTTCTGGGTGGCATACAGAAAGGCGGCCAGGGCAGCGGTCATGGCCAGTCCTTGATCCGTAGCGGCTTTCACCATGGTGGTGGTGGCGATGATGCCTCCGTTGATGACCGGAGCAGCCGCCAGGGCATTGGCCCGTCCGATAAAGGGAATCAGCATCAGGCAGGAAACAATCGCAATGATCATGGCAATGCAGCTGGCGGCTACGGAACGCCATTCCCGCTTCAGCATGGCCAAGTCGATGGTCGTCCCCATGTTCAGCAGCAGCATCACCATGGAAATGGGCGCCAATGTGGTGAGGCCGGCCTGTTTGATGATATCCGGCGGGATGAGCTTGAAAATGAACAGGACCAGGAAGGTCATCATAATCACGAACAGGGAAGAGAGACGCGCTCGGGTGAGCTGGGAAACCACATCCCCAAAGGCAAAGACCGCCAGGACAATCAATAAAGCAACCCACATACTCATCTGAAAACCTCCTGCTCCCCCAAATGGAATCTTTAAAACATAAGGCCTTTCTAAAAAAGCAATACCAACAGTTTATGACGTATCAAAAGTAAATATGCGATGAATTGTATCACGGATACTGTGACATGTCAATTCTGCGGCAAAAACTATGCTGCTTAAAAAGGACATTCCTGCTATTGCGGAGGGACTCCTGCTCTGCTATAGTAAATTAATAATATGAGAAAAGGAGAATCCTGGCTTATGGAAAATCTGTTTCATCGTACCAGTGTGAGGAAATATCTTGGAAAACCGGTGGAAAAAGCAAAAATCCTGGAGATCCTCCGGGCGGCCATGGCGGCCCCTTCCGCCTGCAACCAGCAGCCCTGGCGCTTCACGGTGGTGACGGACCGGGAAAAGATCCGGGAGCTGGGGGCTGTCAGCCATTTTTCGGCCTTTGCAGCGGAGGCACCGGTGCTTCTGGTCATCAGCTATCGGAAAGACTGCCAGCTGCCGGAATTTGCCCCTGTAGACACCAGTGCGGCCTTGGAAAATCTTTGGATCGAAACGGATGCCCAGGGGTTGGGAGGCGTCTGGATGGGAGTCTATCCCCGGGCAGAACGGATGGCGGCTGTAGGGAAAATCGCGGAGCTGCCAGCAGAAGAAGAGGCTTTTGCCATGTTTTCCCTGGGGTATCCGGCAGGGGAAATCAAAAAACATGACCGGTTCCGGGAAGAATGGATCCGATGGATCGAGTGAAGGGAGGTACCTGATGAAATTCGTATTGAGCCTGCCCCTGGCTCCAGCCGGGATGGAAATGATGGAAAAACTGGGAATCCAGTGGGAAGTAGGTCCCGGGACAAAATGGGAAGAATATCCGGATGCTCTTTTGGAAAGTGCTGATGTACTGATTGTCCGGTTGGAAAAATGTCAGGAATCGGTGCTCCGCCGGTGTCCTAACCTAAAGGTGGTGGGACGGCCGGGGATGGGCTTTGAAAATGTGCCGGTGGACTACTGCACAAAGCGGGGCATCCCGGTAGTACTGGCTCCAGGGGCTAACGCCCGGAGCGTGGCGGAACATGCCCTGGCTCTGATCTTCGCCTGTGCCAAGGACCTGAAGGAGATGGATGTCGAAAATAGGAAAGGGAACTGGGGTGTCCGGGCTCAGGGAAAACAGATGGAACTGGCGGGAAAAACCGTGGGCATCGTGGGAGTGGGCGGTATCGGCAGCCTGCTGGCAGGGATGTGCCGGGCCTTGGGCATGGACTGTCTGGGCTGGAGCCATTCTCATAATCGGGCCCGAGTGGAGGAAGCAGGCTGCCGGTACGTGGATAACCTGGAAGAAGTGCTCCGGGAAAGCGACTTCGTATCTCTCCACGTGCCTCTTATGGAATCCACCCGGCATTTCATCGGAGGGCGGGAACTGTCTCTGATGAAGCCTACAGCTTTTCTCATCAATACCGCCCGGGGAGCTGTAGTGGATGAACAAGCCCTGGCGGATGCGGTGAACCGGGGCATCATTGCTGGAGCTGGAGTGGATGTGTACAGCAGGGAACCAGCGGATCTGGACAATCCGGTATTCACCGCGCCCCGGATCCTCTGCACTCCCCATAGTGCAGCCCTGACACCGGATTCTTGGGCAAGGATGGCCTGCGGGGCGGTGGAAGGATGTTATGCCGTATGCCAAGGAGAAAAGTGGGAAGGAGTGGCCAATCCAGAAGTGTGGGGGAGGAAATGAAGTAGGGGGGAATTCACTCTCCCGGTCATGGGTCTTTTCCCATCTTGACAGGATCTCTATAATTTAGTACACTAGCGGAGTAAAGCAAAACAACAGAACGGTCCGGCTGAGGAAGACGGGCCGTTTCAATTTCCTGAGGGGGTCCTGTATATGGCAAAAACGGCAGCAATCCTGGGCAGCAGCGGAGGCAATCTGTACAACCTAGGAGGGAAAGATCCGGCGTCTCTATTGGGAGAAATGGTCCGGCAGATCAAGGCGGCAGGCATCCAGCTGGCTGCCATCCAATTCATTGCGGCGGAATCCTCTATGGATACCGCCAAACCGGAAACCAAGGCAGCCCTGTGGACCTGGGACGGTGAGCAGCCCCGGGTCATTTTCCGAGGAAACCTGGAGGAGGTGAACCGGGAAGCTGCCTTGGAAGACGAAAAAATCGCCGGTCTCATCGATGAAGGGAAAGTGGACGGACTGATCCTGGCCAGTTGCGACCCCAAGGGCGCCAATGCCCGGGCCATGGAGGCAGCTGCGGAAAAGAAACTGGCTGCCACCGGTACTGGAGGGACGTCCATGGCCCTGGCCCAATCCATGGGGCTCAATGTGGTGGCGGTATCCGGCACTACTGGCACCACTAACCGGACCCGGGCCATTGCCAATGTGTTCGCCTTGGCTAAGTACTGGAACTTGAGCTATCGGCCAGCTATGAACGGGGGCGTGACCACGGAAGGACCGGAAGAAAAGACCAGCCTCCTGTCCCGGATCAGCGTCCGGGGAATCCTGATGGCCTCCCTGCCCGGTTTCATTGCCATGGCATTGACATTGATTCTCAGTAAAGTGCCCGGACTGGCTTACTTTGAAAAGATCTTCAACGTGATGATCGATGCCCTGCCGGTGATTGTAGCCACGGTGGCAGCCAAACAGGTCTCTGGTATGGGGGATGTGGCTATCGTGGCAGGGGTGGTCACCGGGATCCTGTCCGTGAAAGGCGGGCTGATCGGAGGCATCATCGGGGGTATCCTTGCTGGGATCTTGGTCCAGTTCCTGCTCCTCAAATGCCTGAAGCTGAACTTCCCTGCTACCACGGCCAATATCGTGGCCGGGGGCATTGCCGGCCTGGCTGCCGGCCTGTTGGTCTATCTGTTCATCGCGCCTCTGGCGGAGGCGGTGGGGAACGGAATCCGTTATGTGATCGATTGGGCCTTCTCCATCCATCCCATGCTCTGCGGAGGACTGGCCGGCCTTTTGATATGGCCGGCCATCATGGGAGGTATGTACCATGCAGCCATCCTGCCCATCATCCTGCTGGAAATGGAAAAGACCGGGAACTCCTTCCTGGGAGCCATCGATATGGTGGGTCTGGTAATGGTGTCCGCCGGGATCATGGCGGCTAATATCCTGGCTCCCCGGCGGAAGGACGACCGAGCCCTGGCTATCCCGGGACTGTTCATCAACATGGCTTTCGGGACCTTTGTAGAGGCGGCTTATCCCTTCATGTTTTCCAATAAAGTGGTGATGGCCGGGGCTATCATTGCGGCCGGGGTAGGCGGTGTGGCCGTAGGGTATTTCAACGTACGGGGGACGGCGTATGTGCCCAGCATCGTGGCGCCCACCCTGTCTAACAATGTGCTGGGCTTTGCCCTGTGCATGTTCCTGTCCGCCTTCTGTGCGTTCTGTATTACAGTGGCAGCGAACCGGTTTACGAAGGGGAAGGAAGAATAAAAAATAGAGGGACTGCTGCAAGGTACGTGCAGCAGCCCTGTTTTTATGCTGACAAAAAGGACTTTTTTTAGGTAAAATAAAAGAAACATTTTCGCAGCAGCGTTCTTTTATTTATGGAAAAACAGAAATGTAGTGTATAGGAGTCTTGCAATCATGGAAAATCTCATCCTAGGGGCGTTCTGCCTGATCCTTTTTGTCTGTATCTTTACGGGACTACCCTTGCTGGGAGCTTTGTTTCTGGGGCTTTTGCTGTTTTTCGGTTATGGACTGTACCGGGGCCACTCTTTTCAGGCTGTGGCGAAAATGGCCTGGCAGGGGGTCCTGTCGGTCAAGACCATCTTCCTGGTGTTCCTTCTGATCGGCATGCTGACGGCATCCTGGCGAGCCTCCGGCACTATCGGCTACATCATCGCTTTGGCGGTCCGGTTCATCCGGCCTTCCGTATTCCTGCTGCTGACTTTTTGGCTGAATTGCGCCGTTTCCTTCCTGTTAGGGACTTCTTTCGGCACGGCAGCTACCATGGGGGTGATTACCCTGTCCCTGGGGGAAACCTTGGGAATCCCGTCTCTTTATACGGGCGGCGCTATGCTTTCTGGGGTTTATTTTGGGGACCGGATGTCTCCCGTTTCTACCAGCGCCCTGCTGGTCAGTGTATTGACGGAAACGGACATCTATAAGAACATCGGGAACATGGCTCGGTTTGCACTGGTTCCTTTTGGGATGGCCAGCTTGTTTTATCTTGTATTGGGGCTGGGGCTGCCCAGGGCAGGTCAGGTGGGAAACTTGGTCAGCGGTTTGTACAATATCTATAATTTTACCCCTTGGCTGCTTTTGCCGGCAGTCAGCATCCTGGCATTGAGCTTTTTCCGGTTTTCCGTTAAGAAGAATATGGCCGTGAGCATTGTCTGCGCCCTGATCCTGTGCCATTTCGTCCAGGACTGGCCTTGGCAGCATCTGCTGCGGATCTTGTTTTTCGGCTACCATCTGTCAGATCCGGAATATGCTAATATGCTCAGCGGCGGGGGAATCGTTTCCATGGTCCGGGTCGCTGCCATCGTGTGCTTGTCCGCTTCTTTCGGAGGCATTTTCAAGGGGACTGGGTTGCTCCAGGGCATCGAGACACTGTTCCGAAAGCTGAAGGAGAAACTGGGGACCTACCCTTCCCTGATCTTGGCAGCTCTGTTTACCGGGATGGTTTCCTGCAACCAGACTTTGAGCATCATGCTGACTCACCAATTGTGCCGGCCTTTTGTTCCAGATCGGGAACAGCTGGCCCTGGACTTGGAGAACACAGCGGTGGTGATTTCCCCGCTCATTCCCTGGTCCATCGCCTGTGCCACCGTCTTAGATTCTACGGGGGCTCCCCATGGTTCAGTTTTCCTGGCGGTGTATCTGATCTTGCTGCCGGGGTGGGGGATGATAAAAAGCCGTTCCGCCGCATAAAGCAGCAGAACGGCTTTGGAGTCGCGACTCGTGACCCGCGACTTCCCCCAAAAGGGGCTGTGAAATAATAGCTCCATGAAAACGAAAGGGACTTTCGATTCTTGTGAATCGAAAGTCCTTTTTCGTGTTAGAATTTAACTGCTATGAA
>SFHH01000057.1 GCA_004555735.1 Acidaminococcus fermentans
TGGCTTCCATCGGCGTATGACTTATGACGTATGACAGATTTGTTTTCTTCCTGTTCTCTTTCCGTTAACTTTTTTCTTATTGTCTTGACAAAGATTCTTTTCTGAGTATAATAATGACCCGAATGATGGGGCTTCTGGCAGGAGATAAATTTAGGGTCCCATCCCAAAAACGGTTTCCCGATGCTGGGTCGCGCGCGCAGACCATGGCCATCCATGGTCAGGATCCCTTCGGAATCGGAACCTAAAACATATTGAAAGACTGGGACGGCAAGGTGCCCCTCTCTCTTATGGGTGCTGGATATTCCAGGACTTTCACCGAAAGGTGTTGTCATTATGCAACTGTTCCGTACCGTAAAAGATCTGAAGGACTTTGTCCGCACTGTCAAAAAAGAAGGCAGGACCATCGGCCTGGTGCCCACCATGGGTGCCCTCCACGAAGGCCACGCCTCTTTGATCAAAGCCGCTGCCCAAGAGAATGATGTGGTCATCGTCAGCGACTTCGTGAATCCCACCCAGTTCGGCCCTAACGAAGATTATGATGCCTACCCCCGGAAGCTGGCCGCCGACGAAAAAGTCGCGGAAGCCGCCGGTGCCACGGCCATCTTTGCGCCTTCGCCGGCTGAGATGTATCCCCATAAGGATATGACTTGGGTGGAAGTGACGGGCAATATCACCAAAGTTCTTTGCGGCCGCACACGCCCCATCCATTTCCGGGGTGTGGCAACGGTATGCACCAAGCTGTTCAATCTCTCCCAGGCCGATCGGGCCTATTTCGGGCTGAAAGATGCCCAACAGACGGAAGTCCTCCGCCGGATGGTGGAAGACTTGTTCATGAATGTGGAACTTCGTATCATGCCCATCGTCCGGGAGGCTGACGGGCTGGCCAAGAGTTCCCGGAACGTCTACTTGTCTCCGGAAGAACGGAAGGCCGCCCTGGTCCTTTCCCGGAGCCTGCAGCATGCCAAAGAAGCCTTTGCTGCCGGAGAACGTGATCCTCAGAAACTGGTGGATGAGGTCACGGCAGAAATCAAGACCGAACCTATGAGCGACATCGATTATGTGGAAATCTACGGCATGCCCGGCCTGACGGAAGTCGGCGGCCCCATTGCCGGCCGTGTGCTGCTGGCCGTAGCCGTGAAATTCGGCACCACCCGTCTCATCGACAACGTGGTGCTGGAGGGCTGATCCCATGGTGGATGCAATCGTACGCTTCTGCACCCGTTACATGTCCATCGGGGTGGTGCTCATCGGGTTCCTGGGCATCCTGGAACCGGGGCTCATGAAGCCTCTGGCCCCCCAGATTCCTACCTTTCTGGGCATCATCATGTTCGGCATGGGCATGAGCCTGACTCCGGCGGATTTCCGGAACGTGTTCCGGCAGCCGAAGAACGTGGCCATCGGGACCCTGCTCCAGTTCACCATTATGCCGGCTGTGGCCTTCGGGCTGATCCATCTGTTCCGGCTCCCTCCCGCCATCGCCATCGGCGTGGTGCTGGTGGGCTGCTGCCCCGGGGGAACCGCTTCCAATGTGATTTCCTACATTGCCCATGCAGATGTGGCTCTGTCCGTTTCCATGACCATGGTGAACACCCTGCTGGCCCCCTTTGTGACTCCTTTCCTGGTGTGGCTCATTGCCGGCACCTGGGTAGATATCGACTTTGTGTCCATGATGCTTTCCATCGTCAAGATGGTGCTGCTGCCCTTGGTCCTGGGCATCGGGATGAATTATTTCTTCCCCCGCCAGGTCAGCCGGGTCATCCGGGTGATGCCCATGCTCTCGGCCCTGGTGGTGATCCTCACCGTGGGCTGCGTGGTATCCATGTCTGGGCGAGCCATTGTAGATAATGGGCTGGTGATTCTCTGTGTGGTGATCCTCCACAATCTGTGCGGGATGCTGCTGGGCGGATTCTGCGCCCGCCGGTTTGGACTGGACAAAGCCCAGTGCCGGGCCATGACCATTGAAGTGGGCATGCAGAATTCCGGTCTGGCCTCTACCCTGGCCCTGATGTACTTCACTGCCGCAGGCGGCATCGCCGGTGCCATCTTCTCCGTATGGCACAACGTATCCGGTTCCCTTTTCGCCTCCTACTGCGTAGGGAAAGATGAAGAAGAGCAGCGGGAAGAAGAAGCGGGAGAACTGGTGGGAGAAAAGAATAGGAATTGAATGGAAAAAGGACTGTTGCGGAAGCGACAGTCCTTTTTTGGTCGCGGGTCGTGAGTCGCGGGCTTATTGGGGCAGGCCGAAAATCCCGTTTTGCAGATTCCAGTGTATATTACCTTATCATTCTGTAGAAAAAGAACAAACGGGTTAAACGTCCAGGCCCGCGACCTGGGGTGTGAATTTTTTCACACCCCCTTTCACCACCCCTTCGGCAGCATCCCCGCCATGCTCAGCAGGGCGTAGATGCCGGACCCTAGGAACACCGCCAGCACCAGATATTGGGCCCAAGGACTGGCCAGCCAGCCGCACTGCCAGCAGGGTTCCTGGTCCCCTTTTTTCTGGGCGTTCCGGAGCATGAATACCGGCAGCACGGACATGATGATGCCCCCAAAGGTCCCGGCACTGAAAATGGCACTGACGAATCCCACCAGACCGCTGCTGGCCAGGAAGATGGGCGGGATCACGATAAAGGCCAGGCACAGGGCCCGGCTCCGGATATCCCGTTCCGACCGGAAGCCCAGCCGTTCGATGCAGTTGGTCAAGAAGCTTTCTGCAATGGCCCAGAAGGAAGTCAGCATGGCACAGAAAGCAAAGAAATTCACCAGCAGATAGAACAGCGGATGCCCCAGGGCCCGTCCCCAGGAAAGGGAGGCCACCTCGGTGATTTCCGCCCCCGGCAGCATCAGGAATACCGCCAGAGGCACCAGGGCCAAGATCAGGAAAGAGATCCCCGTGCCTCCCAGGATGGCCGGTACCAGCTTTTCCGGACGGTCCTGGAAGCCCCGGGCCAGTTCCGGCACAATATATTGGACAGCATAGCAGAACACCGCGATGTTGAACACCGGGATGCCCCAGGTCCAGTGGGCATACAAGATTTCTCCCAAGGGGACCCGGGCCCACAAAAAGGATGCTCCCACCAACAGGATCAGCATCAAGATCATTCCCAGGCCCAGGAACTTTTCCGCCGTCCCGGTAACCTTCATTCCCAGCCAGACTACAGCGGTGGCCCCGATGGAAAACAACAGGCTGGCCTCTGCTGCCGGCAGCCCAAAAAAGGCGCTGAGGATCTTCCCGCAGCCAGTGATGTAAGCGATCAGGCTGCAGAAACTGGTGGCTCCTACGGAAAAGAAGATCAGCCAAGACCCGGCCTTCCCCACATATTTTTCCGCTAGCCCGGAAAGCTGGAGAGGCCGCCGGGTACGCAGGGCGGTTTCCGCCACATAGAGCATGGAGGCCACCGAAAGGAACCCTGCCACCAGCAGCCAGGTCAGGAGCACCGGCCAGCCCGCCTTCCGGCTGGCATAAGCCAGGCCCAGTACCCCGGATCCGATGGTGGCTCCCACCACCAACATCACTGCTTCCGTGAAAGTCAGCCGGTGGACTTCTAAAGCCCCCTCTTCCGGCTCTGCCTCCTCCAGTTCTTTCGTTTCCGTATATTCCATCGCTTCTTCTCTCTCCTTTATGGATTGTCAAGTCAGCTGACCTGCATACTGGTCCATTGTAGCACAACAAAGAAAGAGAGAACAGGCAGGTTAACGGAAAAGGGGCTGTTGCATGCACAACAGCCCCCTCTCCTCACAGTTCCAGTCCCGTGGCCGGGTCCAGTCCCATGGCGATGTTCATATTTTCAATGGCTGCCCCGCTGGCCCCTTTGCCCAGGTTGTCGAATTGGGCGGATACGGTGAACCGTTCTTCATTACCGCAGATGAAGATCCGCAGGGAATCTTTCCCTGCCAGGGTATTGGACCCCAGCATCTTGGGCAGTTCCTCCGACTGCACCACGGTGATGAAGGCCTGTTCCTTGAAGAAGTCGGCGTACAGTTTCCGGATGGCCGCCAGGCTCAGGTCCGCCGGCATCTGGAATCCTGCCGTCACCAGCATCCCCGCATAATAGGGCGCCACGATGGGCAGGAAGATCGGGGCCTGTTCCAACCCGGCATATTTCAGGATCTCCGGCAGGTGTTTATGCTGCTGGCCCAAAGCATAGATCCGGGGCGCATCCAGTTCTTTGTCGTGGAGATTCTCATAGGAAGCGATCATCTTCTTGCCCCCGCCGGAATACCCGGTCAGAGAAGTCAGGGTATAGAGCCCGTCCGCCGGGATCAGATGGGCCTTCACCAGGGGCGCCAGAACAGCGATGGAACCGGTGGCATGGCAGCCCGGATTGGCGATCCGGCTGCTTTCCTGGATGGCATGGAGATAGCTGGGCCCCAATTCTGGGAATCCATAGGCCCAGTCCGGGTCGCAGCGGAAAGCTGTAGAGGTGTCGATGATCTTGGTTTCGCAGTCTTTGGCAGCTTGGGCCACTTCCCGGGAAGCCGCATCCGGCAGGCACAGGAACGCTACGTCGGCCTGGTCGATCTTTTCCAGGCGGGCATCCAGGTTCTTCCGCAGATCGCTGCTGATGGACAGCAGTTCGATATCATCCCGCTGTTTCAGCCGTTGCGCCAGCCGCAGCCCCGTCGTCCCTTCACCGCCATCGATAAACACTTTAAACATCATGACCACCCCTCATTCTCTGATACTTTGTGATTAGAAGTAGGACCATTATAGCACAGTTGGAAGGAGAGGGACAGGTACTTTTTGAGATTTTTGCATAAAAATGCAAAGGAGCTCCGGAACAATCCGGAGTTCCTTTACATTTTTATGCTTTTTTATTGAATAAGCACCGCATAGAATTCAGCACGCAGAGGATCAGCACCCCAGTATCGGCGAAGATGGCGAACCACATGTTGATGAAGCCCAGGGCCCCCAGCACCAGGCTGAGGACCTTGATGCCAATGGCGAACACAATATTCTGGTACACGATGCCCACGCATTTCCGGGCGATCCGGATGGCTTTGCTGATCTTCAGGGGATCATCGTCCATCAGCACCACATCCGCCGCCTCGATGGCCGCATCGCTGCCCAGAGCCCCCATGGCGATCCCGATATCCGCCAGGGACAGCACCGGTGCGTCGTTGATCCCGTCTCCTACAAAGGCCACTTTCTCCTTGGGATCCTTCCGGCGGATCAGATTTTCCACCTGCTCCACCTTCCCCTGGGGCAGCAGCTCGCTGTGGACTTCGTCGATACCCAGCTCCCGGGCCACCGCTTCCGCCGTACGTTTTTCATCCCCCGTGAGCATGATCACCTGTTTCACCCCATTGGCCTTCAAGGCCCGGACGGCCTCCACCCCATGGTCCTTGATCCGGTCAGCGATGAGGATATGCCCGTGGTAGGCCCCGTCGATGGCCACGTGGACCAGGGTCCCCACCATGTGACAGTTCACATAGGGGATGTGGAGCATCTCCATGAGTTTGGCGTTTCCGGCGGCGACGGTATGGCCATCCACCCGGGCCATCACCCCTTTGCCCCCGTATTCCTGGATATCCGTCACCCGGCTTCGGTCGATGGGTTTGCCGTAGGCTTGCTGGAGACTCTTGCTGATGGGATGGCTGGAGGCACATTCTGCCAAAGCCGCCATCTCCAGCACTTTCTGTTCTTCCAATTTATTGTGATGGACCGCGGAGACTTCGAACACCCCCTGGGTCAGGGTGCCGGTCTTATCCATCACTACATAGGCTGTATGGGCCAGGGTCTCCATATAGTTGGATCCCTTGATCAGGATTCCCTGCCGGCTGGCACCCCCGATCCCCGCAAAGAAACTGAGAGGAATGGACAGCACCAGGGCGCAGGGGCAACTGACCACCAAAAACAGCAGGCTCCGATACAGCCACATATGCCACAGAGGCGCCATCCCCATGGCCAGCCGCACCAGAGGGGGCAGCAGGAACAGGGCCAGGGCCCCGCTGCACACCGCCGGGGTATAGACCCGGGCGAATTTGGTGATGAACACTTCGGATTTCGCCTTCCGGGAGCTGGCGTCCTCCACCAGATCCAGGATCTTGGATACGGTGGATTCCCCGAACTCTTTGGTGGTCTCTATGGCCAGCACCCCGCTGAGGTTGATGCAGCCGCTGATCACTTCATCCCCTGGGGCCGCTTCCCGGGGCAGGCTTTCCCCGGTGAGAGCCGCCGTATCCAGGCTGGAATGCCCTTCGACCACCCGCCCGTCAATGGGGACCTTTTCTCCAGGCTGGACGATGATCCGGGTGCCGATGGCCACATCATCCGGGTCCACTTGGACCAGTTTCCCGTCCCGCTCCACATTGGCATAGTCGGGACGGATATCCATCAGTTCGCTGATGTTCCGGCGGCTCTTGCCCACGGCGTAGTCTTCGAACAGTTCCCCCACCTGGTAGAACAGCATGACCGCCACCGCTTCCGCATAATCCCCGTTCTGGTAGATACCCAGGCCAAAGGCCCCCAGGCTGGCCACCGCCATCAGAAAGTTCTCATCCAGCACCTGGCCCTTCCGGATATTTTTCGCCGCCTTCAGCAGGATGTCCCAGGCCACGGTCAGATAGGCCGCCAGATAGGGCAGCAGGTGGAGAAAGCGGTATTCCAGGGCCACCCCTTCCCCGCTCCAGGCATCCGGCAGAAAGGCCCCGGCCACCGTCAGCACAAAGGCGGCGGCGATCCGGCCGATCATAATCTTGTTTTCCTGTTCCATGTTCCCATCCTCTCCGGTATCCATTCAGCCATTCTTTAACAGTAAATCTTGCAATCGTCATCCAGTTTGGCCACAGCCGCCTGGCAGCGGCCCATGACTTCCGCCGGATCCGCCCCCTCTGCAAAGGTCACCTTCAGCTTCAGCAACATAAAGTTCAGCACCGCATCCTGGACTCCCGGAGTGGCCTTCACCGCTTCTTCCATCTTGGCCGCACAATTGGCACAGTCCACTTCCACTTTATAACTCTTTTTCATGATTCTTCCTCCTTGCTCTCGCCTAACAATTAAACAATCGTTTAATTGTTTTTCTGACTTATTTATACCACAAACCGAAAAAATAAGCAAGAGAAAGGGGAATTTTTCTTCTTTCTCTTGCTTATAATTCAATAACTGTTTATTTGTTTACAAAATGCTCAGCAGATGGTAGGCCACAAAGGTAACGATCCAGGCCGTTGCCAGCTGGAAGAAGGCTTCAAAAGCCGTCCATTTCCAGCTGCCGCTTTCCTTGTGGATGGTAGCCAGGGCCGCGGCACAGGGCACGTACAGCAGGCAGAAGATCATCAGGCAGACTGCGTTGATGCTGGTAAACCCGATGGCTTCCAGATCGGCGGCGAATTCCGCCATGCCGGCCCCGCTGCTGGCGTTGGTGATGCCAAAGAGTACGGCACAGCTGGATACCACCACTTCCTTGGCGGAAATCCCGGCCAGAAGAGCCAGACAGATCTGCCAGAAGCCCAGGCCGATGGGCCGGAACACCGGCACCAGCACATGGCCCATAATGGCGCCGAAGCTTTCTCCTGCATCGGTGGTGTAGCCACTGGGGCCGAAGTTCAGCAGGAACCAGATCAGGATGGTGGCCACGAAAATGGTGGTCCCGGCCTTTTCCAGGTAACTCTTCACCTTTTCCCACATGTAAATGCCCACAGTATGCATATCCGGCAGCTTGTATTCCGGCAGCTCGATGAGCAGGAAGTCTTCCGTCTGGCGGTGCTGGGCCTTTTCAATGCCATGGAGCACCAGAGCCACCAGGATGGCCACCAAAAGGCCGATCAGGTACATGGAATAGGCCACTACCATGGCATGGCTGCCGAAGAACATCTCTGCAAACAGGATATAGATGGTGAGCCGGGCGTTGCAGCTCATAAAAGGCGTCACCAGCATCACCTTGTACCGGTCCCGCTTGTGTTCCAGGGCACGGGATGCCATCACAGCCGGCACCGTGCACCCAAAGCCCAGGAGCATGGGGATGAAGGCCTTCCCCGACAGCCCCAGACGGCTCATCACGTCTTCCATTACATAGGCCACCCGGGCCATATACCCGGAATCTTCCAGGAAACCCAGGGTCAAAAACAGGATCAGGATATTGGGCAGGAAGGTGACAATGGTCCCCACGCCCCCCAGGACCCCGTCGATGATCAGGGATTTCAGGGCATCGCTGACGGACCAGGCGGTGAGCAGCCCTTCCAGTCCGTCTCCGAACCAGCCGATGAAGTCTTCCATATACCCCTTCAGCCAGTCCCCTACGGTAAAGGTCAGGAAGAACACCACCGCCATGATCAGCAGGAACACGGGGATCCCCCAGAACCGGTCCGTCAGCACCTTGTCCAGCCGGTCCGTCAGCTTGTCGCTTTCTTCCTTGTGGAGCAGCACTTCGTGGATGATTTCTTCAATGAAATCATATTTTTCCCGGATGATCCGGGTTTCGTAGTTCTGGTCCAGGATGTCCGGCCGGTCCACCGGGTGTTTTTTCAGCACTTCCTGGTCCTGTTCCAGCAGCTTGATGGCATGCCACCGGGGATTGATGATGTCCGGATATTTATCTTCCAGTTCCGCAATCAATTGGTCGATCCGGTCTTCGATGGGGTCGGAATAGACCATGGCGTACATTTTGTGGTCCAGCCGATGGGCCCCTACTGCCTTGTGGTCGTGGATCAGAGGGTCCGTGTGTTTGGCGTCCCGGTGATGGATGGCCGCATGGAGCAGCACATCCAGCCCCCGGCGCTTCCGGGCGGAAACGGGGATCACCGGGATCCCCAGCATTTCCGGCAGCCGGTGCAGGTCGATTTCCATCCCCCGTTTTTCCACGATATCCATCATGTTCAGGGCCATGACCACCGGCTTTCCCAGCTCCAGCAGCTGGAGGTTCAGGTACAGGCTCCGTTCCAGGGCGGAGGCATCCACCACGTTGATGATCACGTCCACTTCGTCGCTGAGGATGAAGTCCCGGGACACGATTTCTTCCATGGTATAGGAAGTGAGGCTGTAGGTGCCGGGCAGGTCCACCAGATGGATGTTCATGTTGTGGCGCCGGATAGCCCCTTCCACCTTTTCCACGGTGACCCCGGGCCAGTTGGCCACCTTCAGGTTGGCGCCGGTAAAGGCGTTGAACAGGGTGGTCTTTCCACAGTTGGGGTTGCCGATGAAGCCGATGGTAAGATTTTGGGCATCGTGGAGATGCTTTTTAGGCTGCTGCATGTCAGTCATGGTCCACCTCTACTTTGTCCACCGTAATGTTCCGGGTCATATTGAAGCCCAAAGCAAACCGGGTGCCCCGGAGCAGGATCACCATGATTCCCTTCCCCTTCCGGTTCAGCACATGGATCCGGGTCCCCAGGGTCATCCCCAAGGCCTGGAGCCGCCGTTCGATCTGGAACGGCAGTTCGATTTTCGTAACGACTGCAGATTCACCGATCTGCAAATCTTTTAAAAGCATGGATTCTTGTTTCCCCCTGTAAGTAAATTCAAGCGTAAAGAAAAGCTGCCGCCGTAGCGACAGCCTGTGGTTCTTACGTGAGACTAACCGCATTTGTAATTATAATCAATTCAGGAGGGATTGTCCACTGAATGAAGGAAGCCAAATGCCCCGGCCTTGATTTGCCCCTGCAGTTGTTATCGGGTTTCCGGCGGGGACGGTGTTCTGGCGGGGCGCCGGGCCTGCACCCCCTACGGACCCGCAATGGATCCCGGCTTTGGACGGATTTAAGGTATAACAGCCGGGCCTGCAATCCCTTACAACTCTTTCCCTTCCATCTCCTGGTCCAACGCTTCCAGCAATCCGATATACTCGTTTTTGATCATCCCATAGATTTCCTTTGCGGTGGATTCGTTGTAGGTGTGGGCTGTCAGGTTCCGTTTCTGCTGCATGTCCAGCCATTTTTCCGCATCCCGGATCAGATGCATTTTCCAGGCTTCCCGGATAGCGCTCCGGGGGCTGGCCACCTCCACCCCTTCGAAATCCAGGATGGTTTTCAGGAGTTTCCAGCCCAGTTCGAAGGTAAATTCAAACCGCTGTATGGTTGCATCCAGATAAATACCATCTGCATCAGGCTCTTTTTGCAAGGCAATTTTCAGTCTGCCCAATGCTTTATGGTATTCTTCCCATTTTAAGGTGATTTGTTCTTTGGCCATAATCGGACTCCCTTCCTGGTTCGTTTTCCAAAGCACGATTCCTTCTCTGTCAATGGATTCCTGCAGTTTCTTGTTGGATTGGTTCGTATAGTCGATTAAATCAAACGTATAGGGCAACTGGCTTTCGTCCAATGCCGCCTGCATAGGGGTACGGATGTCTTCTTTGCTGGCAATCGCCAGATCCACATCCGATGTTTCTTTGTAATCTCCCCTGGCACGGGATCCAAAAAGCTTTACCCATAAGAGTTCATTTTGAAAACGAGAAAAAATCCGGTACAAAATTTTCCATTGTTCCAGGGTCATTCCATGAAGTCTGGAATCATGAGCCTCTCTATTCTTTTTTACTCCAAGTGCTTTTTGCATATTTTTACCCTCTTTTAGGCTCTCGCTCCTCGGCCAAAGCATCATGGGCCCATTATATCATACTTTTCAGTTTTTCTCCTGCTGGGGGCCCTGGATACGTTGCCTGCGGGGATACAGGCCCCACCGGCGGCCGGGACGGCCCCCCGGCGTGAGCGGGCGAACCGGGCGGCACGGCTTTGCCGACCTTGGTTCGCCCCTACGGCTGTTATCGAGTTTCCGGCGGAGATAATGTTCTGGCGGGGCGCCGGGCCTACGCCCCCTACGGGCCCGCGAGGAAATCCTTGAAATGCCTATAGAAGACCTTGCGAGGGTTAGATCCTAACGCCTATCAGAGCCTTTTATCCATCCCTGGAATTGGACCTGTTATGGC
>SFHH01000058.1 GCA_004555735.1 Acidaminococcus fermentans
AATTAAAATAAAAACAGACGTGAGCAAAAATCGCTCACGTCCGTGTGTGGTAGATGAATTGGAGCTTACCCCAACATTTGACAAAGAACCAGAAAAAGGGGGTGTGAAAAAATCCACGCCCCCTGTCGCGGGCAGCAAAGCTGCCTGTCACTGGTCACTTATCAAAGGGGCTGTTGCGTATGCAACAGCCCCTTTTGCTTATTTCTTTTCTTCTTTTTCTTTCTTCACCACGGTGCTCCGGATATGGAGTTCCCGCAGCTGCTTTTCGTCCACCACATTGGGTGCCTGGCACATCAGGTCGATGGCACTCTGGGATTTCGGGAAAGCGATTACGTCACGGATGGACGGCCGTTTGGCCATGAGCATCACCAGACGGTCCAGGCCGAAGGCCAGGCCCCCATGGGGAGGTGCTCCGAATTCAAAGGCTTTCAGCAGGAAGCCGAATTTTTCCTGAGCCTGTTCGTCGGTGAGGCCGATGGCTTCGAAGACCTTCTTCTGGATGTCTTCCCGGTGGATACGTTCGGAACCACCGCCGATTTCCACCCCGTTCAGCACCATGTCGTAGGCTTTGGCATAGACATGGCCGGGATCAGTGAGGAGCTTGTCCACATCTTCATCGCAGGGAGCGGTGAAGGGATGGTGCATGGCCACATACCTGTGTTCTTCTTCGCTGTATTCGAACATGGGGAACTTCACCACCCAGGTGAAGCACAGTTTGTCCTTGTCGATAAGGCCCAGGCGCTTGCCCATTTCCAGACGCAGGGCGCCCAGAGCGGCAGCCACCACCTGGGGCTTCCGGTCGGCCACGAACAGCAGCACATCGCCTTTTTCTGCCTTGCCGGCTTCCAGGATCCGCTGCATTTCTTCGTCAGAGAAGAATTTGGCGATAGGAGATTTGATGGAGCCGTCATCGTTGACTATGATCCAGGCCAGGCCCTTGGCACCGTAGATGCCTACGAATTCCACCAGGCCGTCCAGTTCTCTCCGGGGAATCTTATTGTAGCCCTTCACGTTGATGGCTTTCACCAGGCCGCCCTTTTCGATGATGTCCTTGAACACCTTGAACTGGGTCCCCTGGAGGGCTTCATTCATGTTCACCAGCTGCATGCCGAACCGCAGGTCCGGTTTGTCGCTGCCGTATTTGTCCATGGCTTCATCCCAGGTCATCCGGGCCATGGGCACGGGCACATCCACGCCCAGGGTTTCCTTGAACACATAGGCGATCAGTTTTTCCGTGAGGGCCATGATGTCATCTTGGTCCACAAAGGACATTTCCATATCCAGCTGGGTGAATTCCGGCTGCCGGTCGGCCCGCAGGTCTTCATCCCGGAAGCACCGGGCAATCTGGAAATACCGTTCCATGCCGGCAATCATCAGCAGCTGTTTGAACAGCTGGGGAGACTGAGGCAGGGCGTAGAACTTGCCAGGGTTCACCCGGCTGGGCACCAAGTAGTCCCGAGCTCCTTCCGGAGTGCTCCGGATCAGATCCGGGGTCTCGATTTCCAGGAAATCCTGTTTGTCCAGGAAGTCCCGAACTGCCTTGGTCACCCGATGGCGGAGGATCAGGTTCTGCTGCATTTCCGGACGCCGCAGATCCAGGTACCGATAGCGGAGACGGACGTTTTCATCCACGTCGATGCCATCCTGGATATAGAAAGGCGGAGTCTTAGAAGGATTCAGCACGTTCAGGTCCTTGACCACCACTTCCACGTCCCCTGTAGGCAGATGGGGATTGACGGTTTCCGCGCTCCGTTCCCGGACCAGGCCTTTGACCTGCAGCACATATTCGCTGCGGACCCCTTCGGCCTTGTGGAAATCTTTTTCATCGTGGGCCGGGTCGATGACCACCTGCACCAGACCGTGACGGTCCCGGAGATCGATGAAGATGATGCCGCCGTGGTCACGCCGTTTGCTTACCCAGCCGCACAAGGTAACCGTCTTGCCGGCATCTGCTTTTCTCAAGTCACCGCAATGATGACTGCGTTCCATACTCATTCTTGTTCACACCTCTGGTCTTTATTTGTTGAAATAGGCTTCCAAAGCCCCGAAACATACTTCTTCCTGGCTGCTGTCCGCCATGTTCCGGACGGTGACAGCGCCCCGGGACCGTTCTTCTTCCCCGAAGATCAGGGCGAAACGGGCCTGTTCCCGGTTGGCCTGCTTCATCTGGGCCTTCATGCTCCGTTCCACCAGGTTCATATCGCAGACAAGGCCTTTGCTCCGCAGGTTGGTGATCACCCGGAAGGCATCGGCCACGCCCCCTTCATCAGGGATGACGGCGAAGATATCCACGGCTTCCTTGCCGGTGGGCAGCAGGTTCTGTTTTTCCATGGCCAGGAGGATCCGTTCCAGGCCGATGGCAAAGCCCACGCCGGGAGTGCTGGGGCCGCCCAGTTCTTCCACCAGACCGTCATACCGTCCGCCGCCGCCTACAGCGCTCTGGGCGCCCAGGGGACCGTACTGGATTTCGAAAGCGGTCTTGGTGTAGTAGTCCAGGCCCCGTACCAAGTTGCTGTCCACTTCGTATTCCACCCCTGCTTCATCCAGCAGTTTCTTCACGGTTTCGAAGTGGGCCCGGCATTCGTCGCACAGGTGGTCGGTGATCTTGGGGGCACCGGCCATGAAGGGCTTGTCCGCGTCCACTTTGCAGTCCAGGATCCGCAGCGGGCTCCGATCGAACCGGCTCTGGCAGTCTTCGCACAGTTCGCCCAGATGCGGACGGAAGTAGTCCTGGAGCAGTTTCCGATGCTGGGGCCGGCAGTTGGGGCACCCTACGGAGTTGATCTTCAGTTTCAGATCCTTCAGGCCGAACCGTTTCAGCACGGTCAGGGCCAAGAGGATCACTTCCGCATCCACCACAGGAGATTCCGCCCCCAGGGCTTCTACCCCGAACTGGTGGAACTGTCTCATACGGCCTGCCTGGGGCCGGTCGTACCGGAACATAGGTCCGATATAAAACACTTTCAGCGGCATGGGTTCCGCATACAGCTTATTTTCCACAAAGGACCGGACCACGGATGCGGTATTTTCCGGACGCAGGGTCAGGCTGCGGCCGCTCCGGTCCGTAAAGGTGTACATTTCCTTGTCCACTACGTCCGTGCCGTCTCCGATTCCTCTCTGGAAGAGTTCGGTATGTTCAAAGATCGGGGTCCTGATTTCCTGATAATTGAATTCCCGGCATACTTCACGAATGATTTGTTCGGCATAGCGCCAGCCATTGATGGTACCCGGCAGAATGTCTTTGGTACCGCGCGGTGCCCCTGTTAACATAAAAATCCCCTCCGTCCACAGAACTTGTTTGAACTTATTAATTTTAACACAGTTTATTGTTTTTTATCAACTGACTCAAGACTTTCTTCTCCGGCATGCCAGAAGTACCCATAGAGAACTTTGATGATGGCCAGGACCGGAACTGCGAAGATCAGGCCGGCCACCCCGCCGATTTGGCCCCCGATCATCACCGCCAGGATGATCAGCACCGGATGCAGGGTGATGCTGTGCCCCATCAGGTTCGGCATGATCACCTGGGCATCCACCTGATAGTACACCAGATACAGCACCAGGACTTTCAGGGCCAGGGAGGGCTTTTGGAGCAGGGCGATGAACACGGCTGCCAGGGTCCCTACCACCGATCCTACCAGGGGAATCATTTCGCTGATCATGGCCAGAAAGCCCAGCACCAGGGTATACTGGACCCCCAGGATGGAGTTCCCGGCTGTGAGGCAGGCAGCAGCCACGAAGCAAAGCTTGAACATATTGTCCACATAGGCGCAGAGCATACGCCCCATATCCGACAGCACCCGGTCCGCCAGAGGCTGCTTTTCATAGGCAAAGAGCCCTACCACCATCTTTTTCAGGGTCCGCCAGTCCTTCAGGAAATAGAAGCTGAGGAAGGGGACCAGGGCCAGACTCACTAGGCTCTTGGCCGCCTGGACGGTGGAAGCCAGCATATCTTTCAAAAGGCCCATGATATAGCTGCTCAGGCTGCTGGCCGCCTGCTGGAGCATCTCCCGGGTATTGGGCGGCAGCTTCTGGGCCTCGCTGCCCAGGAACAGGCTGATGCTTTCGTTGGCTTTGGCCGCCAGCCCCGGCATGGCTTTCAGCAGGGTGTTCACCTGGGTCACTAGGGGAACGATCAATACATTGGCTGCTGCATAGAGGAACAGGCCGAATACGAGGAAAGAAATCAATACTGCCAAGGTATTGGGAAAGGGCCGTCCCTTGATCTTCAGCCGTTCCAGCCGGTCCACGATCGGATAGAGCAGGAAGCTCATCCCCACCGCCAGGAACACGGGCAGGAACCAGTGGCCCAGGAGGTAGAACACTCCGAACCCAGCCAGGCCCGCCAGCAGTTTGGCCACCAGTCCCCGGGGCTTTTGTTGCACATCCATCATGCACTCACGACCTTACTGGAGGAACGGATTCCTGCGCCGTTCCCAGCCCACTGTGGTGGCCGGTCCATGGCCGGGCAGCAGCTTGTAGTCATCGGGCAGCACCAGCAGCTTGGTCTTGATGGAATCCAGGATGGCGTCATAGGAACCTCCCGGCAGATCCGTCCGGCCGATGCTTTCCAGGAACACTGTGTCCCCGCAGAACACCACTCCATCTCCGATGATGCAGACGCCGCCCCGGGTATGGCCCGGGGTAGCAGCGATGGTGAAATCCAGGCCTGCTGCTGTGAGCTTTTCCCCATCGGTGAAGTATGCATCGGGGGGATCGAATTTTTTGTCCCGGTTGGTGGAATAGGACAGGCTGCTGTTCCACACCCGGAGCATGGGCGCATCTTCCCGGCTCATATAGACTTTGGCGCCGGTGGCCGCCTTGACTTCATCCAGGGCGGAGATATGGTCCCCGTGACCATGGGTGAGGAAGATGGCGGGCACTTTTTCGATACCGGCCTTCTTCACCGCATCCATGATCCGGTCGGCTTCATCTCCCGGATCCACGATGATGCCTTCGTTATTGGCTTCGTTCTTGATGATGTAACAATTTTCCTGGATCGGTCCCACGACCACCCGATAGATCTTCATAGTTTCCTTTTCCCTCCTAAAACATCTTCCCGCTGTCCAGCAGGATGGTGACCGGCCCATCGTTCACCAGGGCCACTTCCATATGGGCCTGGAACTGCCCGGTCTCTACGGTCAGCCCCTTGTCCCGGAGCTTCCGGCACAAGTCCTCATACAGCCGGTTGGCTTCTTCCGGAGGCGCTGCCTGGGTGAAGGAAGGTCTCCTGCCATGGCGCACATCCCCGTACAGGGTGAACTGGGACACCAAGAGGATGCTGCCTCCCACCTGGGCCACCGACTGATTCATCTTTTCTTCTTCGTCTTCAAAGATCCGGAGCCCGGCCAATTTCTCCGCCAGGTAGGCTCCGTCCTTTTCTGTATCTCCCCGGGCCACGCCCAGAAGGACCAGCAGCCCCTTTCCGATGGAGCCCACCTTGCGGCTTTCCACGGTAACGGAGGCCTCTTTGACCCGCTGTACCACTGCTCTCATGACTGCCTCACGTTCCGGACACTTTCCGGTCCACTTTATAGACGCCCTTGATCCGGCGCAGCCGGCCGATGATATAGTTCAGCTGGTCCAGGCTGCTGATATCCAGCCCCATGTCCACATAGGCTGTCTTATTGGGGTTGGTATGGGCATTGATGGAATTGATGTTCACTTTGGTTTCGCTGGCCACGGTCATGATATTGGCCATGACCCCTGGCTGATCCACCGCCGTCAGACGGAGCACCACCTTATAGGCCGTGTCCGTATCCACATTCCAGGAAACGTCGATCATCCGGTTGGGATCTTCCGTATTGGCCAGCACATTGGGACAGTCTGCCCGGTGGACGGAAACGCCGTGGCCCCGGGTGATGTACCCTACGATAGGGTCTCCAGGGATAGGATTGCAGCATTTGGCCAGCTTGACCATGATGTCGTCCTCTCCCTTCACCAGGATACCGTGGCTGCCCTTGTGGGTCTTCACGGTCTTAGGCTTCAGTTCGCTGAGGAGCTGGGACAGGTTCTTGGTGGTGTTCTGGCGCTGGGCCTTCTTGTACAGGTCCACCAGCTTCACCATGACCCCGTTCACCATCAGCCCGCCGTATCCGAGAGCGGCCAGCAGGTTCTCCACGCTACCGTCCATATGGCACCGGACCGCCACTTCCTTCAAGTTGTCGGAGCTGAGCATGGTGTTCACATCGTACCCCAGGCGCCGGCACTCCCGTTCCAGCATTTCCCGTCCATTGACGATGTTCTCTTCCCGCCGTTCCTTCTTGAAGAACTGTTTGATCTTGTTCTTGGTCTGGCTGGATCCTACGATATTGATCCAATCCCGGCTGGGTCCCGGAGACTGCTTGGACGTGATGATCTCTACGATGTCCCCATTCTTCAGGTGGTAATCCAAGGGCACGATCTTCCCGTTCACCTTGGCCCCCACGCAGCTGTTGCCCACCCCGGTGTGGACCCGGTAGGCAAAATCGATGGGTACGGAGCCTTCCGGCAGATCCAGTACATCTCCCTGGGGAGTGAAGACGAACACCTCGTCAGAGAACACATCCATCTTCACCGTATCCACGAATTCATGGGGATCCCGCATATCCTTATGCCATTCCAGCAGCTGCCGGAGCCAGGCCATCTTGGCATCCACACTCTTGTCGGAAGAGCTGGGCATCTTGGAGCCGCCGCTTTCCTTATACCGCCAGTGAGCTGCCACCCCGTATTCAGAGACCTTGTGCATCTCGAAAGTCCGGATCTGGATTTCCAGGGGCTGTCCGCTGGAAGCCACCACCGTCGTATGCAGGGACTGGTAGCCATTGGATTTGGGCACGGCGATATAGTCCTTGAACCGGCCCGGGATGGGTTTCCACTTCCCATGGACGATCCCCAGGACCCCATAGCAGTCCTTCACCGTATCCACCAGCACCCGGACGGCCAAAAGATCGTAGATCTCGTTGATGGTCTTGTGGTCCCGCTGCATCTTCTTGTAGATGCTGTAGAAGCTCTTGGGGCGGCCCTGGATCTGGCAATTGATACCGGCTTCCTCGCACAGTTTCCGCAGTTCGTCCATGGCCTCCTGGACCATGGCTTCCCGCTCGTGCCGCTTGCTCTTCACCTGTTCTACCAGTTCGTAGTAATGCTGGGGTTCCATATAGCGGAAGGCCAGATCTTCCAGTTCCCATTTGATGGCATAGATCCCCAGCCGGTGGGCCAGAGGGGCATAGATCTCCAGGGTCTCCGAAGAGATCCGTTTCTGCTTGTTCACCGGCATGTATTTCATGGTCCGCATGTTGTGCAGCCGGTCCGCCAGTTTGATCAGTACCACCCGGATATCCTTGGCCATGGCCAGGAACATTTTCCGGTAGTTCTCCACCTGCTGTTCTTCCCGGGAGATATATTCGATCTTGCCCAGCTTGGTGACCCCGTCCACCAGCATGGCCACTTCCCGGCCGAAGATATCCTCCATCTGGTCCAAGGTCACATCCGTATCTTCTACCACATCATGCAGGAAGGCAGCGGCCAGCGTCACGTCATCCATCTGGAGCTGGGCCAGGATGGTGGCCACCCCCAGCGGATGGATGATATAGGGTTCCCCGGAAGCCCGTTTCTGCTTGGCATGGGCCTCTGCCGCGAAGTTGTACGCTTCCCGGACGAATTCCACCTGCCGCGGGGTCAAATATTTGCCGATGCGGGCATAGAATTCTTCCGCACTGATCGGCTTGTCATCGAGCTGTTCCATTGTCTCACCTTCCTGTCATCCAAAGAGCGGCGATTTCTGCCGGCTGCAGCTTCCAGCTGCGGTTCAGTTCCTGGAAATGGGCATCATAGGCCGCCTGGAGGGCCTGGAACCCTTTGGAATCCTGCATATTCTTGTGGCCTGTATCGCCCAGGGAAACCAACCCGGATTCCCTGGTGAACAGGTGCAATTCATAAAAGATAGCGAGGACAGCCTGGCTGATCCGATACCCTTCCCGGGTGGTCAGCCGGAGCAGCTGGGCTTCTTGGCAGGCTCCCTGCTGCTGGAGACGACTCCGGATGGCCGCATAGCAGAACCGCATCCCGGCCAAATCGGGATACTGCCGGCGGAGAGCATTTCTCCGGGCCAGCAGATCCTCCCGGCCGTACAGGAGATACAGCCGTCCCTGCCAATCCTTGGTCAGAGGGAATCTTCCCGGTGCCAGGATCTTTTCTGCCCCGCCATCATAAAACACCACAGTATGGACACCCTCCGGCAGAGGTTCTCCATAAACGGCGCTATGGATGCCCGGGAATTTTTGCTGCAGGGCAACACTATCCTCCCCATATACTACCGTCTTTTTATCTTTTTGTAAAATACTATTTAACTCTGTCTCTTTATTCCGGTTCTCGTGCCGCCAGTCAATAATGGTGTATGGAGCTTCTACCGCCGATACTTCCAGATCCACCGCCGTAACCCCTCGGAAGGTGTTCAGCTGGGGAGAAAAGGCGACAGCAGCCACTTCCCCTGGATAAAAGGAATGGAACCGGGGACCTTCCTGCCACAGGAGTCCCTTGTACTGGAACCCTCCCTGTTCCAGGAGAAACTTCAAATGGTTCTGATCCCGGCCCAGGAGGGAGACTTCCTGGATCCGGGCTTTGGCAAACCCCAGTACCGGCGCCGGATTGCCTACCCCGAAAGGTTCCAGTTTGGCCAGTTCCTGGACGGCTTCCACAGTGACTTCCCGTCCTTCCGGCACAAAATAATCTGGCACAGCCGCCGGTTCATAGGGTTTGTGATCCAGCATCTCCGCTACCGTCCGGGCAAAAGCTTCCCGGAAAGCAGGGATTTCCGAGGTCTTCATGGTAAGGCCGGCCGCCTGGGCATGGCCCCCGAACTGGACCAGATGCTCCCGGCACCGGTCCAGGGCCTGGTACAAGTCCAGGGGCGGGATGCTCCGGCAGGACCCTTTGGCCGTATCCCCGCTGATGGAAAGGAGGACCGAAGGCAGATGGTACTTTTCCGTCATCCGGGAAGCTACGATGCCGATGACCCCCGGGTGCCACCCTTCCTCTCCCAGGACGATGCCCCATTCCGGGCTCCCCAGCCGTGCCAGCTGATGTTCTGCCTCTTCAAAGATTTTCTGGCTCAGCGCCTGCCGTTCCTGATTGGCCGAATTCAGTTCTGCCGCCAGTTCCCTGGCTTTCTCCGGATCCTGGGCGGTCAGGAGATGCACGGCCGTCATCGCATCATCCAGACGGCCGGCCGCATTGATCCGGGGCCCCAAGCCGAAGCCGATGGTGCCGCTGTTGATGGTGCTGCCGGGTGCCACCGTCACCTGGAGTAGGGCGCGGAGGCCGCAGAGGGAACTGCTGGACATCTTGGCCAGGCCTTTCCGAACGATTTCCCGGTTCTCATCCCGGAGGGGGACCATGTCTGCCACCGTGCCCAGGGCCACCAATTCGATCAGTTCATCCCAATAGAGATCCGGATTCCCAGTGAGTTTCTGTTCCAGGGCCTGGCACAACTTGAACGCTACACCGACTCCGGCGATCCCTTTGAAAGGATAGCCATCCCCAGGCTGGTTGGGATTCACTACGGCCAGGGCCGCCGGCAGCTGCCGGGGAGCCAGGTGGTGGTCCGTGATGATGATATCCATAGTCTTGGGTGCTTCTGCTACTTCCTTGGCCCCGCTGATGCCCGTATCCACGGTGATCAGCAACCGGGTGCCAGAGGCGGCGATCCGTTCCAGAGCCGGTCCATTGAGGCCGTACCCTTCCGTATCCCGGCGAGGTACGTAGACCTGTACCTTGGCTCCCCTTGCCTGTAAAAACAAATACAGCAGGGAGCTGGCCGATGTCCCATCCACGTCATAATCCCCGTAGATGGTCATCGCTTCGCCCTGCTGCAGTGCCTGGAGGATCCGGTCCACGGCCCGGTCCATATCTTTCAATCGGAAAGGATCATAATAGGGCTGGGATTTCCCTTCCAGAAATTCCCGGATCTGCTCCGGGTCCGTCAGATCCCTGCGCATCAAGACCCCTGCCAAGAGGGGAGAGATCCCCATTTCCTGGCTGAGGGCCTGGATCTGTTCCGTTTCCGCTCCCGTCAGATGCTTGATTTTCGAATAGATCATAGGTCTCCTGCTCTTTACTCCTTCGGCCGGAACGGCTTGATGATGGGATCCTGGTCCTGGGCCGGGTCGTAGGTTTTCCCCTTGCGTTCCGTCCGAGGCAGATCCATGTGAGGCACAGGGCGCCGAGCCTGTCTTTCCTGCCGTGCTTCCCAGTCTGCTTTCTTATCTTCCAGCTGCCGCAGCTGTTCCTTCAGTCTGCGGTCCTTCATATAATGGCCCGCCTTCACTTTCAAAGTCCACAAGCTGGCCAGGAAGAAACCCGCCAAAAGACAGCTCAGGATGATCAAGGCCAGGCTCATAGAAAAATGCCAGAAAAGGAAACTGACTTCTACAGCCATAGCGTTCTGGAGAGCAAAAACAGCGACAAAAAAAGCAATGATTCCCATGAGGATCACATACAGCATATGAGCACATCCTTTCTGTCGGTCCAGTGTCTATCGATTCAGCAATAGCGTGATGTATTATTATATCGCATTTTGGAGAGAAAAAGAAGGGGGTGTTGCATGTGTGAGGTTTTCACACATGCAACAGCTTTCTTTTTTCTTCAGTTTTAAAGTCTTCAATGGAAAATCGAAAAAAACATCTCGAATTCCCTAAAATTGGATACAACAATGTAAGCCGTCCATTTTGGCGGCTTTTTTCTTGCTCACTTTTT
>SFHH01000059.1 GCA_004555735.1 Acidaminococcus fermentans
ACGATAAGATATTCGTTTCTATATCCAGCACGATACTGGTTCTACACCTTCAAAAGAACCTGGCCATGGGGACAGGTTCTATCCAACGGCTCGAGACTCGAGACTCGAGACCCGAGACCTCAAAAAGAGGCTGTTGCTCATGCAACACCCCCTTTTTCACTTCAACAAAGTGAAATCCTCCAAATCCTGTTTCAGTATCTTCACCGCTTTGGTACAGTTTTTCTCCCGCAGGGCCTCCAGGAGAGCTTTATGGTGCCGGCAGTCGCAGGACATGTGGAGTTCCTGCTGATCCATCCCCCAGCGGAACTGGGCATAGGCCCGGGTCAGCCGCCCCATACACCCCTTCACCTGCTCATCGATATAATGGTTCCCACAGGCATGGATCAATGCCACATGGAATGCCAGATTGGCCATCCAATGTTCCCGGGGCGTCACATCGTCCCGCAGGCATTCCTGGTTCAGCTGCTCCAGCTCGTCCAGCTGCCGGGGCGTGATGCGGCCCCCCCTTTTTAGGAGCGTCCCTCCCTCCAGGCAATAGCGGAATTCCAGCATTTCCCGGATATCTTCCATGGTCAGCCGGGTCACTTCGTAGCCATACCGGGGGATGTTCCGGAGCACATGGTTCTCACACAGGGCGATCAGGGCTTCCCGCACTGGGGATTTGCTGCACTGGTATTTCGCCACCAGGGTTCCCTCGTTCAGGATATCCCCAGGCTTATGGACCCCTGCATAGATGTCTTCCATGATGGCATCATATACTATATCCTTCAAGTATTTTTTCTTCATCCTGCCATCCTCCTTTCCCCCTGTACTCTGTTTTTTATTATACACTCTTTTAGAAAAAGGATAAAACAAATCCAGCCGGAGCGATGGCGGCTGCCCTCGGCTGGATCGTCTTCAATATTTACCCCAGTGGATCCGTTCCGGCTTGGCTTCTTCCAAAGTCCGAGGCCGCAGTTCCCGGGCCGGATGGCCCAGAGCCAGGATGGCTTCCACTTCTACTTCAGGAGGAAGGTCCAGCAGCTGTTGGAGATACTGGTGGGAAGTCAAGGGCTGTCCATCTTCTCCCAGGGTCTCCGAAACCATATGGCGCACTTGCACCCAGCAGCTCCCCAGCCCCAGTTCTTCCGCCTGGAGCATCATGGCCAGAAGGGCCAGGGAAGCATCTTCCACCCAGGCATGGGAATCCAGATGTCCCATGACCACAATGGCGGCCGTTGCTCCATTCAGCATATCGGCAAAATGGGGTTTGCACCGGGCCAGGGCCTGGAGGGTAGACCGATCCTCCACCACCAGCAGTTCTGTACTGCGGAGATTCTTGCTGCTGGGCGTCATCAGCCCGGCTTCCGTGATTTTCTCCAGATCTTTCCGGCTCACCGGTTCTTCCGTATATTGGCGTACGCTCCGCCGTTTGGCCAACAGGTCAAAGAATGCCATCTGCTTTCCCTCCTTATTTGCCTTTCTTGGCATCTTCCAGCAACCGCATCTTCATGGCATAATACTTTGGACTCATATCCAAGAAATGGGTATGGGGATTGCTGAAGCGTTGCTCTTCCGGCCAGATTTCATGATCCAGCTGCTGCCGCACATACCGGCGGATTTCCTCCAGGGACGGGGACGGATGGGTCCGCTTGCCCTTTTCCAGGACCAGTTCCTGGAGCTCCCGGAAGGTACAGTCTTGGAAAGCCATCTTCTTCCAGGGACGCTGGGTATCTACAAAGGAGAACTCCTTCACCTCCCGGGGATCTTCATCCAGCAGGGTCAGGAGGTCCGCAATGGCATGGCCGGTCTTATCGTACACCCTCCAAGCCCGTTTCCGGCCGGGGTTGGTGATTTTTTCAAAGGTCTCAGAAATCTTGATCTTGGGGATGATAGCCTTGTCTTTATGGACGGCCACCAGTTTATAGACTGCGCCAAAGACCGGATCGCTCTTGGCGGTGATCAGCCGTTCCCCCACCCCGAAGGAATCCACGCAGCCCCCCTGTTCCAGGATGGAGCTGATGGTGTATTCATCCAAGGAGTTGCTCATGACGATGATGGCATCGGTCAGGCCCGCATCATCCAGCATCTTCCGGGCTTTCTTGGACAGGTAGGCCAGGTCCCCGGAATCGATCCGGATGCCCTTCAGCCGCTTCCCCCTGGGCTCCAGGACTTCCTTGGCCACCCGGATGGCATTGGGAACCCCGGAATCCAGTACATCGTACGTATCCACCAGCAGGATGGCGTTATCCGGATAGATTTCCGCAAACCGTTTGAACGCCGTGTATTCATCATCATAGTACATGACCCAGCTGTGGGCCATGGTCCCGCTCACGGGAATGTTGAACATCTGCCCGGCCAGGACCGTTGCTGTACTGTTGGCGCCACCGATGTAGGCAGCCCGGGCCCCATAGACCGCCGCATCCATGTTGTGGGCCCGCCGGGCGCCGAAATCAGAGACACCCCTTCCCTGGGCGGCTTTGACGATCCGCTGGGCCTTGGTAGCAATCAAAGACTGGTGGTTGATCTCGCAAAGGATGGCCGTCTCTACCAGCTGGGCGTCGATGAGGGGGGCATAGACCGTGAGCAGAGGTTCATCAGGATAGATGATGCTCCCTTCCGGCATGGCATAGACACTGCCCCGGAACTGGTAGGTTTCCAGCCACTGGAGGAAGGGCTCACTGAACACGTGGAGACTCCGCAGATAGGAAATATCTTCTGTGGAAAAATGCAGATTTTCCAGGTAGTCCAGGACCTGTTCCAACCCGGCAAAGATGGCGAAACCGCCGTCATCCGGATTGTTCCGGTAAAATACATCGAAGGACACATAATCATCCCGGTCCCGTTCTTTATCTTCAAAATAGCCATTGGCCATGGTCATTTCGTACAAGTCGAACATCATGGACAAATTCCTTGCGTCAAATTGTTTCATGGGTCTCCACCTTTCCAGGTACATTATTTGTAACCCATTGTACCACAGTTTGTCCGTTTTCGGAAAAATAAATTAAAAAGGGGGATGTTGCACAGGACGTGCAACATCCCCTTCTTAATTTACTCTCTCAGGACCCCTTCGAAACGTTCCTGAACTTTCTTCACCACCTGATTGATGATGTCGTTGATTTCCTTGTCCTTCAATGTCCGTTCCAGATCCTGGAAGGTCAGGCTGAAGGCCACGCTCTTGCAGCCGCTCTTCACCTGCTTGCCGCTGTACACATCGAACAGCCGCACATCCTTCAGCAGCGGGCCGGCCTGGGTGCGGATCTCTGCCATCAGGTCCACGGCGCTGACGGTCTTGGGCACCACCACGGCGATATCCCGGCTGGTGCTGGGGAACTGCGGGATATGGGTGAACTGAGGGATCCGTTCCGCCCCATCCACGAAGCTGCTCAGATCCAGTTCCAGCACGAAGGTTTCCCCGCTGAGGCCGAACCGTTCCTGGACCTGGGGATGGAGGGCCCCCATGAAGCCCACAGCTTTCCCATCATGGAGCACCGTACAGCTCTTGCCAGGATGGAGGAATCTCTCTTCCGGTTTGGCGTAAATCACCCCGCTGGCCTGGAGCACTTCCAGCACCCCTTCCAAGTCCCCTTTCAGGTCGAAGAAGTCCACAGCTTCCTTGCTTTCCGTCCAGTTCAGTTCGTTCCGTTTGCCAGCCAGCACCAGGCACAGGCGGGTCTTTTCCGCAGGCTGTTCCGTCAGCGGCAGAGCTTTCGGCAGGAACACCCGGCCTACTTCAAACAGGGCTACCCGGTCGTTCTGCCGGGCCAGGTTGTAGGCAGCGGTGTTCAGCAGGCTGGGCACCAAGGTAGTGCGCATGGTCCGGAAATCATCGCTGATGGGGTTGATGATCTGGATGGCCTGCCGACGGCTGTCGTCCGCGTCCAGCCCCAATTTATCGAAATCTCCGGCGTTGATGAAGGTATAGGTCATCACTTCGTCCAGCCCGGCATCGGCCAGGTAATTCCGGATCTTATCCTTCACGTCTTCGATAGGAGCCTGCCCGCCCCGGGCCATATCCAGCTGGGGCAAGGTGGACGGGATCTTGTCATAGCCGTACATCCGGGCCACTTCTTCTGAAAGGTCCGCATCGCAGGTACAGTCATTCCGCCAGGTGGGCACGGTGACCAGCCAGCTGCCGTCGGCCTGAGGTTCCACCTGGAACCGTAGCCCTTCCAGGATGGACCGCATCTGGGCATCGGTGATTCCTTCCGTGCCGATCCGCCGGCGCAGGGCTTCCGGAAGGGCCTTGATCTTCACCGGTTCCTGGGGCACCGGATAGTCTTCCACCACACCGGCTACGGCCTTGCAGGCACCCATCTCTTCCAGCAGATGGACGGCCCGGTCCAGGGCATCATGATCCCGGATGGTATCCACCCCCCGTTCGAACCGCTGGGAAGCCTCGCTGCGCAGGCCCAGGTCCTTGGAGGTATGCCGGATGCTGGGACCGTAGAAGGTGGCGGATTCCAGCATCACGTTCACGGTCTTGCCGGTGACTTCTGTGGCCATGCCCCCCATGACACCCCCCAGACCGATGGCTTTTTCCGGGTCGGCGATGACGATCATGTTGGGATTCAGCTCCCGTTTCTGGCCGTCCAGGGTCACCAGGGTCTCCCCTTCCTGAGCCCGGCGGACGATCCAAGTGTGGTCTGCTACCGTGTCATAGTCGTAGGCGTGCATGGGCTGGCCCAGTTCCATCATCACATAGTTGGTCACGTCCACCACGTTGTTGATGGGACGGATATTCACGGCCCGGAGCAGTTTCTGCATCCACTCTGGAGACTCCGTCACCTGGATATCCTTCACCATCCGCATGGCGAACCGAGTGCACAGATCTTTGCACTGGATCTCCACTTTGGCACAGTCGGCTGCGCTGCCGGAGGCTTCATCCCGGGTGGCCAGCTTGGGCAGGCGCAGGCTCTGTCCCAGTACCGCAGCGGTTTCCCGGGCCAGGCCCAGCATATTGAAGCAGTCGCTCCGGTTGGCAGTCAGGTCGATGTCCAGCACCACATCATCCAGGCCCAGAAGCTGTTTGACGTCCACTCCGACAGGCGTATTGGCCGGCAGGATGAAGATCCCGTCCCGCTGTTCCGGCAGCAGCAATTTGGCATCAATGCCCAGTTCCCCGGCGCTGCACAGCATGCCATTGGAATCCAGGCCCCGCATCTTAGCGGCTTTCAGGGTCATGCCATTAGGGAGATGGGACCCTACCACCGCCACCGGCACCCTGTCACCCTGGTGCACATTCTGGGCCCCGGTAAGGATCTGGACCAGTTCCCCCTGTCCCAGGTCCATCTGGCAGACCCACAGATGATCAGAATCGGGGTGCCGTTCGATCTGGGCCACCTTCCCGGTGATGACTCCTTCCAGGCCTTCCCCCAGATGGATCACCTGTTCCACTTCCAGTCCCACCCGGGTCAGTTTATCCGCCAACACTTCCGGCGTCACAGGAATATCCACATATTGTTTCAACCAATTAATCGAAGCTAACATTGTCCATTGCCTCCCACTCAGAATTGACGGATGAACCGCAGGTCATTTTCGAAGAACAGACGGAGATCGTCGATGCCGTAGCGCAGCATGGCAATCCGTTCCACGCCCATCCCGAAGGCAAAGCCCTTCATCTTTTCCGGATCGTAGCCGCTCATCCGCAGCACATTGGGATGCACCATCCCGGCCCCCAGGATCTCCAGCCATCCGGAGTTCTTACACACCCGGCAGCCCCTGCCTCCGCACATGACGCAGCTGATGTCCACTTCACAGGAAGGTTCCGTAAAGGGGAAGAAGCTAGGCCGCAGCCGGATCTTCACGCTGTCCCCGAACATTTCCTTGCAGAACAGTTCCAGGGTCCCTTTCAGGTCCGCCAGGGAAATGTCCTTGTCCACCACCAGGCCTTCCACCTGATGGAACATAGGAGAATGGGTGGCATCGTAGTCGTTCCGGTACACGGTGCCCGGACAGATCATCCGGATGGGAGTGTTGGGTTCCCGGCTCTGCATGGTGCGGGCCTGGACCCCGGAAGTCTGGGTCCGGAGCAGGATATCGTCAGTGATGTAGAAGGTGTCCTGCATATCCCGGGCCGGATGGTCCTTGGGCAGGTTCAGGGCTTCAAAGTTGAAATAGTCCGTTTCCACTTCCGGTCCTTCTTCCACTTCGAACCCCATACGCATGAAGACTTTCTTGATGTCCCGCAGGGTCTGGGTCACCGGATGGAGATGGCCCAGGGCCGGTTTCCGTCCCGGCAGGGTGAAGTCCAGGGTCTCGCTGGCCAGTTTTTCTTCCATCTGATGGGCTTCCAGCAACTTCATCTGTTCGTTGATCCGCATTTCCATCTTGGCCCGGACTTCGTTGACCATCTTGCCGATCTTGGGCCGTTCTTCTGCGGCCACGTCTCCCAGGCTCCGGAGAATGGAGGTCAGGGCCCCCTTCTTGCCCAGGTACTGGACCCGGATATTCTTCAGATCTTCCACACTTTTGACTTCGCTGAGATCCTTCTGGATCTTCTCCCGCAGTTCCTGCAGTTTGTCGCTCATTTTCACGCCTCCTAAAAAAATAGAACCTCCGTCCCCACAAGGGGCGAAGGTTCGCGGTACCACCCTATTTTTCACTCATTCAGCCGATAACGCAGCCAGCGCCGGGCCTACTCCGTTCAGTCCGGTTGCTCCCAGGTGAACTTCCCCATCCCTTTCCGTGCGGGGCTCCCACCTGCTCCCCACTCTCTGTGACCTCCGGAAATGCGTACTCTCCTGTTCATAGCAAGGTATGGAATTGAATGGAAATATTATAACACAGTTGAAGAAAGGGGGCAAGGGGGCAGCTGGCTCCCTTCAGTACCTTATAAAGCGGCAGCCTGTTCCAGCTGTTCACTTAAGCGTCCCTGCTCCTTCAGTCTTTGAATATGGGCCCGGGTCAATTTTTTGCAGCTCTTTCCCGGCAGTGTCAGGCCGAACTGAAGCAGTTTCTCCTCGGCGATATCCACCTGGTTTTCGTCAATCACCTGGAGGATTGTCTGATAGGCCTCCATTTCCAAATTGAGAAAAATCTGGCCGTCCAGACAGTTCTCCTTCCCTCCGGCGACTTTTTCCACAAAGAAATCTGCCATTTCCTGGATATCTGCTGTCTTATCCAACAGATGCAGCAGGTGGAAATTTGCCTCCCAGTCTCTGCGGAAAGCAATCTTGGCTCCCTGGGCAGCGTCCAATCCTTCCATGGCAGCCAGGAAAACCAGATTCCCCTGTTCCTGCTGCTTTTGGAGATACTTCAGGCAAACAGGAGTTTGGAGGATTTGTTCCGCCTGCTGCACAATTTTCTTTCTGTGGGTCCGTTCTGCATACTGCTGGACGTAGAAAGCCATCTGATACAAGGTGCCGTCGGGTTCCGCTTTGCCGATTTTCTCCAGGAAGCTGCGGAGCAGTTCCTTTTTCCCATGATAGGCTTCGATACCCGGGACAGGACCACCTTTGATCATGGAACAAAGGATCTTTCCGGCATCCAGCAGATCTGCGCTGTCCGGCTGGCTGTTCTTGACCACCTCGGTCAAGTTGATTTTCTGGGCAGCTTCCAACGAGGAATATTCCGGTAAGATGATGTTGTCGATGCCTTCATGGAGGAGCCAGGCCTTGACTTCTTCATTGCATGGCTGCAGCTGATGGACCGCAAAGATCCGCCCCCAGCCGTGGACTTTCTGGGCCAATCGGAAGATCTCTGCATCCCGGTTCTCCCAATTTTCCATATTCCGCAGCACATGGAAAGTGAATTCATCGGCCTGGCCCAGCTCCCGGAGCCTCTCTTTGTCTTTTTCCTCCCAAGGATGACGGCTCTGGGCTGTCAAGAACAGTGCCGTTTTGATACATTCGATTTCTCCAGAACGTTCCATGAGATTCCAGGCAAAATCCAGCAGATTGTGCACATCCAAAGCGTCCTGGTGCCGGTAGAGCCAGGACCCGAGCGCATCCATATAAGGAAGGAGGATTTCATCCGGATCAGCAAAGAATGCCTTCAGGCAGTTTTCTGCTGCCACCCCATCTCCCTGGCTGGCCAGCCGGAAGACTTTCTTCAAAGGCCGCGGCACCGGCATAGGAACATAGGCGTGGTGATACCCGACCCCATCCAGGAACCCATCGATGAAAGTATATTCCTGGGATTCCTTGGGAGGGCGCAAGGTAAAATCAGGAAACAGGCTCCCCTTTTCCTCCAGCTCCTGATAGATCTTCTGATACAGGGACTGTTCCCCGGAAGAGGCAATACCCATGGCCCGCCGTCCAAAAGGCCCCCGGTAAAAAGAAAGGAGCGGTCCATCCCCTTCAGCTCCTGTTCTTTTCAGGATAAACGTATCCTTCCAGATCCCTGTATACCGCCCGGCAAGTTGGTTATGGACAGCCTTCAGCAGTTCCCCTTCGGTAAAAGCCTCCTTATTTTCCGCCTTGAGCCGTGCCTTTATGGTAAAACGAGAATAAGGACTTCCCGGGATTTCTTCTTTCCTGATGAGTTTTTCATTCTCCTGCAGATGGGGCTCCTCTTTATCACAGCACACCAGGTCCAAATAGCATACAGGATACGCCACAGCAGTAAATTCCGGATGCCAGTTTCCTGCATTTCCGGGACTGTAAGCATGGACAGCCTCTACAAAAGTATGGGTATCCTGGAAGGACTGGGGAGGAAAATTCCAGTGCAGCTGCCCTCTCCCCACAAAGGGAACTGAATTGAAAATATTGACGAACAGCCATCCAGTGAAATTTGGAACCCTCTGGACTGTAAAATATTCCTCAAAGATTTTTTCCAACTGAGACTGGGGAGCTGGATAATTTCGCAAGATCATAATTTTCCCATCTTTCAGCCGGAATCCGAATTCAATTCCATAAGACATCCCCTCAGTGGGATCATATTCGTAGGATGCCTGCAAAAAAGCAGTCTCTCCGATCATACGGGAAGGCTGCAGGACCAAGAATTTGATTGCCCGCTGTTCCAGCCGTTCCAGCTGTTCTGCCAGCCGTTTCCCCGTTACCCGGCCATAGTTTTCCAGGTCCGTTTTCAACTCCCAGCCAAGTGCCCTCTTTTTCACTGCCATGGTATCCCCTCCCCCTTTTTCTACAGTATACCATATCATCTGTGGCATTTTCTGGACTGGGAAATACAACGGGGAGGGTGAGGGATCTTTTTCTCCCTCAAGGCGCAAAAAAAGAAGGACCGTGATGATCCACAGTCCTTCTTTTTTTGCTGTTTCTGGATTATTTTGGATAGTTGCTGCTGGTGTTCTCTTTCAGCACAACGTCGTGAGCCCCGCCTTCTACCAGGCTGGTAGCGGATACCAGGGTCAGTTTGGCCTTTTTCTGCAGTTCGGGGATGGTGAGGGCCCCGCAGTTGCACATGGTGGACCGCATCTTGGAGATGGTCAGGTTCACGTTGTCCTTCAGGCCGCCGGCGTAGGGCACGTAGGAATCCACCCCTTCTTCGAAGGAGAGCTTCTTGTCGCCGCCCAGGTCATACCGCTGCCAGTTCCGGGCACGGGCAGAACCTTCGCCCCAGTATTCCTTCATATAGGTGCCGTTAATGTTCACCTTGTTGGTGGGGGATTCGTCGAATCGGGCGAAATACCGGCCCAGCATCAGGAAGTCAGCGCCCATGGCCAGAGCCAGGGTCATATGGTAATCGTACACGATACCGCCGTCGGAGCAGATGGGCACGTAGATGCCGGTTTCCTTGAAGTATTCGTCCCGGGCTTTGGCCACTTCGATGACGGCTGTAGCCTGGCCCCGGCCGATGCCTTTCTGTTCCCGGGTGATGCAGATGGAGCCGCCGCCGATCCCGATCTTCACGAAGTCAGCGCCACATTCTGCCAGGAACCGGAAGCCTTCGGCATCCACCACGTTGCCGGCCCCTACCTTCACGGAATCACCGTATTTGTCCCGGATCCATTTCAGGGTCCGTTTCTGCCATTCGCTGTAGCCTTCGGAAGAGTCGATGCACAGCACGTCCGCACCGGCTTCTACCAGGGCCGGCACCCGCTGTTCGTAGTCACGGGTGTTGATGCCGGCGCCTACCACATGGCGTTTCTGGTTGTCCAAGAGTTCCAGGGGATACTGTTTGTGGGTGGAATAGTCTTTCCGGAACACCATGTACATCAGGTTGCCTTCCTTGTCGATGATGGGCAAGGTGTTCAGTTTATGTTCCCAGATGATATCATTGGCCTGTTTCAGGGTGATGTCGCTGCTGCCCACCACCATGTCGGACACAGGCGTCATGAAGTCTTTCACCTGGTCTGCCATGTCCATCCGGCTAATCCGGTAGTCACGGCTGGTGACGATCCCTTCCAGATGGCCGTTCTTGCTGCCGTCGCTGGTCACGGCCATGGTGCTGTGGCCGGTCTTTTCTTTCAGGGTCAGCACATCGGCCAGGGTGCTGTCCGGACGCAGGTTGGAATCGCTGACCACGAACCCAGCCTTGAAGCTCTTCACACGGGCTACCATGGCCGCTTCGCTTTCGATGGTCTGGGACCCGTAGATGAAGGAGATGCCCCCTTCCCGGGACAGGGCAATGGCCATATTATCATCAGATACGGACTGCATGATAGCAGAAACCAGGGGAATATTCAGGCTCATCGCCGGTTCTTCACCTTTTTTGAATTTCACCAGCG
>SFHH01000060.1 GCA_004555735.1 Acidaminococcus fermentans
GGCTGCGGCTGTCTATTTTAGGAAAGACTATAAGGTGACCAGCGACTTCCTGGCGGGCAGCATCGGCTGCAATCCGGTGATCGTCCGGAATCTCATGAAACAGTTGAAAGAGGCCGGGCTGATTTCTGTCCGGCGAGGCCCGGGAGGCATCGAAGTGACCCGTCCTTTGGAACAGATCACTTTCTACGATGTGTATGAAGCAGTGGAGACCAGCAAAGACAAGCTGTTCAATTTCCACGACAGCCCCAATCCTCTGTGCCCGGTAGGTCGGAACATCCACCAGGCCTTGGACGGGAAGCTCCAGGAGATCCAGGACCAGTTCGAAGAGGAACTCCGCAGGCACAATCTGGCGGAAGTGGTAGGGGACCTGGAAAATGCTATCAGGAAGGACTCTTAAAAAAAGTAGAAAAATCCCTTGCATCTTTTGGGGTACTCTGCTATAATAACATTCGTTCGGTAAACACGCCCGTAGCTCAGTGGATAGAGCAACGGCCTCCGGAGCCGTGTGCGGTGGTTCGATTCCACTCGGGCGTACCATTTGAAACTTGCCTCATAGTTCGCGTCAGCGGGGTATGAGGTTTTTTGTTATCCTAGGCTCTTTTTTCAGATAACTGGGCAAAGGAAAAAGTGCTATAATAAAAAAGTTGTCAATCCATGGGAAGCAGATGCCCCATGAGGGAGAAAAGAGGTTATGCCGTGGTTAGTATCACAGATCGTGTGCGCTTTTCAGAAACTGATTTGATGGCAGTGGTCCATCATACCAATTATCTGCGCTGGTTCGAAATGGGGCGTGTGGCCTATTTCCGTCAGGCCGGGATCGACCTGAATCAGCTGCGGGAAGCTGGGTATATGGTCCCCATCGTCGAAGTCCAATGCAAATACCGTCAGTCAGCCCGTTTCGATGATGTGTATGAGATCCAGACCACGCTGACGGCCTGCAGCCGGGCCATGATCCAGTTCAGCTACCGGGTCCTCCGGAAAGCGGATGGTGCGCTGCTGGCGGAAGGCCGTTCCAAGAACGCCTTCGTGAATCTGGAGGGGAAAGTGGAACGGCTGGCACCCAAGTATTATGAAAAACTGCAGCAGCTGGCTGCACAAGAAAGGGAGATCCAAGCATGATCAATGTGATTTTACTGATCCTGGGACTGTGTGTCCTGGGCCTTTTGGTGATGACCGTCTACGCGGCCCTGAAACCCACCGATGCCACTCGCGTGGTGGTGGAGGAAAAGACTCCGCTGAAACTGGAGTACCTGGACCATGACAAAGCCGTACTGTCTTTTGAGGTGCCCCTCCGGAACAAGAGCCCGGAAAGTGCTGCCGTGACGGACTGCTTCGTCCGTCCCTATCTGCCCCAGGAACAGTTCCCGGATGCCTGGTGCACCGGCAACGTGGAAAAAAGCGACCGGCGCCGGAACGACCATTATTTCGAAGCCCTGGTACTGAAAGAATGGTCCGAATGGACCCTGATCGTCACACTGACCCTCCGGGCCCGGAACGGCAAGGATATGCGGGACATCCTGAACCGGATGGTGGATATGGATGCGGCCATCTTCGTCTGCGGTGTAGGCAGGAAAGCCCATTATGTGCGGAAATATTTCTTCACCGTCTTTGCGGATGAACTGAAAAAACTGGCAGGGGGTGCCTACAATGGCTGAGAAATATGAAATCGTTCCTATTCCTACCCGGATCCTCACCGTCCATGACAATATCGTGGACGCGGTACGGGAATTCGGCGGCGACAAGATCGGTCCCCGGGACGTGGTCTGTGTAGCGGAAAGTGTAGTGGCCATCACCCAGAATCGGGCCATCCGTCCTGAGACCCTGAAGATTTCCTTTGCCGCCAAAGTCCTGAGCCAGCTCTTCCCCGGAGTGGGGAGCATCGGGAACTGGTCTGCTATGCAGAGCCTGCTCAATGAATCCGGCACCCTGAAGGTGCTGTTCGCTGTGGTGGTGGGCTTCTTCGCCAAATGCCTGGGCAGGAACGGGGTGTTCTACCAGCTGGGCGGGGAACAGGCCCGGCTCATCGACGACATCACCGGCACCATGCCTCCTTATGATAAGCACATCGTCCTGGGCCCCAAGAACCCGGTACGGGTCTCCGAAAGCATCAAAGCGGGGCTGGGCTGCTTCGGGGCGGCGGTAGCGGACGTGAACGACCTGAAACGGTCCTGCTGCCTGGGCTGTACCAAAGGAGTGGATCCTCGTCTGGTAGAAAAGATCCTCATCGACAACCCCTTCGGCAACGACAGCCAGAAGACGCCGATCTGTGTGATCAAGAATTATATCGACTAAGGGCTAACGCATAACCCCTGAGCGCCATAGCAGGCCATCTGCTTTGTCAGGAGGGATTTGGAAGCCGGGTATATACCGCCGTGTATTATGCCCAACTTCCAAATCCCTCCTTTCGCGCATCTGACCTACTCTGACGCTCAGGGAAGCAATCGGGGGTACTATGCCACGAACCAAATTCCGCGCTTTCGCGCATCTGGGCATATCTTGTGCGCCTGGAAGAGATCGGGAATTTGTAGAAATAAAATGTTCAAGGCCGGCGTATGCCGGCTTCCATCGGCCAGTGACCAGTGACAATATGACCAGTGACAGGAAAAAGTTCCCGTCAGGGAACTTTTTCCTCTGGATTTATCTCCCTACAACAGGTACAATAACAGTTATAGAAAAGGTAGGTGAAACGATGTTGGAAGTTGTAATCGCAACCCATAACCTGGGCAAAGTAGAGGAATTCAAGTCGCTGATGGATGAACTCGGCATCACCTTTACCTGCCTCAGTGATTATCCGCCCGTCCCGGAACCGGAGGAAACGGGCCGGACTTTTGCGGCCAATGCCCGGCTGAAGGCCCGGTACTATGCCAAAGCCCTGGGCAAGGTATGCCTGGCTGACGATTCCGGGCTGGAAGTCCTGAGCCTGAAAGGAGCCCCCGGTGTCCGGTCCGCCCGTTATGCCGGGGAAAAAGCCACGGATGAAGAGAACAACAATCTGCTCCTGGCCAATATGAAGATGCAGGTCCGGCGGAATTGTCGGTTCTTCTGCGCCCTGGCCATGGCCAATCCGGAAGGACGGATCCTGGCGGAGAGCGCCGGGATCTGTGACGGGATCCTCCTCCATGAGCCCCATGGGACCAATGGATTCGGCTATGATCCCCTGTTCTGGTCCACAGAACTCCATAAGCCCTTGGGGGAAGCCACCATGGAAGAAAAGAATGGCATCAGCCACCGGGCCAAGGCCATCCGGAAGCTGGTGAACCAATGGAAAAGGATGAACAAATGAAGATCGGCGTGGTCAGTGATACCCACGGAGATCTCCATGCCCTGGAGGCCGTCCTGGATCAGGCCGGGGAAGTGGATCTCTGGCTCCATGCCGGAGATTACAGCCAGGACGCCCCTTTCCTCGAAGAGGCTTCCGGGATCCCGGTCTATGCGGTCTGCGGCAACTGTGACAGCTATGAGGATCGGGCTCCGGCGGAACTGGTGACGAAACAGCTGGGGTTCACCCTGGCCATGACCCACGGCCACCGGTATGTCCGGTACAACGACTGGAGCCGGCTCTTCTACTGGGGGGAAGAAAAAAAGGCGGATGTGGTGATCTTCGGCCATATCCATATCCCGGTGGACCGGGAAGAAGACGGCATCCTGCTGATCAATCCGGGAAGCCCCAGCCGTCCCCGGAACGGGGTGCCCAGTTTCGGCATCCTGACCCTGGAGACGGGGAAAAAACCGGTGTTTGAAGTACATACACTGCGTGTGTAAGGAAAGGAGCTTCGTAAAATGGCAAATACGGAAGAACTGAACAAAGAGGCACTGGAACTCCATGCCAAAAACCATGGGAAGCTGGAGGTGCGCTGTAAGGTGCCTCTGGAAAATGGCCATGATCTGTCCCTGGCTTATACTCCGGGGGTAGCCGAACCCTGCCGGAAGATCAAAGAAAATCCGGACCTGTCTTTTGAATATACCTGGCGGGGCAATATGGTAGCTGTGATCAGCGACGGCACCCGGGTCCTGGGATTGGGCGATATCGGACCGGAAGCGGCCATGCCCGTCATGGAAGGGAAGGCCGTGCTGTACAAGAAGTTCGGGGATGTGGATTCCGTGCCCATCTGCATCGATGCCAAGGATCCTGACGAATTCGTCAATATCGTGGAAAGACTCCAGCCTTCTTTCGGGGGCATCAACCTGGAAGACATCTCTTCTCCCAAATGCTATGCGGTAGAAGCGGAACTGATCAAACGGTGCAAGATCCCTGTCTTCCATGATGACCAGCATGGGACGGCCATCATCGCCTGCGCAGCTGTCCTGGGGGCCCTGCGCTATGTGAAGAAGGACATCGACAAGGTAAAAGTGGTGGTCAACGGCTGCGGTGCTGCCGGTTCTGCCATCGGCAAACTGCTGGTGCGCCTGGGTGTGAAAGACCTGACCATGATCGACGTCCACGGGGCTGTCTATGAAGGCCGTCCAGGAGAGATGGACATGGCCACCGCGTATCTGGCCCGTGTCACCAACCAGCGCCATTACCAGGGCGATCTGAAAGGGGCCGTAAAGGGAGCCGATGTGCTCCTGGGAGTTTCGGCTCCCCGGCTGTTCACCAAAGAAGTGATCCAGAGCATGAACGAGGATGCCATCGTTTTCGCCCTGGCCAATCCGGTGCCGGAAACCACCTATGAAGAAGCCAAAGCAGACGGGGCTGCCGTAGCCGGGACGGGCCGGAGCGATGCGCCCAACCAGGTGAACAATGTGTGCGTGTTCCCTGGAGTATTCCGGGGAGCCCTGGATGTGCGGGCTTCTGCCATCACGGAAGAGATGAAAGTGGCTGCGGTGAAAGCTATCACTGGCTTGATCCCTGATGACGAACTCCGGGAAGACTATGTGGTGCCCGGCGCCTTCGACCGGCGGATAGTCCCGGCCATCGCCGCTGCTGTAGCCAAAGTGGCCATGGAACAAGGAATCGCCCGGATCAAACGGGACCCGGAAGACATCCGGAAAGAAGCCGCAGAACGGGTGGCACGGAACTGGAATGCATGAGGCTGTCACGAAGTGACAGCCGGGGTCGCGAGCCGCGGGTCACGGGTCCCGGGCTTAGATTGCTGAAAGCGTTAGCTCCGTTTCTTGTCTTCCAGAGCGACAGGAAGACAGGATAACGCATAAAAATCAAATGGAAACACAGAACGGGAAGCGTATCCTTGGAGAAACAGACCGGACTTTTGCCATGGCAGGGACCGGCCCGCGACTCATGGCTCGTGACCCGCGAACGGCTGCTTTCTGCAGAAAGCAGCCTCTAAAGGAGGAAAAGAACGATGAAAAAAATGGCACTGGTACTGGCCGGGCTCCTGGCTCTGGCCGGCATCGCCGGGGGCTGCGGCGGGAGTTCCACTGGCAGCAAGCCGGCAGGGGGAGATAAGAAAGTGGTCCTGAAGGTGGGCGCATCCCCGGTTCCTCATGCGGAGATCCTGGAAAAAGTGAAGCCGCTCCTGGCCAAGGACGGAGTGGATCTCCAGGTGGTTGAATTCACCGATTACGTAAAGCCCAACCTGAGCCTCAGCGATAAGGAAATCGATGCTAACTTCTTCCAGCATCTGCCGTATCTGGAAAAGTTCTGCAAAGACCGGAACCTGTCCCTGATTTCTGTGGGCAAAGTCCACATCGAACCCATGGGAGTGTATTCCCGGAAAATCAAAGATATCAAAGCTATACCTGACGGCGCGAAAGTAGCAATCCCCAACGATCCCACCAACGGGGGCCGGGCTCTGGCCATCCTGGAAAAGGCCGGTCTCCTGAAACTGAAGGAAGGGGTCGGGGTACTGGCCACCGCCAACGACATCGTGGAGAACCCCAAGAACCTCCAGATCACCGAAGCAGAAGCTGCCATGCTGCCCCGGACCTTGGATGATGTGGATCTAGCCGTAATCAACTCTAACTTCGCCATGGAAGCCAAGCTGAATCCCACCAAAGATGCTCTGTTCATCGAAGCCAAAGATTCTCCTTACGCCAACATTGTCGCCGTCCGCAAAGGGGACGAAAACCGTCCGGAAATCCAGAAACTGATGAAAGCCCTGAACAGCCCGGAAGTGAAGAAATTCATCGAAGAGAAATACAAGGGTGCCATAGTTCCGGCATTCTGAGGTCCGTGTCATGCCCAACACCATCGTTTATGAAGACGGAACGGCTTTCCATCCAGGTTCCTATCTGGAAGACCTGCTTACCGAATGGGAGATGACGCCGGTCCAGTTTGCCCATAAGCTGGGGAAACCGGTGGAAACCGTCGAGCAGCTGCTGGAAGGGGTCATTCCAGTGGACTTGGAACTGGCCAGCAAATTGGAGGAAGCCACGGAAATCAGTGCGGCAGCCTGGCTGAACCTGCAGTTCATGTTCGATGAGAAAGTGGAAGCCCACAAGAAATAACAGTTCAATAGTTCGTCCAAAACAGACGGGCGGTCTCGTGGAGAGGCCGCCCTTTTTTGCGCACCAGGCAGACCTGGCTGGCCAGAGCGGCTTCTTCCACCGGCACCGCTGTGAACCCATGGCTCAGAGAGACCACCGATTCCGGCACAAGGGCGATTCCCAGCCCCGCCTGGGCCCATTGGAGGCAGCTGCGGGCATCATCGGCCAGGCAGCGGAAATACAAGGAAAAGTTCCGCTTCCGGCAGCTTTCCTGGATGATCTGTTCCCAGCGCCGATAGCCCAAAAGGGCCAGATCCTGGAGGGCTTCCAGGGTAAGGGAATCCGGCAGAGGAGAGGGAAACAGATCCCGGATCCCCACAGCGCAGAAATTTTCCTGGCAAAGGATCTTCCGGTCCACGCGGGACAGGGAAAAAGGCGTCCGGATCAAGGCCAGGTCGATGGTCTCTTTTTCCAGGGCATCCAGCAGCTGGTACGTATTCCCTTCGTACAGCTGGAAAGAAATCTCGGGATATTTCTGGAGAAAATACCGGACTCCCCGGAAAAACCGTTCCCCGGATCCGGAGGAGATCATCCCTAGGTGGAGGCTGCCTTTCTTCCCCAGCTGGAAATTCTTCATGTCTTCCTGAGCGGCCAAGGTCAGGCTCTGGATCCGTTTGGCTGTGTCGTAGAGGCTTTTTCCTGCTTCGGTGAGGCGGATCTTCCGGCTGCCCCGTTCCAGGAGACGGACCCCGCACTGGGCTTCCAGCCGCTGGAGCTGGAGGGACACTGGGGGCTGGGTCAGGTTCAGCCGCCGGGCTCCGGCGGAGATGGACCCTTCTTCCACCACGGCGATGAGACAGTTCAGCTGTTCCAGGTTCATACTGCATCCTCCTATATTAAAAATATATGGTTACAAATAAATTCAATATCTATTATATAGCAATCCAGGTGGTAAGATAAAGGCAGTCCAAAAAATGAGGTGCGTAACATGAAAAAATTCCAGCCCTATTTCCGGGGCTATGGCCGGGATTGCTTCCTGGCCCCTCTGTTCAAACTGCTGGAAGCTCTGATGGATCTGGCGGTGCCCCTGGTGATCGCGGCTATGATCGACCGGGGACTCCCCACTGGCGATACCGGCTTCCTGTTCCGCTGTTTCCTGGTGCTCATGGGACTCATGGTCCTGGGCATGGGCTTTTCCTTCACCGCCCAGTATTTTGCTGCCCGGGGAAGCGTGGGGGTGGTGACCCGGCTCCGGCAGGCCCTGTTCGACCACATCCAGGGACTGTCCTACCGGGAACTGGATACCCTGGGCTCCGATACCCTGATCACCCGGCTCACCAGTGATGTGACCCAGGTCCAGACAGGACTGAACCTGGCCCTGCGGCTGCTGCTCCGGAGCCCCTTCATCGTCTTCGGGTCCATGGTCATGGCCTTCTTCATCGATGTGCCCAGTGCCCTGGTGTTCGCCATTTCCATCCCTCTGCTCCTCATTGTGGTGCTGGGGATCATGAGCCGGAGCATCCCCCTGTTCAAACGGGTCCAGGAAGCCCTGGACCGGCTGCTCCAGACTACCCGGGAAAACCTCACCGGGGTCCGGGTGATCCGGGCTTTCTGCCGGGAAAAGGCAGAGGTGGAGGAATTCGACAGCCGGAACACCGACTTGACCCGGAAGAACCTCCATGTGGGTCGCTGGTCCGCATTGATGGCCCCGGGCACCTATCTCCTGGTGAACCTGGCTACTGTGGTGCTGATCCGCCAGGGAGCCCTCCGGGTGGAGATGGGAGCCATGGCTCAGGGAGATGTGGTGGCCCTGTACAACTATATGGCCCAGATGATCATCGAACTGGTGAAACTGGGCAGTATGGTGATCACATTGAATAAATCGGCAGCCTGTGCCAGCCGCATCCAGGGTATCCTGGAGGTGAAAAGCTCCATGACCTGTCCTTCCGCTGACGGATCCCTTCAACCGGTAAGCGGGGGACCGGCCGTGGCTTTCCATCACGTATCCTTTGGCTATGCAGGGGGTGCTGAAGCCGTCACAGATCTGGATTTTACCATTCCCAAAGGCTATACGGTCGGGATCATCGGGGGTACCGGCAGCGGTAAGACCACCCTGGTGAACCTGATCCCTCGTTTCTATGATGTGACCCAGGGACGGGTGGAAGTGGGAGGACGGGACGTGCGGGCCTATCCTGCCGGCCGTCTCCTGGAAAAAATCGCCCTAGTGCCCCAGAAAGCCGTCCTCTTTGAAGGGACCATCCGGGATAACCTGCGCTGGGGCAAGGCCGATGCTTCTGACGAAGAACTCTGGCAAGCCCTGGAAACTGCCCAGGCCAAAGAGGTGGTGCTGGGGAAGGAGGGACAGCTGGACGCCCTGGTAGAACAGGGGGGACGGAACCTGTCCGGAGGCCAGAAACAGCGGCTGACCATTGCCCGGGCCCTGGTGAAACACCCGGAGATCCTGATCCTGGATGATTCCGCCAGCGCCCTGGATTTTGCCACCGATCTCCATCTCCGCCAGGCCATCAAGTCCCTGGAAGGAGAGATGACCGTCTTCATCGTATCCCAGCGGACCAGCAGTGTCCGGCAGGCGGATCTGATCCTGGTGCTGGACGACGGGAAACTGGTGGGCCAGGGAACCCATCTCCAGCTGCTGGAAACCTGTCCGGTGTACCAGGAAATCTTCGATTCCCAGTATCCCGGCCGGCGAGCGGAAGAAATCCGCCAGGGAAAGGAGGAAGCCTGATGTCCATGGATCAAAACAAGTCCAGCTGGGTCACCCTGAAAAAAGTCTGGAAGATCATCGACGCTTATCGTCTGCTCCTTTTGGGGAGCTTGGTGCTGGCCGGGGCCTCCGTCGCTCTCCAGCTCTATGTGCCCATCTTGTTCGGCCGGGTCATCGACGGGATCCTGGGGCCGGGGCAGGTGGATTTCGCTCAGGTGGGCCGCTATACCACCCAGATCCTCTTGCTGGTGATCCTCTCCAGCCTGGCTACCTGGGCTATGAATCTCGTCAACAACAAACTGGCTTTCCATACGGTCCAGGATATCCGCAGCCGGGCCATCCGCCAGATCCAGCAGCTGCCCCTGTCCTTTTTGGACAGCCACAGCACCGGGGACCTGGTCCAACGGGTGATCGCCGATGTGGATCAGATCTCGGACGGGCTGCTCCTAGGGTTCACCCAGCTGTTTTCCGGGCTGGTGACCATTGGGCTGACCCTGTACTTCATGTTTTCTACCCACCGAAACATTTCCCTCTTGGTGATCCTCCTGACTCCCCTCAGCTTCCTGGTGGCGAGATTTATCGCCAGCCGGTCATACAAGCTGTTCCAGGCTCAGACAGCCATCCGGGGAAAGCAGACCGCCCTCATCAACGAAACCATCGGCAATGAAAAAGTGGTGAAGGCCTTCAGCCATGAAGCCCGTTCTTCCGCTCAGTTCCAAGCCATCAATGAAGACCTGCAGCAGGCCACTCAGGGAGCCCTGTTCTACAGTTCCCTCACCAATCCTTCCACTCGGGCAGTGAATAATGCCATCTATGCCTTGGTGGCCCTGGTGGGCTGCTGGGAGATCCTGGCCGGGGGTCTCACCGTGGGAGGGCTTACGGTACTGCTGTACTATGCCAACCAATATATGAAGCCCTTTACGGATATCAGCTCCGTGGTCACCGAGCTCCAGAATGCCCTGGCCTGTGCTGCCCGGGTGTTCGCCCTGATCGAGGAGACGCCCCAGAGCGCCGATCCGGACCGGAAGCTGGTGTTCCAGGAAGGCCGGATGGATATCAGCCACGTGTATTTTTCCTATGACAAAAAGAAGTCCCTCATCGAAGATTTCAATTTCCAGGTAGAACCAGGCCAGACCACGGCCATCGTAGGGCCCACTGGCTGCGGGAAGAGCACTTTCATCAATCTGCTCATGCGGTTCTACGATGTGGACCGGGGGACCATTGCCATCGACGGCCAGGATACGGGGAAAGTGGACCGCCATTCCCTCCGCCGGACCTATGGGATGGTGCTCCAGGAAACCTGGCTGAAACAGGGGAGCATCCGGGAGAACATCGCCTTCGGGAAGCCGGGAGCCACGGAAGAAGAAATCATCCGGGCCGCCCAGGAAGCCCATAGCTGGGAATTCATCCGCCGGCTGCCCCAGGGGC
>SFHH01000061.1 GCA_004555735.1 Acidaminococcus fermentans
CACCCGCTGGTACTGATTGCTACTCATCGCTGCATAACTATACTGTGATGAAGGCTTCACCGAGAACTTGTTGACACATACGTGCCGGGATCGGGAAATATAAAGAAACAGAAAAGTATGGTATAATGAAAAGGAATTATCTTACAATTTCCCAAAGGCAGGCGATTCCATGGAACGTTCCAAGACAAAAGACATGACGTCAGGCAGCATTCCCCGCCTGATCCTGGAATTTGCCCTGCCCCTCATGATCGGCAATATTTTCCAGATGCTGTACAATACGGTGGATTCCATCGTCGTAGGGAATTTCGTAGGGACCCAGGCCCTGGCTGCCGTCAGTTCCACCACCATGATCACCAACATGTCTGTTTACTTCTTTAATGGCTTTTCCATCGGAGCCACAGTGATCATCGGCAAGTATTTCGGAGCCAAAGACCACAAACTGCTCCACCGGGCCGTAGAGACCACCATGGGAGCCACCTTTGCTCTCTGTCTGCTGTTTACCATATTTTTCCTAGCCGGCACCGATTTCATGCTCCGCTTCATGAAGACCCCTGCCGATGTGTTCGACCAAGCGGCTTTGTATCTCCGTATTTATTTTGCCGGGGTCACCGGTCTGCTCCTCTACAACATGGGCAGCGGCGTCCTCCGGGCGGTAGGAGATACGAAACGGCCTCTGTACTTCCTGATTCTCACCAGCATCCTGAACATCTTCCTGGACCTGCTCTTTGTCCTGGTTTTCCATTGGGGCATTGCAGGCGTGGCTTATGCCACCATCCTGTCCCAGTTCATCTCAGCCGGTGCCACCATGGCCGTCCTCCTGCGGACCCGGGATATCTACCGGTTCTCCTTTGCAGACCTGTGCCTGGACCGGGGGCTCCTGAGCCAGATCTTCCGGGTGGGTCTGCCTACCGCCCTTCAGAGCATCCTCACTTCCTTCTCCAACATCTTTGTCCAATCCTACATCAACTTCTTCGGAGCTGTCGTCATGGCCGGCTGGGGCTGCTACAACAAGCTGGACCAATTCATCATGCTGCCGGTCCTTTCCATGGCCATGGCTGCCACCACCTTCGTGGCCCAGAACATGGGCGCCCACAATGAAAAACGGGCCATCGACGGGACCGTCACGTCCATCCTCATGAGCCTGGCCATTACAGGCGCCATCGCCGCTTTGCTCTTTGGTTTTGCCGATACTTCCATGCGTCTGTTCACCGGAGATGAACCCGTCATCCAAGCCGGTGTGACCTTCATCCACATCAACATCTTCTTCATGCTCTTCAACTGCGTGAACCAGGTCTTGGCCGGAGCCCTGCGGGGCCGGGGAGATTCCATCGGTCCCATGGTCATCATGCTGCTGACCTTTGTCCTGATCCGCCAGATCTACCTCTACCTCATGACCCGATTCATCAACAATACGCCCATGACTGTCGGCTTCGGCTACCCCGTAGGCTGGATGACCTGCTGCGTGCTGGAGGTACTGTATTTCTATCTGTTCTGGAAGCATAGGAAGTGAAAAAGAGGAGCTGTTGCGCACGCAGCAGCTCCCTTTTTTTACAATACAAATGCCACAATGAAATTATAGGCAGCCGCTGCCAGCACAATGATGGGTACCGCCCGGAGCAGCAGCTTACTGAACAAGGTACTCCGGTCCTCCTCTTTGGGAGTGGATCCTAGGATCAGGGAACCTCCGGAAGAGAAAGGACTGATGGCACTGGACTGAGCTCCCAGTACAGTGCAGGCAAACAGCGCAAAAGCTGACAGCCCGGTGCTTTCCGCCAGTCCCGGAATCAGCGGGAACAAAGCCGGTGCCACGACGCCAGTGGTGGAGCTGAAGAAGCTCATGATGGCGGCGATGATGGAGAAAGCCAGGGGAATCAGAGGCGTGGGCACATGGGCTCCCACCCAGGCACTGAGCATCTTGATGGTCCCGGCCTTCACTGCTACGGCAATCAGCATGCCGGCTCCGGCAATCATGATGATGGTATTCCAGGGAATCTTCGAAATGGCTTCCTTCTGGGGAGCCAGCTTCATCAGCAGGGCGATCACCGCGAAAATAATGGCCACCAGGCCCACATCCACTTTGGTGGCCAGGTAAGAGATTGCCGGATTCCCCGGCATCAGGATCTTCAGCAGCGGGAAGATCAGGACCACCACCATCATCACCAGCATCAAAGTCAGCGTCCGGCTCTGGATCGGGGTAAAAGGCTCCGGTTTTTGGAAGGTCACACCCTGGCCGATATTCCGGTTGGCTTTGATTCCATACCGGAACACCGTAATCAGGAGCAGGGAGAAAACAAGAGAAAGCAGGAAGATTTCCATTTCCATATTGAATGAATCCATAGGTGCCTTGACTTTCAGGGCCTCATAAGCGGAATCGGAGAGACCGCGGAAAATCACCCCCAAGTTAGACGTAGGGAAATTCCCGCCGCACAGGGCTCCGCAGTTGATGGCCACAGCCCCGGTCAGTTTGTCCATTTTGGATTCATCACAAATCAGCATAGTGATGGGCGCCAGGAAAGCCAGTACAGTAAAATACGTCGCTCCCATCACCGAAAGGATCACCGCCACTCCAAAAAGAGCGTAGGGCAGCAGACCCGGAAATTTCCGGCAGGAATACAGCAGGGATCCGGACATCTTTTCCAGGGTCCCGTTAATGGCAGCCACATTGTAGAACAGCGAAACGGATAAAATCACGAACATGGTACTGACAGGCCAGAAACCGATGATGGCCTTCGGTTTCAGCCCCATCACCAGGCACCCGATCAGATAGGCAAAGACGATACAGAACAGGCCGGTGTTCAGGCCGGTCTTATAACCCAGATAAATGGCGATGGCAATGGACAGGATAATGACGGCACTCAGCATATGCGTTCCTCCTCCGGATCAGGCTTCAGTCCTTGGCTGCGCCCACAGGTTCCTCTTTGATGCCCAGCAGACGGTAGGGAATGGTCTTGGTCATGTAATAGACCTGTTCTTCCGGGATCCCGTATTCCACCAGGTAATGCATATATTCATAGATTTCCGTTTCCCAATCCGGGTTTTCCGTCTGGCCTCCGTCCGTATCCACCATCACATGCTGGTATCCCACAGCCTGGATCAATTCGGCATTTTCCCGCAGATTCAGATGGTACTTCTTCCCTTTCCCCATATTTTGGGCATAGCACCGTTCCAGTATCACATCATAATCTTTCACCAGCCGGAGCTGATCTTCCAGGGTATAACCGCAGACCCACCATTCCGGATGGGTGATCACGATTTTTCCCACGCCGGCTTTCCGGGCAGCTTCCACCACCACAAAAGCTTCTTCCGGAGAAACATGGGCCGTTGCCAGCACCGCATCATAGTCTTTGACCAGACGGAATACGGTTTCCAGTTCCGGGATCACTTTCCCGTCTCGGATCAGCTGGATTCCATCAGCGGGATCTTTCCCCATTTTTTCCAGATGCCGCCGGGCCGACTGGGTGGGCAGCCAGATGACCTTGGCTCCCAGTTTCAATCCCTTTTCCACAGTCTCCGGATTCACGCCCCCGATGACTTTGTTCATCACCACGCCGCCATACATGGTGAACAGAGTGTTTTCTCCATAAACTTTTTTCACATAGGCATTGGCAATGGCCGCCCGATTGACCGTAAAGCCCAGATGGGATTTGATGACAATGGCACGGGCCCCCACCCTAACAGCCGCATCAGCCAGCTCCAGATCGTTGTAGGCCCGCAGCCGCAGGTCCGGATTGGTGTGGACGTGCATATCGCAAATTCCCTGCAAAGATACTCTGCTCATATTCTTCTCCCCTTGTTTCATAAGTATTCTGAATAGCCTTGCTTTTAGTGTAGCTTGTGCAAGGCTATTGCAGAACGGGAGAATATGCTATATGATGTATCGGAAAAACCGATATCTAAGGAGGTTTCTATGGCTCTGCGCGAACTGCATTACCTGATTGCCATTGCCGAAGAAAAAAGCATTTCCCGGGCGGCAGAACGGCTGTATATGGCCCAGTCCAGCCTTTCTCAATTTTTAAGTGTGACAGAGGCCCATCTGGGCTATCGCCTGTTCATCCGGACCGCCAGCGGTGTCCGTCCCACGGACCAAGGCAAACGGCTGATCCAGTTTGCCCGGGATACCCTGACGGAATTCCACAGAGCCAAAGATGAAATGCAGGACATCAGTGAACTGAAAGGAGGCAAGGTGATCCTGGGGATCAGTTCTTTCCGGGGATCCTTCCTGCTGCCCCCGGTCCTCCAGACCTTCCGGATCCGCTATCCGGGCATCCACGTCCAAATCGTAGAAGAAAATTCCCTGGATCTGGAACAGATGCTGCTGACCGGAGAAATTGACCTGGCCCTCCTGGTTATGCCGGAAAAGCACAGCCGCATCCAGCCCCGTTTCCTGATGAACGATGAAATCTGCCTGATCACCCATCCCAGCCACCCAGTGATGGAGCTGGTGCACCAGGGCCAGGACGGGCAGCATCCCTCCCAGCTTTCCCAATACATCGATATCGAAGAAGCCGCCCAGTTCGAATTCCTGCTCAGCGGCTACGACACCATCCTGGGACGGGAAGCCCGCAGGATTTTCCTGCGCCATGGGATCAACCCTACAGCCTACAATGAAAATCTTTCTGCCCTGTTCGCCGCTTCCCTGGGAGCCAACGGCCTTGGCCTGGCCTTTACCTATGCCAGTTCCCGCCAGTATTTCCACAAAGCCCAACTGCTTTCCTTGGGCAAAGACGGCACCTCCATCGCCCTGGGCACCGCCATGGCCCCGGGCCGCTACCATTCCAAAGCCACCCAGGCCCTGGATCAGGTGATTTTCGAGACACTGGGGAAATGAGGGACAATCCATAAAAAATAAATTTCGTACCAAAAATATTGCAGAATCAATATTTTTGGTACGAAATTTATTCTATATGCAGCCTATTTCCCTTGAAAAATATTGTTTTATGAGATATGATGGACAGGAAAGGAGGTTCCTTCCATGCTGAAACGAAAAATCAATCAACAACTGGCAGCCTGGAAAAAGCGACCGAATCACCAGCCTCTCATCATCAAGGGAGTCCGGCAATGCGGAAAGACCGCTTCTGTACTGGATTTTGCCCATTCCCACTATGCCCATACTGTTTATCTTAATTTTTTCGAAAATCCTCAATATGCCGAAATATTCCAGAACAGCCTGTCCGTGGATACCCTGACCATGCTCATGTCCGTCCAGCTCCCAGATGCGGTCTTCGAACCGGGCAGCACTGTTATCATCTTGGACGAAATCCAGGAATGTCCAGAAGCCCGGACGGCTTTAAAGTTTTTCAGCCTGGACGGGCGTTATGATGTAATCGCCACAGGGTCTCTGCTGGGCGTCAGTGGCTATGGAACCCCAAAATCCATCCCCGTAGGCTATGAACAGCTCATGATTATGCATCCCATGGATTTCGAAGAATTTCTCTGGTCCCAGGGTATCCAACCGGACGTCATTGATTTTCTCAGGACCTGCCTGGAAAAAGAACAGCCCGTTCCTTCAGCCCTACATGAAAAAATGAGAGAACTGTTAAAGCTGTACACGATTGTTGGCGGGATGCCAGCTGCCGTCCAAAACTTTGTAGAACGGCACAACCTCCAAGAAGTCCTTCTGCTCCAACGAAATATCATCCATTCTTATGAAGATGACATGGTCAAGTATGCGAATAATCGGGATAAAGGCCGTATCCGTCAGTGCTTTGCCTCTATTCCCCGGCAGCTGGCCAAAGAAAATAAAAAATTCCAGTATTCTGTAGTAGAGTCCCGGGGCAACGCCCAAAAGTTCGGCAGTTCTCTCCAATGGATCGAAGACGCCGGCATCATCTGCCGGTGTTACAATCTGTCTCTGCCAGATTTGCCCCTGGAAGGGTATGCAGTGGACAACATATTCAAAGTCTATATGGCAGACACAGGACTTTTCGTCAGCATGCTGGAAGACGGCACCCAGTCAGATATCCTGCACGGGAATATGTTGGGATACAAAGGTGCCATTTATGAAAATCTAGCTGCTGATTTTTTCCACAAAATGGGACGAAAGCTGTACTATTTCCATAAGGATTCCGGGCTGGAGATTGATTTTATCATCCGTTTAAAAGGAAAAACCACTCTGGTAGAAGTAAAAGCCACCAACGGGTACGCCAAGAGCCTGAAAACCATCCTGTCTCAGCCGGAACGGTATCCAGTAAACCAGGGAATCAAACTAGCTGACACCCAGCTGAACCGCCAGGGAAAAATCCTGAACCTTCCGTTCTATATGGGATTCCTGCTGACGGAAGTGTAAAAAGGGACTGCTGCACGTGTGAACTCCCCACACGTACAGCAGTCCCTTGCTACAGAGCTAGGATCTGCATGCAGGAACGGCGCGTATTATTTCTTCCCAGTAGGCAGATATTTCTTCTCCAGATACCGGAGAAAAGGACGGGCATCCAGCCCCTTGCCCGTTAGCCGCTGGAGCATCTCCGTCCCCGTAAACATACACCCGTACTGGCGGATATGCCCATCCAACCATTGATTCAGCTGATCAAAATTCCCCTGGCTCAGATCTTTTTCATAATCAGGGAGATCCTGCTGCAGCCGTTCCAAGATCTGCCCATCATAGATATTCCCCAGGGCATAACTCTGAAAATACCCAATATAATCTCCTGCCCAATGCATGTCCTGGAGGATCCCTTCCGTGTCATTGGCCGGCTCCACGCCCAGCCATGTCCGATATCCTTCATTCCAGGCATCCCGCAGTTCTTCTGCTTTGATCTTTCCCGCAAAGACATCCCGTTCCAGCTCGAACCGCAGGATGGCGTGGAGGCTGTAGGTCACTTCATCTGCAGAAATCCGCCGGGGAGAAGGCTTGACTCGATTGATAGCCCGGTAGAACGTTTCCTCGGCCACATCCCGGTAGCGAGGAAACTCCTGCTGCAGCAGGGGATAGTAATGCGTCCAATAGCCCCGGCTCCGGGCCACCATATTTTCGTTGAAGCGGGACATGGCTTCATGGAAGCCTCCCTCGATGCCTCCCCACAGGTCTGCCTCATTGACTTCTGCATTGCCCCCTGTGGCATACATGGCATGGCCGGCTTCATGCATACAGGTAAAGATCAGTGCCAGGCTCCCATTCCGATAGGTGGAGATACGGGAATCCCGAGGCCCCAGGAAAGAAGTGAACCCATGGACCACCTGATCGTTGAAATGGCCCCTTTGGGGATCATATCCGCTTTCATAAGCCAGCCGATGGGCAAAGGCTTCCATCTGCTCTGGATCCTCCTGCTGCTCCAAAAGCCCATCCGCCGGGCTATTTTGTGCATCCAGCGGAAGCTTTTCCAGCAGCTGGCGGATCCCCTGCTTCAGTACCGTGAACTGTTCGCTGACCGCCTGGCAGGACAATCCTTCATCCGTCATCCCCACCAGGGTATCAAAAGCAGGCTGCCCCGGTTCGATAGCCAGGGCAATCTGTTTTTTCAATTGAAAAGCATGTGCCAGCCAGGGGCTGAAAATCTGGTAATCCTGCTGCTTCCTGGCTTCCTGCCATTTCTGCATCAAAGTCACCCGTAACAGATTGTACTGTTCCAGGACTTTTCGGGGCATCCGTACCGCATTGCGATACCGGAACAGGAACAGGCGGACCAGGCCCCTTTCCAGATCGGAATCGATGGCCTGCTGATCTCCGCCGGAAAAATAGTCGAAGGCTTCCCGTGCCGCAGGAGACGCAAACAGGGCATTTTTCTGATCGGTGACAAACGATCCTACCTGCTGCCGATAGGCAGCACCTTCCGGAGGAAGCGCAGACCACTGATCCAGCTCGAACAGAGATTCAATGGATTTATAACAGCGGAACCCATGGTTCAGTTCTTTCACTACAGCAAGCTGTTCTTTATATCCCATTTCGTCTACTCCTCTCAGTGCAGGAAGACGCCGGCGCCCGGTCCCAACGGAAGATTGAAGGCCATCCAGACGCAGACCTGGACGATCCAGACCAAGAGGAAAGCAATGGAGTACGGCAGCATCAAGGAGATGATGGTTCCGATCCCGGTCTCTTTATTGTATTTCTGGGCCATCCCGATGACGATGGGCAGATAAGGATAAATGGGCGTAATGGGATTGGAACAGGAATCCCCGATCCGGTACACCACCTGGGCGAAAGCCGGGGAATAGCCTAGCAGCATGAACATAGGAACAAAAATGGGCGCAAAGATATACCATTTGGCCGAACCGCTGGTCATGACAAAATTCACCAGGGTGGTCAGCAGGATCATACCAAGGACCAGAGGGATCCCTGTAAAGCCCGCATTTTTCAGGGCATCGGCAGCATTGACGGCAATGACCATCCCCAGATTGGTGTACCCAAACATGGCGATGAATTGGGCAATGACAAACACAAGGACAATATACCCCGTCAGGGACCGCAGGGAATCTGCCATCATGACCGGGACCTGATTCATATCTTTGATGGTTCCCACCGTTTTGCCATAGACAATGCCAGCCAGCACAAAATAGAGGATCAGGATGGGGACCAACCCGTTGATGAAGGGAGAATTGATGATGCTGCCGCCCTTCCCGCGCAGCAGACCGTTTTCCGGCACCAAGCACAGCAGCAGGAGGAACAGGAAGAAAAGCGTGAACAAGCCGGTTTTCCGCAAGCCTTTGCTTTCCGCATCAGTGATCTGCCGTTCTTCCGCTTTTTCCGTTCCCTGGTACACACCCAGCCGAGGCGTGATAATCTTGTCATTCACAAAGACACCCACGGCCGTCAGTGTGAAGCAGGAAATAATCATAAAATACCAGTTGATCGCCGGAGTCAGCGTAACAGAAGGATCGATCAATTGGGCCGCCTGCTCCGTAACACCATACAGCAGCGCATCAGTCCCGGTCAGGATCACCGCCGCCGTAAATCCCGCATTGGTAGCCGCATAACCAGCGATCAGCCCTGCCAGAGGGTTTTTCCCCACAGCCTGGAATGCTGCTGCCGCCAGGGCCGGCACAACGATGATAGAAGCTTCGGAAGCAATGCTGCCATTGATCCCCAAAAACAGGACCGTGGCACTCAAAGCCCACAGAGGGACGCCTAAGATGGCTTTTCTCATGAACGTGGTCAAAAGACCTGCTCCCTCTGCCAGGCCAATGGCCATCTGCATGGCCAGTACAAGCCCCAGCGGAGCAAAATTGGAAAAGTTCTTCAGCATATTCTGGAGCAGCCAGACCAGCCCATCCTTACTGATGATACTGCGCACAGCCACGATCTTGCCAGTGGTCGGATTGGTTACCTGGACCCCCATTCCATCCAGGACGGCTGACAGTACCATCAAGGCTCCTGTTATGTAAAGAAAAAGGATGAACGGATGAGGCAACGCATTCCCGATTCGCTCAATGGTACCTAAAAAACCTTTCATCTTGGGTGCCGACGCTTGTTCAGCCACATTCTTCCCTGCCGCTTTCATAAACATCCCTTCTTTGTCCAAGTTTTAAACATGACCGCGGTCATATTTATACAGTGATTATAGTGCAGGGAATACACCGTGTCAATTTCCCCGATCTGCCGAACTGAGAAAAAATTCATTTTTGGAAACCCTTCAGCAGAGCATCGGTAAAATCCCGTGTCTCCTCTCTCAGATCGAAATCCCCATTTTCCATGATCCATTCATAGAATACCCCTCGGATGGCCCGGATCAGCCAAATGGTCAAGGTAAGTGGCTGCCATTCCTGCCCGAAGATCCCCTGTTCCTGCCCTTTCTGGAAAAAATGGGTGAACAGCTTGTAGAGGGAACGGTTTGAATCCATTTCTTCCTGTTCAGCTGGGTTTTTATGCAATTGTTGGGTATATAAAACCCGTATCAGATCCACTCCGATAATTTCACAAGTAAATCTGCAAGATTCCTCGATCAAAGCCTGGATCGCCGTCAGGGGCGAACAATCATCTGGCAGGCGAGCAGCCGTTGCCTCATAGGTATCGTCATAATACTGGAGCATTTCGGTGACCACCGCTGCTTTGGAAGGAAAATGGATGTAAAATGTCCCCTTGGCCGTCCCGGCTTCCCGGGCGATTTCACTGATGGACACATTCGCATACCCTTTTTCCCGGAAAAGCCGAAGGGCCGTTGTATAAAGCTCTTTTTTCGTTTTATCTCCTTTTGTCTCTCTGTGCTTTCTTTTTCCTTGCTCTCCAGTTTGACGTACCATAACAGCCTCCTGTTTTTATTCTCTTTATTTATTAGTATAACAGATAGAAAATAGTACTGGGAACTGCCTGGCTGGCCGAAAAGTAAAATTCGGTCTGCAGGACATCGGGTTTGCTCGCCGATATCTTCCGCAGCCCTCTTGCATATGGAACGCCGTACAGTCTTTTTCTCAGTGTACAAACAAAACAGACAGGATGTATACCACAATGATGGTCGTAATCCCCATGACTCCGGTCATACCCTTCCGACATTGATAAACTTGAGCCAAAGCTGTAAACTCCTCCTGTTTCAAGTGGTCCATACTCTTTATCTCATTCCAGGAACAAGGTATCTCCG
>SFHH01000062.1 GCA_004555735.1 Acidaminococcus fermentans
AAGTCTCACACGTGCAACACCCCCTTTTTCCATTTCCCTCTATGGAAAACAGAATGTTCTATGGTATAATAATCTAGTTATCAAATGGACATGGAAGCTGAAATCGTAAAATTGGAAGTTCCGTAGACATTAAGGGGGTGCCGTACGGCTTGTCCAATATGATTGCGCTGGTAGTTTGCTGTCTGGTGACGTGGGTGATCTTCCTGGACAGCCACAGCATTGGGATGAAACACAAAAATCTCTGGGTAGTGGGGACGTTCCTGCTCATGCCACTGGTGGTTCCGGTTTATCTGATCCGGCGTGCACAATTCCTGCATCAGCATCAGCTGACACCTCGGCAGCAGGCAGAGGCGAGGGCCAGGGAGGTCTCTCGGAAACGCCGGGAAAAGGCGGAACGGGAAAAACAACATTGGGAAGAAAAAAAGAGGAAACAGGCCATAGAAAATCCGGCGGAAACCGCTCGGAAAAAGAGCCTGCAGGAAAAAGAACAGAATGAGATGCGCCTGCGCCTGGCTGAGCAGCTGAACAACCAGCAGAAACGGCGTGCCAAGCTGTGGGGCATCCATGAATAAAAGAAGAAAGAGAAGCAGGACTTCTCTTCCAGCAAGGAAAGGTGTGGAATCAGGAGTGGAGAAACTGGTGGTAAAGGGTGGTCATCACCTGAAGGGTACGGTACGGGTCAGCGGTGCCAAAAATGCGGTATTGCCCATCATTGCAGCTTCTGTCCTGGGGACGGAAGGCAGTACGATTCTGGAAGTCCCTGAATTGGAAGATGTCAGCACCATCTGCAAAGTACTAGAATGTCTGGGGCTGAAAGTGGATCATTCCACCCCCCATGTTCTGAAAATCGACAGCCGGAATGTGACTGGATGGGAAGCCCCCTATGATTTGGTGAGTACCATGCGGGCTTCGTTTTTGGTCATGGGCTCCCTGCTGGCACGGATCGGACGGGCCAAGATATCCCTGCCGGGGGGCTGTGCCATCGGGACCCGGCCCATCGATATCCATCTGAAGGGATTTGAAGCTCTGGGCGCAAAAATCGAACAGGGGCATGGCTATATCGAGGCCTTTGCTCCCCATGGACTGGTAGGGACTACGATCTACCTGGATTTCCCCAGTGTAGGCGCTACAGAAAATCTCATGATGGCAGCTTCCATGGCGAAAGGGACCACTATCATTGAAAATGCGGCTCAGGAACCGGAAATCGTCGACCTGGCCAACTACATCAATGTAATGGGCGGCAAGGTCCGGGGCGCTGGGACCACGGCCATCCGGATCGACGGCGTGGAAAGCATGAAGGGCGGGGAGCACACCGTGATCCCCGATCGGATCGAAGCGGGGACTTTCATGGTAGCCGGAGCCATGACCCAGGGAGATATCCTGGTGGATAATGTACTCTGTGAGCATATGAAACCTTTGATTGCCAAGCTGCGGGAAGCAGGCGCCGTAGTGGAAGAAGGCATCAATGATGTCCATGTGGTAGGCCCTCGGGAGCTCCAGGCCATTACCATCAAGACGCTGCCCTATCCAGGCTTCCCTACGGATATGCAGGCTCAGGTCATGGCCATGATGTGCATTGCCAAGGGCCAGAGTTCTGTCTTGGAAACGGTATTTGAGAACCGGTTCATGCATGTGGATGAACTGCTCCGGATGGGGGCCAATATCCGGACCAGCGGCGGAAGAGCAGCTATTGTGGAAGGCGTTCCCAAGCTCTATGGCTGCCAGGTACGGGCAACGGACCTGCGGGCTGGGGCTGCCATGGTCCTGGCCGGATTGGTGGCCGATGGGGTGACGGAGATCACGGATATTTTCCATATCGATCGAGGTTACGAAAATCTGGTCGCGAAACTGACTGGACTGGGAGCCGACATCCAGCGGGTTGGCTGATGGGCCATGAAACATACGGAAAAAAGTTGGCTTTCCCGGCTGTTCAATCCGGTAGATGTGGGAATCGATTTGGGGACGGCTTCTACCAGGGTGTTCATGAAGAATCGGGGAATCGTCTTAGAGGAACCTACTGTCGTGGCACTGGACCCCAATACCGGGAAAACGGCAGCTATCGGATCCAAAGCACGGGAAATGACGGGGAAGGGACAGTGGGAAGTTGTCTGGCCCTTGGAAAATGGCGTCATAGCGGATTTTGATGGATCAGTGGGACTGTTGGAAACCGTCTTGGACCGGGTGGTGGGGAGGAATCTATTCTTCAAGCCCCGGGTGATGATCTGTGTCCCGACTGGAGTCACAGGCGTGGAACGGCGGGCGGTGACGGAAGCGGCGCTCCTGGCTGGAGCGGCCAAAACCTTTTTGATTGAAGGGCCTTTGGCGGCGGCGCTGGGGGCCGGTCTTCCTATCCAGGAACCCAAAGGCCGGATGGTGGTGGACATCGGAAGCGGCACCACCAGTGCTGCGGTGCTGAGTATGGGACGGATCATCCAGGCAGCTTCTCTCCGGATGGGAGGCGAGGCGTTCAATGAAGGATTGGTCCGGCATCTGCGGGATGCGCTGAATATCCAGATTGAAGGATCGTTGGCGGAAGAAATCAAACTGGATATCGGGACAGTGAGCCGCAGGGGGCGTCGAAGCACCAAAATCATCCATGGCAGAGACAATATCACCGCTCTGCCTACCTCTTTGCGTCTTTCCTCCCAGGATACCGTGCGGGGCCTGGGGGAACCTATCGGTCCCATCCTGGCCTGTATCCACAGTGTTTTGGAGAAAACACCGCCAGAACTGGCCGCGGATCTATTGGAAACGGGAATCGTCCTGACGGGAGGCGGCGCACTGCTGGAAGGCCTGGATGAGTGCATCGAAGCAGGGACCCATGTCAGGACCCGGGTAGCTGATCATCCCCGGGAATGTGTGGCTAAAGGAGCCGGCATGGCGCTGGATGATTCTGCATTGCTGGAAATATTGGAAGGAAAATAAGGGGGCTGTTGCAGGGGCAACGCCCTCTTTTTCTGTGAAAGGATTTGAAAATATACCATGAATCACAGTGGCAGACAATGGATAGTGCGATTTTTCTTGGCGGGACTGCTGCTGTCGGCTTCACTGCCGGCAGTCCAGGCAGCTAAGGTCGGTTCCCTGCGGGGCGGGGTGACACCCCAAAGGGCCCGGGTGGTGATGGACCTCGATGTTCCGCTGTCCTATACTTCTCGGGTGGCGGGGAATCAACTGATCATCGATTTGAAAGGGAAGGCAGAGCGGACGGAAATGGTCCGGCTTCGGGATCCCCGGATCCAGAAAGCGTATCTGGAGCCCCAGGGGAAGGATAGCCGTCTGGTGGTCGTATTCCGGAAAACCGTGCCCGTCTACAAAATCTTCCTGTTGAAGAATCCCCAGCGCCTGGTAGTAGATTTTCCCCGTTCCGGGAGTCCAGGGGGCCGTACCGCTAAACCAGCAGTGGGGAGGTCCCAATGGCTGGGCAAAGGGCTGACCTACCGGGAGAGTACGGTGGACCTGGGGGCTGGACAAGTGAAGACATATCTCCTGACCTTGGCACCATCCAGTGATTTCCAGCTGGATTTCATCCCCGGCTATGGCAAGACCATCCAGCGGGGGACCCTGTCCATGATCCAGAAACGTTCGGGAGCTGTGGCACTGGTGAATGCTTCCTATTTTGATAGCGACATCTGGGTGGTAGGGAACTTGAAGATCCAGGACAAATGGCTGGGGATGGAAAGTACCCCCCGGACCGGTCTGGTGATTCCCCAGACGGGGGCCCCTTCCATCCAGCGTGGATTGGCCTACCAGGGGACGGTCACCCGGCCGGACGGAAAAAACTTTGCCATCAGCGGAGTGGACCGGATGCGGTTGGCCAATGAATTGATCCTGTATAACGATGGATATGATGATACCACCGATACCAATGTTTATGGCACAGAGGTCCGGCTGGCCAATGGAGTGGTCCGGGAAATCCGGAAGGGCGCCGGCAGTATGGTTCTCACTCCCGGAACTACAGTGCTTTCGGGAAACGGGGCTGCTGCCTCCTTCTTGAACAGGCTGCGGACAGGAGACCGAGTGGCAGTGACCCAGACCCTGGGGAACCCTGCTGCTGACAGTGCTCCTTCTGTAGGCTCCGCCGGTCCCCAGCTGGTCTGGGATGGGCAGGTCAGGGTGACCAGTGACGAGGAAGAGATCGCCGACGATATTGCCCGAGGAAGAGCTCCTCGGACAGGGGTAGGCATCAAGAAAGATGGTACGGTACTGATCCTGGTGGCGGACGGCCGGTCCGATGACAGTGTGGGGATGTCCCTGCAGGAATTTGGCCGGTATTTCGTCCAGCTGGGAGCCGATCGAGCCATGAATTTCGACGGAGGAGGGTCCAGTGAAATGGTGGTCAACGGAAAGATCATGAACGATCCCAGTGACGGAACTGAGCGTCCAGTAAGAGTGGCGCTGGGGGTGTTCAGAAAATAAGAGAAAGAGATGTCACTGGTCAAAATGTCACTGGCAGCCGTTCCCTCCCCTCTTGCATCTCCCCGCTCCTTCGGTATATAATAAACAAACGAAAGAAAAGAGGTGCTGATCATGTTACACAAAATCTTGAAAAACAGAAAAATATGGGCAGCAGCCTTGCTGATGGTATTGCTAGCCCTGGGCGTGGCCCAGGCAGCCGGGGTGCAGCCCCAGAAGAGCAGTTTGTCCGGCCAGGTGGCAACGGTGGTTTCTGTAGGCACCCAGGTATCGGAAGGTTCTGTACTGGTGACGGTGAAGACATTGACCGGAACGGCACCGGCAGCCCGCGCCAACTGCAGCGGAAAAGTGATTTCCGTGGAAGTGGCTCCCGGCAGCCAGATCGCAGCGGATCAGGTTGTGGCTACCATCCAGCCTTAAGAGGCGGAAGCAGGCTTTTGAAAAATGACAGGGACCAGAGGGTGTGAAGACACAAATCACACCCTTTTTTTTACAGGAGGAAATATGGATCATTTGAAGTGGAAACGGCTTCTGGTGCTGACCTTGGGAAGCCTTTTGGCACTGGTTTCCCTAGTGAGCGCTGCCATTCCCACCATCGCGGTGGAAGAATTGAAGCCGGGGATGAAAGGGTATGGAAAGACCGTGATCCGGGGCGCAGACATCGAAACTTTCGATGTGGAGGTCTTGGGAGTCACCGGCACGGATACCGGGGGCTATAATATCCTGATCAAGGCTTCCGGACCGCTGCTGAAGGAAAGCGGAGGCATCGCCCAGGGCATGAGCGGGAGCCCGGTGTATATCGATGGCCGTCTGGCAGGAGCGGTAGCCTATGGCCAAGCTTTTTCTGACCCCAATTACTGCTTCCTGACGCCTATCAATGAAATGCTCCGGCTCTTTGATGAAACCGATCCCCGGCCTTCCGTCTTCCTGCCCAAAAGCACTCCGCTGATGGTCAGCGGCTTCACCGCCGACGGGGTGGCTCATCTCAACGAGGAACTGTCTCCCTTTGGTCTTACTTCTTATGCTGTACCTGGGGGTACGGAAGCCCTGGATAACGTGAAGCTGGAACCGGGCAGCTCTGTGGGGGTTTCCCTGGTCCGGGGGGATATGGTCATCGGGGCTATCGGTACCGTGACCTGGACCGACGAGGAAGGCCGGATCCTGGCTTTCGGCCATCCCTTCCTCCAGCACGGAGATTCTAACTATTTCATGACCAATGCCTGGATCTTTGCTTCCGTCCCCAATATCCAGAGTGCCTTCAAAGTGGGGACCTTGGGGAAGACCCTGGGACGGATCAGCCAGGATAGGCTCAGCGGCATTGCTGGGAAAGAAGGAGAAAATGCCCCCATCATCCCCATGTACGTATCTGTCACTGACAAGGACCGGGGACTGCACAAGAGCAGCAATGTCCAGCTGATCACCGATGAGGATCTGGTCCCTACCCTGGTGGATGGCGTCACCTACAATACGGTGAGCATGGCCAAAGACAGGAAGGGAGGGGGGACTTCCCGGATCCGGTTTACCGTTACGGCAGAAGGGGAAAAAGAAGGCCCCATCCGGCTGCGCCGGGAAAACATGTTCTACAGTGCCACGGATATCGGGAAGCTGACGGATTCAGAGCTGAATGTGGCTACGGATATGCTGATGAACAATCGGTTCGACAAAGTGACCATCCAGGACATCAATGTGGATGTGGAGACTACCTCCGGCTGTGAAGTGGCCGAAATGGTAGGAGCTTCCGCACCTTCTACCGCTGTCCAGGGAGGCACCCTGCCCATTACCCTGACTTTTAAGCCCTACCGTTCGGAGGAAATCACCCGGACGGTCAATTTCAAAGTACCGGATAAACAGCCGGCCGGACCCATGAACTTGATCGTCCGCAGCGGCAACGCTACGGCCTGGCTCAGCAAAGCACTGTCTAAGAAAAACAACAGGAACGGGACACCGGATGGCGGGGATGGGAGCAGCGAGGATGAAAATGCCATGTTCCAGTCTTCCCAGCGGCAGTTCAGGGATTTCCTGACGGAATTCAATGACATGGATGCCAATAACGAAGTCATTGTAGATCTGATGCCCACCTATGGGGACGAACGGCCCAGCCGAAGAGCTGCGGCCCGGTCTGCAGCAGGGGGCGGAAGTTCCCTGACCGGCTTACTGAAGGGCAGCAAGTATAAGCAGAAATTCCCGATGGATTTCATCATCACTGGAGAAAGCAATGTAGTGGTAGATGTGAAGGAGCGATAAGGGAAAGGGGCTGTTGTTCCATGGGATGCCAAGAGATTTGCCGCTGGGTTGGCCGGAAAATGGTGGATCTATGTGCCCGTACCGGGCGTGTGGTCAACTTGTTCCTGGAGGCCAGCCGGGCAGCCAGGAACGCAGACCGGCGGGAAGTCCTGCGGCAGATGGCCCGGCTGGGGGCTGATTCCCTGCCCATCGTCAGCATGACCATCCTGTGCACTGGTATGGTCATGTCCGTCCAGACGGCCAAGGAATTCGTCCGTTTCGGGGCGGCAGATTCTGTAGGGGGCATTGTGGCCATCGCTATGGGCCGGGAACTGTCTCCCATCCTTACCGGAGTAGTTGTGGCTGGCCGGATCGGGGCGGCCATTGCGGCGGAAATCGGCACCATGAAGGTCACGGAGCAGATTGATGCCCTGCGGGTGATGGCGGTCAGTCCCATCCGTTTCCTGGTGACACCTCGTCTCTTGGCCATTGTCCTGATGATGCCCGTCCTGGTGGTCTATGCCAACCTGGTGGGGGATGTAGGAGGCTGGTTCGTGGCGGAAAACTACGCTGGCATCAGTTCCCACATGTTCCTGGAAAGCATCCGGGGTTTCATCGAACCCTGGGATATCATCGGCGGCCTGATCAAAGGGGCCGTGTTCGGAGCTATCATCGCCACCATCGGCTGCCACAAGGGCCTCAACGCCCAGCAAGGGGCCGAAGGGGTGGGTATGGCCACTACCAAATCCGTGGTGCTGTCCATTATCCTGATCTTTATCGCCAACTATTTCCTGTCGGTGATCTTGTATGTCCATGGAGGCTGAGATGGAACAACCTGTGATTGAATTCCGGAATGTGGAAATGCATTTCGGTCCCAAGACGGTCCTGGACCAGGTCAGCTTTTCTGTAGCCAAAGGAGAGACCCTGGCAGTGCTCGGTCCTTCCGGGACCGGGAAAAGTACCGTGCTGAAGCTGCTCATCGGTCTGCTGAAACCCCAAGGGGGACAGGTGCTGATCCAGGGCCAGCCAGTGGAAAATTATACGGAAGCCCAATGGAACCAGCTGCGCCAGCATATGGGCATGGTGTTCCAGTATTCTGCCCTGTTCGATTTCCTGGATGTGGGCGAAAATGTGGCCTTTGGACTGCGCCAGCATACCAGCCTGTCGGAAGCAGCCATCCAGAAGCGGGTGAAGGACCTTCTGGAAGCGGTGGGCCTTTCCGGCAATGAACATGTGTATCCGGCCCAGCTGTCCGGGGGTATGCAGAAACGGGTGGGACTGGCCCGGGCCCTGGCCCTGCAGCCGGACATCATCCTCTATGATGAACCTACCGCGGGACTGGATCCCATTATGGCTACCAACATCAGCCAGCTGATCCTGGACACCAAGAAAAAACTGGGCATCACCTCTGTGCTGGTGACCCATGACATGGCCTCCGCCTTTCTCTGTGCGGACAGGATCCTGATGCTGAGCCACGGTCACATCGTTTTTTCCGGTACCGTGGAAGAAGCCAGACATACCCGGGAACCCCTGGTGCGGGCGTTTTTGCGCAGTGATATTTTGGAAGACAAGGAGTAAGAGCATGAAAGCAGATGAAGTCAAAGTCGGTGCTGTCACCCTGGGGGGCATCGTGATCTTGGCCCTGATGTTGACCTTTCTGGGGGTGTTCAGCTTTGCCGGCCGGACCTATAAACTGAATGTGATGTTCGACGATGTGAACGGCCTGAAAGTGGGTAACGAAGTCCGTTTTGCAGGAGTCCCTGTAGGGAAAGTGGATGACATCGTGGTGGACGGGTCCAAAGTGAAAGTGGTCATGAAGATGGATGAGAAGCAAAAGATCCCCCGCAATTCCCAGTTCGCCATTGGCATGGACGGGGTCATGGGGACCAAATTCGTCACCATTGCTCCACCGAAAATCGCCACCGGCCTGGTTTTCAAAGCCGGAGAGACCATTACGGGGCAACAGGCAGGAGGCATCGATAAACTGATGGATTCTTCCGGCAAGGTCCTGGACAAGCTGGAAGTGGTGGTGGACGCCTTCAGCAATGTATTCGGGGACAAGAAGGTGCAGAAATCCATGCGGGAAGGCTTCGTCCAGACCGGGGAAGTGGCCAAGAACATGAATGACTTCACCAAAGCCCTGGCCACTATGGCCCAGCAGAACCAGGGAGACATCCATGCCATGGTAGGGCAGATGAAGGAAATGAGCATCCATATGAATAACATCATGGATAAGGCGGATGCCAATGGGGCCACAGGACAGAATGTAGCCGCTATGGCAGCCAATATGGCGGATGCCAGCCAGAAGATCCGGAATACGGCGGAAGCCCTCCAAAATGTAGTCACCGATCCCCAGACCCAGCAGGATCTGAAGGAGACCATCCATCATGCCAAATCCACTTCCGTAAAGGCAGACAAGATCCTGGGTGTAGTCACCGATGCTCAGGTCCAGGCGGATGTGCTGTACAATGATAAAAAAGGCAAATGGCGGACGGATATGGGCGTGAAGCTGCCCTTGAAGGAAGATGCCTATGCTTTCCTGGGAGTTTCCGACATCGGGGACCGGGACAAACTGGATTTCCATTACAACAAGAAGCTGAATAAATTTATCTGGGGACGGGCCGGGGTCATGGAAGGCCAGTTCGGTGTAGGGGCCGATTGGATCCTGTCTCCGAAATTCAAGCTGTTCACCGATTTTTATGATTTCGATGATGCCAAACTGAAAGTGGGGGCAGAATATGCCTTTACTCCCAAATTGTCCCTGATCGGGGAGAGTATGGATGTGCTGGATCATGGGGCCGATACAGCTTATGTGGGGCTCCGGGCCAGATTCTGATCAAAAAGTTCAAAAAGTCATTGGTTGACTTTACTTTTTCAACTGATTATAATAATAAAAGCTGACTAGGTAGTCAGAAAGTACAGGAGGGTCCGATTGTGAAGCATTTCCATACCAAAAGCATGATTCTGAGCGCTGTGATCCTGAGCGCCCTTTCTATCCATACAGCCGGGGCGGCTGCTCCGGAAACCGTGAACCTGGACCTGGGGAAAACCGTCCGCATGGCCCTGGATAACAATTCCAGCGTGAAGATCTCCGCGGCGGAACTGGACGCCGCCAAGGCTAACCTGGACCAGGCCAAAGGAGCCCGGTGGGGGAGCATTGATTTCTCCCATACCAGCGGCCGTACAGAAAGATACCAGTCCAATGTCATCGGCAATAACCATTCCAATTCTGTGAGCATCACGGTTCCTATCTATACCGGCGGACGGCTGGAAGGGGCCATCGATCAGGCCAAAAAGAATCTGGATTACTACCAGTACGGTATGAGCAGTTCCTACCAAACCACCCGGTACAATGCGGAAAAGGGCTACTACGATGTGCTCCAGGCCGCTAACACCGTGAACCTGGACAAGGAAACCGTGGACCGGCTGGATGAACACCTGAAGAACACCCAGGCCCAGTTTGCCGTGGGCGTGGTAGCCAAGGCCGACGTGCTCCGGTCCCAGGTAGAACTGGTGAATGCCCAGCAGACCCTGACCCAGGCGGAAAACAACTATGAAGTAGCTGTTTCCTCCTTGAACAATGTGATAGGGCTGCCTACTGCCACCCGGCTGAACCTGAGCCAGGGATTGGAATACAAACCCAATGATTATACCCTGGACAACTGCGTGACCTACGCCATGGCCAACCGGCCGGAGATCCACCAGGCGGAAGCCTCCGTGGGCATGGCCCAGGCCGCTCAGAAAATGGCCAATGCCGGCAGCTTGCCTCAGGTGAGCCTGGGCGCTTCCAATGCCTGGAGCAATGATACTTTCCCTGGACAGAACCGGGACAACTGGACCGTAGGACTGAATATCACCCAGAATATCTGGGACTATGGTGTCAATGCCGCTAAAGTCCGGGAAGCCAAGGCCAATGTGGTAAAGGCCCAGGAAAGCTACCGGCAGATCAGTGACCAGGTGCGGCTGGCAGTAAGGACCAGCTACCTGAGCATGCGGGAAGCAGAAAAACGGATCAAGACCACGGAAGTGGCCGTGGCCCAGGCGGAAGAAGATTACCGCATCGCCCAGCTCCGGTACCGGGCCGGCGTGGGGACCAACACCGACGTCATGGATGCGTCCGTGGCTCTGACCACCGCCAAGAACAACTACATCCAGGCCCTGTACGACTACAATACTTCCACCGCGTTGCTGGAACAGAGCATGGGTGTGCCTGTGGAAAACGAATAAAATTGATAACTGACCCAAGAGTCTGCGCTTGCAGGCTCTTTTCTTTTACCCTCCATTCCTGCTATACTAATACTGTGTATGAAGGGTGCATCAATTCCCGCCATCCGCGGCAGTCTTTGCAAAGGGGCATGCGCAGCATGGTGGTGGGTTCCACGATTCACGATGAACGATTCACGACAAACGATACGGAGGCCCTCATGGGTACCAAAGGAAAAAAACGGCTGGGCATTCTGGCCGGGGTCCTGGTCCTGCTGTACCTGGTCCTGTGGAAAGTGATCCTTCCCGCAGGGCTGGAGCGGGCCATCCCCCTGGTAGAAAATACCGCCGGCGAATACATCAACGGTCAATTGCAGATGGAGACTATGGAAGTGAGCCCGGACCTGACTTTTACAGCCCGGAACCTGCGGCTGGAAGATCAGAGAGGACAGCTGATGGCAGAAGTCCCTTCACTTTCCCTGCAACTGGACCCTCTGAAGGTCCTTACGGGCAGTGGGTCTGTAGGGATGATCACCCGGATCGTCGTGGAACAGCCTCAGGTATATCTGGTCCAGGATGAACAGCAGGAATGGAATATCGCCCATTTGCTGAAGGAAAGCCAGAGTTCCAGCACTGAGTTCAAGGGACTCATTTCCATCCAGGATGGGTCGGTGGAACTGCGTCTGCCTTATGGCACCTGGCAGGCGGGGGTGGAAGGGACCATCGATCCTTCTCGGAATCCGGATTTCGCCCTGGATCTGACAGTTACCCGGAAGGGCCAGACCATCCATGTGGCCGGGAATCTGGATACGGACCGGCAGGGTACCCTGACAGTTCGGACAGACCTGCTGGCTCTCCGGGATTTCAGTCCTCTGGCTGGGCATTTCCTGCCGGTGACGGACCTTTCCGGAGCTTTGTCCGATGCGTCCATTACCTGGACAAACAATGCCTCCGGCAGCCAGCTTTCGGGCAAAGCCCTGCTGCGCCAGGTGGGCGCGGTTTATGACTGGGAAGGGAAGGAACTGGCTCTGGGAGCCGACGGGGAACTGTCCTTTGACCAGATGCGGCTGAAGGCCCGGGAACTGGATGTTGCCGTTGACGGGCAGAAAGTGCGGCTTTCCGGAGGTCTGGATCTGACGGATCTGGAGAACCCCCGGGCGGAGAAACTCCAAGCGGATGTGGATGGATTCGACTTGTCCGCCCTGCCCCTGGATCTTCCCGTTTCTGGGACACTCAGCGGCAGCTTGGCTATAGACGGAACCAAAGACAGCCTGACCGGCAGCGGCACCTTCACCAGCCCAGCTCTGACTTTCCAGGGCTATGAAGCGGATCAAGTGACACTGCCCTTCTCCTTCCAGGATCACCGGGTAGAGACCGATGGCGCCAAGGTGTCCCTGGGCGGTGGCTCGGCAACCATGAAGGCTTCTTATGACTGGGAGGCACAGGACGGGCGGCTGGCCCTGACTGTGGACCATGTGGACGCCGGCACCTTCCTGCCCAGGCTGGGCAGTCTGGTCCTGGATGGGACCGTGTATGCCGTAGGGCAGTACCAGGACGGCCGGCTCCAGGGAGAAACGGTTTCCAGCGATCTGTCCTTGGCTTGGGGGAACCTGAAGCTCCAGCAGATCGCTTTGGATGGGGCCCTGGAGGGCGGCAATCTGACCCTCAGCCGGATTTCCGCCTATACAGAAGACGGGGGCGCCTTGGCCGGCAGCGGCAGCCTGAAAGCTGGTCAGCTCCAAGGAGACCTGTATGTTACGGATCTGCCGGTGGATCCCCTGCTGGCAGCTGTGGGCCAGGAAGGGAAGGGACTTTTGTCCGCCCATCTCCTCCTCAGCGGTACCGAGGACGCCCCCCAGGCCTTCGGAGCCTTCTCCTTCCGGGAGGGAGAAATCCTAGGAGAGACCATCCAGGAAGCCCACGGGGCATTGGAATGGAAGGAACGGAAAGCTGGCTTCCACAAAGTGGAAATCAACCTGGATAAGGGAACCCATATCCTGGATGGTACAGCGGATCTGTCCGGCAGCGAACCGATACTGGATCTGACCCTGGAGACCCGGGGTGTCCGGATGGAACCTTTCAGTGAGGCATTTCAGTCTCCCTGGCCTGTCACGGGGAACTTGACGAACACCATTACGGTGAAAGGACCGCTGTCCAATCCTTCCTTCACCGGTCATGTCCATGGCTGGGACGGTTCTGTAAACAAATTCCTGGTGGACGAAGTGGACGGGGATTATGCCTATGACGGCAAGCTCCTCCATCTGAGCAATTTCCGGGTCCAGGCCCTGACCTGCCAAGCCCAGTTCAGCGGCACCGTCAGCCGGGATGGATTCCTGGACCTTGGCATCGATGCCAAAAACATCAACCTGCTGCGGCTGCCCTGGCTGAAGGACAGCGTAGATCTGGAAGGCCTTGTGAACTTCAGTGGCAGCATCACCGGCCACATCAGCCGTCCCCTGTTCCAGGGCGTACTTTCTTCTGACTCCGTCCTGATCAACGGGGTAGAATTCACCGGACTGGCTCTGTCTTTCCAGAGCCAGGGAGGCCATGTGAATACCTTCCAAGGCACCTTTCAGCAGAAGACCGGCGGGGACTATGCCCTGAAAGCCAAATTCGACTTCGACCGGAAACTGTTCCAGTGGACGGTGGACGTGAACCGGGGCAATGTACGCTCTCTGCTCCAGATGGGGGGGATCCAGGCGGATGTGGACGGGTATCTTTCCGGCCGCATCGAAGCCAACCCTGACGGTCCCCGCACGGGCATGACCGTCATCGGTAAGGTGGAAGACGGGAAAGTGGCCGGAGTGCCCTTTGCCTCGGCAGATTTCGACATTTACACCCATCTGGGACTGTGGAAGATCCGGAAACTCCAAGCAAAGGAAAGCGGCGGCGGGCTCATTGCCGCCCAGGGGAACATCGATCTGCGGAAGCGGACCATCGATCTGGAACTGGCTACCAGTGAGGCCAATGCCAAACTCCTCACCGTGGCCCTGGACAATCCGCCGGAAGTCAGCGGCAAACTGAACATCGTAGCCCAGCTCAAGGGGAAACTGGATGACCCCAACGGGAACTTCTCTCTGGAAATGAAAGACGGGAGCATCAGCGGGGTATCTTTCGACAGCCTGTATGGTATGGTCACCTTGCGGGATGACATGTTCCATCTGGACCAGTTCCTGATCCAGCGGGACGTGTACAAGATCAGTGCTTACGGCACTTTTCCCATGGATCTGCTCCGGGCGGCGGGCAGCCGGAAGAACCCGGATGCCCGGATGAACCTGGAAGTCCATCTGGACAATGGGAACCTGGCCATCCTGCCCACCCTGACCAAATGGGTCCAATGGGCGGACGGCCCCACCAGCGGCCGGGTGTCCGTAACCGGTACTTTGGAAGACTACAATCTGAACGGCTCCATAGACCTGGATGGAGGGACCGTGAAATTCCGGGGCCTGGACAACACCTTCGACAATGTGAAGTTCACCCTGAAAGAATTTTCCACTACTACCGGGAAAAAGGGCAGCATCACTGCCTTCGGATCCTACCGGCTCGATGATGCTTCTGGTAAGCCCTATCACCTGGATATGGTTATCCGGGATGTAGAACTGGTTTCTTCCAGCATAAAGGGAAAACTCAATGGGAAGTTCGACCTGGAACACAAAGAAGGCAAACCCTTCCTGTCTGGGAACCTGAAGCTGGACAAGGGCTATCTGGGGATTTCCTCCATCCCGGAATTTGGGGAAGGGGGCTCGGATATCGGTCTGGACATCGATGTAGACCTGGGGAACAACCTGCATCTGTATAATGCGGCCTTCATGGACCTGTGGCTGAAGGGGCAGTTCCACATCTTAGGCAGCACCGCCTTCCCCCAGCTCAACGGCAGCATCCGGGTGAATCGGGGCAGCCGGCTGAAATACCTGGGGACCCCCTTCAATATCGGGTTCGGGGAAATCTACTGGCCCCGCCCGGGCACCTTCATCCCCAATGTGAACATGGCGGCTTTTACCCGGCTGGGACAGTACAATATACTGGCCAAAGCCAGCGGGCCTTTGAGCCTGGATGATATCGTCATCAAACTGTCCAGCGATCCGCCCCAGGATGAGAATACCCTGAAACGGTTCCTGACCCTGAAGACCGACGATGCCAGCTTGGGAGACGATGCCTGGAAGAGCTTGGTGGATGCGGGGCTCCAGATGACCTTCCTGGCAGATGTGGAAGATGCCATCAAACAAGCCCTGGGGCTGGACGAACTGCGGATCTACAGCGGCAATGTCCAGAACACCGTGGCTTTTTCGGCGGACACCAACCGGGCTAATGAGGCCGCTGGTCAGGAACGGCGCCAGTACAATGTACTGCTGAGCCGGTATTTCGGCCGGAAGTTGCTGATCGGCTACACCACCAGCTTTGACGGAGAAGAACACAACCTGTATGCTGGGTTCCGGATCGCTCCCAAGGTCCACGTGGGGATCGCCACCGATCAGGACAACAATCACTGGTACGGCGTCCAGTACCGGACACGGTTCTGACAGTTGATAAAAAAGGGGGGGGTGTACGTGTGAAAACTACACACGCGCAATACCCCCTTCGTCATAGGTCAGACGTCATACGCTTTTGGAAATGAATTTTTAAAATTGATTTTGAAACTTCAAAACCTATTCCATGAATCAACTGATTTTCTCAAATTCGGAGCCAGCAGAGCTGGCTTCCAACGGCGTATGACATATGACCTATGACGTATGACAGGGCTGTTGCCATGGCAACAGCCCCCCTTTTTTCACACTCCAGGACTGGAAATCTCAGTCCATAGAAGGTATAATAAACAAGATATGATATATGGATAAGGATAAACAGTAGGAAATCTGACAGCCGATGATAACAACCTGTATAGGGGGTACTCTATGAAAAAACATGTTAACTGGCGGCAGCTGTCCGTCGCCGTCCTGGCTTCCCTGGCGATGACCACTCCGGTTTACGCCGCAGAAGTCACCCACAGCCAGGAAGTGGAATTGGGAAATCATAAGACTGTTTCCAAAGAAGGACAGGGTCTCGGGACCATCGAAGTGGTTCCGGAAAGCCAGGCCGCCGTACAGCCGAAGAGCACTGAAGCAGCGGCTGCTGCAGCAACGGAGGATGAACAGCCCAAATACCGGGAGGTCCGGCGCAACGGTGTCACCTACATCGAAAAAGTAGGCAAGAAGAAACTGGAACAGGAAAAGGAAAAGGCCCAGGCTGATGAAGAGCAGCTGGAAGCCCGGATGACCCAGCAGAAGGAAATCCAGGAAGCCCAGAACAAACAGCTTCCCGGCCGGAGTATCCTCCAGCAGTCCGTCCTGTCCGATTATGATATCAGCACCCAGGAAGACCAGTATGCCAAGATCGCCAAGGAATCTACGCCGTTCATCGGCCAGACTGTGACAAAGGTCACCTTGGAAGGAGCGGCCCACGAAGATGCGAACAAACTGGCGGATGTGCTGAAGATGCCCGCCGGGACCAAGTTCACCAAAGAAGGCCTACAGGACGATATCCGGGCCCTGTATGAAACCGGCTGGTTCTACGATATCCGTCCGGTGTTCACCAAAGTGCCGGAAGGGGTCCAGATCAAATATCAGCTGGAAGAAAATCCTGTGCTGACAGATCTGGATATCGAAGGGAATACAGTGATCTCTACCGGAGATATCAAAAAAGCCCTGGATCTGCCTGTGGGCAAAGTCCTGAATTCTCGGGACGTGAACATCGGAGCCCGGAAAGTAGAAAGCCTGTATAACCAGCAAGGCTATATCCTGGCCAAAGTAGCTGATGTGCGGATGCAGCCCGACGGCCGGCTGATCGTCCAGGTGGCGGAAGGTGTCATCGAAGATTTCCGGGTCAAGGGGAATACCAAGACCAAGGATTATGTGGTCATCCGGGAAATGCGCATGAAGAAAGGGGAACCTTTCAATGCCAAGAAAGCCCGCCGGGCCATGCAGAAGATCTACAACCTGGGCTTCTTCGAAGATGTGAATATCCGTCTGAATCCAGGCCAGATGCCCAATACGGTTTCTGTAGAAGTTTCCGTGGTGGAAACCAGCACCGGTACCTTCGGGATCGGCGCCGGCTACAGTGATGCCGACGGGTTCCTGGGCATGGTCAGCATCGGGGACAAGAACTTCATGGGGACCGGGGACAGCGTCAGCGCCCGTTGGGAATTCGGCGGCGACTCCGAAACCAAGGCCAACTTCGAAGTTTCCTATGTGAAGCCCTGGATCGACGACAAGGAAACCACCGCTGGTTTCACCTTCTACAACATGACCAACGAGTACGTGGACTACAACCGGGACGGGGATGAAATCGCCCGGTACTATAAGAAACGTACGGGTGAGGAACTGTTCTTCAGCCGGGTCACCGACAACGAATTCATCACCAACAGCATCACCCTGAAGAACCGGGATGATAAATACAAGAAACCGGTGAGTGGTTACAGCACCCAGTGGTTCGAAGCAGGCGAGAACGGATATGACCTGATCCATGAATATCCGGACGACTATGATTGGGATAAACACGAACGGATGAAGAAGAACTTCGGGATCACCCGGAGCATCACCTTGGCCCGTACCCTGGATACCCGGGACAACATCTACGATCCCCGGGAAGGGAAACGGACAGCCTATTCCGTGGAAGTGGCCAACTTCGGCGGGGACTTCAACTTCCAGAAATACCAGGCCGACTATCGGTACTATTACCGGATGGGTAAGGATAATGTGTGGGCTCTCAATCTGGGGGCCGGTTATGCCAACGGGGATATGCCTCTGTCCCAGCGCTTCAGCGTGGGTGGCAGCGATATCCTCCGCGGGTATAAGGATGATCAGTTCAAGGGCAACAGCATGGTGAAGGGTTCTTTGGAATTCCGGTATCCCATCATCAAGAAGGTCCAGGGCGTGTTCTTTACAGATGCCGGTTACGCATGGAGCAAGGAATACGACGAATCTAACTTCGATATGGGCAAGATCAAGAACTCTGTGGGTATCGGTCTCCGGATCAATTCCCCGCTGGGTCCCATCAAGCTGGACTATGGCTACCGGCTGGAAAGCAGCGACCGTGGCGGACGCTTCCACTTCAGCTTCGGCGGTCAGTTCTGATAAACAAATTGCATAACAAGGAAGCAGGGATAGTAAAATGATGGAATTGGCCCACAAGAAAAATGTCAAGGTCATTTCTCTGGCCATTGCGGCCATTATGGTAGTGGGGGTATTCGTCCTGGCTGTCCAGGGCAAGAACCTGGGAACCGGGGATGCCACCATGAATTCAGCCATCGGCAAGGTCAATTACAACCAGGTGATGGCAGCGGCCCCTGGTCTGGCAGATGCCCAGACCAAGCTGCAGCAGGCTGCCGAGGACAGCCGCAAGGAGTTTGAAGAGAAAAGCAAGGATATGAGCGACGCGGACAAGCAGAAACTGGCTGCGGACTACCAGAAGAAACTGGAAGACAAGCAGAAGGAACTGATCGAGCCCGTGAAGAAAGAAGTGGATGATGCCATCGTGGCCGTGGGCAAGACCAAGGGCCTGACGGTGGTGGTCAACCAGGGCGCTGTGGTCTATGGCGGTCTGGACGTGACTGCAGATGTGACCGCACAGCTGAAAAAAGCCAAGAAGTAAGGATCCGTCAGGAGACAGGAGGGATGACCCATGGCCAGATGGCTCAGTCTTCTGCTGACCGGGCTCTTCCTCCTGTCTGGCTGCGGTTTTTCCTGGGGGAGGCTTCCCTTTCGGCAGGAAAAGCCTCGGTTTGCCGTGGTGGACTGGGACCGGCTGGTGGAACAGCATCCCAAATACAAGGAATGGAAACGCCAGAAGGAACAGTTGGAAACGGCTCGCTGGCTGCGGGACCGGCAGAAGGAAAACGGCCAGCAGCAGCTGGATCTGCTGAAAAAAATGAAGCAGGTCCGGGAAGCCGGCAAAGGCCAGTTCCAATCTGCCCAGTGGTCCGCTAAAGTGGCGGAGAAGCGGGCCCAGGAGCAGGACCGTCTCCGGAAGAAACGGGAAGCCCTGGAAGCAGAAGCGGAAGAACGGGTGAAAGCAGACCGGGATGCCGTGGAAGAGAAGTACCGGATCCCCCTGTTCAACCTGCGGCTGAAACTGGGCAGCGTGAAAATGGACGAGGCAGCCCAGAAGGCACTGCTCCAGGAACAGCAGGAATTACTGGATAAACGGCAGAAGGACCGGGCTGAGGTAGAGGCGGAAAAAGAACAGTGGCTCCAGCAGCAGTTGGCGGCCGATGTGGCAGCATCTCAGGCACGGCTCCAGGCTTTTTCGAAAGAACTGGCCGGCCAGGCAGTCCAGGATCAAACGGGTCTTCCTCTTTTGGAGAAGGGCAGTCGGAACCAAGAAGGACAGCCGGAACTGGATAAATTGATCCAATCCATGGATCAGCAGATCCAGAAACAGGAAGACAAAGAAAAACGGTTGCGGGAAGAAATCGACAGTGACATTCTCAGTGCCATCAAGAAAGTCAACCTGAGCCGGAAATATACGCTGGTGTTCCGGAATCCGAGAGCGAATATCAGCGCGGACGACATCACTGATGAAGTGGATGCGGTCGTCCAACAAATTGTTTATTAAGAGGGATGGAAACGATATGAAAAAAACAATGATTCTCTGTATTGTAGCAGCAGCGATGCTGTCCTTTGGCTGTGGGCGGAATGCCCAGTTCGGTGTGGTAGACATGAATAAAGTCCAGACGGAGAGCCAAGTGTTCAAGGATGCCACCAAAGATCTCCAGACCAAGGGGAAAGCTATGGAAGAAGAACTGAACCAGGAAACGGCCGGCAAGAGCCAGGAAGAAGCCCAGAAGATCCTGACAGAAAAGAGCCAGAAAATGCACAGCCTCCAGGCGGAAGCCCAGGCCAAGGTCAAAGGCAGCTTCGACGCGGCGGCGGCTTCTGTGGCGAAAGAGAAGAACTTGAGCGCCATCCTCGTCAAAGAAGCCGTCCCTCAGGGCGGCGTGGACGTCACGGACGACATCATCAAAGCAATGAAATAAGATTCGATAAGGGCGGACCAGGGTTCGCCCTTTTTCCCGTACCATCATGAAATGGAAAGGATGCTGGAAATGGAAAAAACATTACAGGAACTGGCAACATTGTTACAGGGAGAAATCCTCCAAGGAGATCCCCAGATGATCATTCAAGGAGTCAATGGCCTGGAAGAAGCTCAGGCAGACCAGATTTCCTTTGCGGTCCCTCCCTATCTGGAAGTGGCAGGACAGTCCCGTGCCGGGGCCATCATGATACCCCGGGGTGCTGCCCTGAAGGGAGCCCAGGCTGTCCTGGCTGTGGAGAATCCCCGGGCAGCCTTTGCTGTCCTACTACAGCTTTTCCGTCCGCCGGAAGCGGTCAAAAAAGGCATCAGCCAATACGCCTTTATCCATCCTTCCGCAAAAGTAGGGAAAAATGTGGCCATCCTGCCTTTTGCCTATGTGGCAGAAGACGCGGAAATCGGCGATGATACGGTGATCTACCCCCATGTATATGTGGGACGCCATGTAAAGATCGGCTGTGGCTGCACCCTCTATTCCAATGTGACGGTGCGGGAAGACTGCATCCTGGGCGACCGGGTGATCCTCCAGGCTGGCTGCGTCATCGGCGGGGACGGCTTCGGCTACATCACGGCTGACGGCAAACACACCAAAGTACTCCAGACCGGGAACGTGGTCCTGGGAGATGATGTGGAAATCGGCTGCAACAGCTGCATCGACCGGGCCACTGTGGACAGTACGGTCATCGGCAAAGGCACGAAAATCGACAATCTGGTCCATGTGGGGCATAATGATGTCATCGGAGAAAACTGCATCCTGGTAGCTCATGTGGGCATCAGCGGCAGTGTCACCATCGGGAACAACTGTACTTTTGGCGGACAGGCAGCGACTGCCGGCCATCTGAAGATCGGCAGCAACTGCACCTTTGCCGGCCGTACCGGGATCATCAGCGACGTGCCGGACAATGTGGTATGGGCCGGTTTCCCAGCACAGCCCCATGTGGATTGGTTGCGGCAGACCGCCAATGAACGGAAATTGGGCGGCCTGCTGAAACGGCTCCGCCAACTGGAGAAAACGGTAGAAAAACTGGAAAAAGGAAAAAAGGAGGAGCCATGAGGAAGCGAATGACTGCCGCCCTGCTCTGCGGCATGGCCCTGCTGCCGCTTGCAGCAGAAGCCAAGACTACGCCCAGCGGTACCAGCGGGATCATCAATGCCCCTTCCGGGTATGTACGGATGCCTGGCCATGTATCCGCCGGGTTGGATTGGACCAAGGAAGGCCGGAACGTACGGGGCAATATCGCCCTGCCTTTGGGCATTGAAATCGCCGGCAGCCATGTGGATACCAAACATGACGGGTCCTACGGCACGGTCAGTGCCAAGCTCCAGATCCTTCGGGAAACGCCGGTGACCCCGGCCATCGCCATCGGGGTGGAAGATATCGGTGACCGGAACGACCGTCGGGGCTATGCGGCCGTAAGCAAGGCTTTGATGGGCGGCTGGAAGCTCCATGCAGGTATAGGTACCGGGGACCAGTACAAACACGGATTCTATGCCGTGGAAAAAGAGACGAGACTCCTGGGGCTTTCCATGAACCTGATGGGAGAATATGATGGCAGCCATTTCAACTATGGCGCCGGCATTCCGGTGGGAAAATTCATCCAGGCCCAGGTGGGCGTGAGAGATCATCGCCTGTACGGGGGCATGGATCTGACTTTCTAAGGAGGAAGGGAAATGGCTGCGTACAAGCTCATGCAGTTCGTCAGCTGGCTGGTCTGCCATCAGCCGGACTGCCTGAACCATGCCCTGGCTTGGGTGCTGGGACATTTGGGCTGGCGGGTGGTCCCTGCCTGGCGCCGGTATATGGCCAAAGAGAATATCAAGGACTGCCTGGGCGTGGATGAGGCAGAAGCGGAAAGGATCGCCCGGGAAAGCGTCTGGCGTTTTGGCCGGATGCTCATCGAAGTCTTGAAGTATCCCCTGATCACCCCAGACAACTTCCGGCAACTGGTCCATTTTGAGGGGCTGGAGAATCTGGAAAAAGCCTATGCGGAAGATAAGGGCGTGATCATGTGCACCGCCCATTACGGCAACTGGGAAATGCTGGGTGCTTCCATGGCCCTCTTAGGGTATCCCATCCTGTCCATTACCCGGAAACAGAACAACGGGGCCATGGATCGGTTCATCAACGACTATCGGAGGATGGTGGGACAGCATGTGACCTATAACCACGGAGAAAACAGCATGCTGGCCATCGGCCGATATCTAAAGAAGAAGCATCTGGTGGGGATCCTCTATGATCAGGATTCCGCCCATACCGGCGAACATCTGCTGTTTTTCGGGAAGCCTTCCCGGGTCCCCCAGGGAGCGGCCCATCTATCCCGGATGTTCGGATCTCCCATCGTGCCTCTTTTCATGCATAATAATCCAGACGGGACACTGACCGCCCGGATCTATCCAGCCATCCATACAGGGAAAACGGCTAACCGTTCTGAGGATGTACGTGTTATAATGGAAGCACTGATGGCCATTGCAGAACGGGAAATCCGGCTGGACCCCGCCATGTGGTTCTGGGTCCATGATCGCTGGAAAGATGGCCGCAAACGGTATAATGAATATAAGAAAGGCGTGTGATTTATGACCAGTGAAAGACAGCACACCCTGAAACAGGCAGCATCCTGTGACGGGATCGGGCTCCATTCCGGAAAACTGGTGGAAATGACCCTGCGCCCGGCTCCAGTGGATACGGGGATCGTGTTCATCCGGACGGATATGGAAGGACGGCCCCAGGTCCATGCTGTGGCCGCCAATATTACCGCCACCACCCGGGCCACGACATTGACGGAAAATGGGGCCAGTGTCACTACCATCGAACATCTCATGGCCGCCCTGGCCATCCTGAAGATCGACAACTGCTATGTGGAGATGTCGTCTGCGGAACCGCCCGTAGGGGATGGATCCGCCCAGGCCTTCATCGATCAGATCTTGAAAGCCGGGATCGTGGAACAGGATGGGGAACGGAATGTGTACCATGTGGACCGCTCCTTCTCCCATTACGACGGAGACCGCTCCATCGTGGTCCTGCCCTATGAAGGCTTCCGGATCACCTTTACCTCTATCAATCCCCATCCCCTCCTGGGTACCCAGGTCATGGACGTGGAAGACAAGGGAGACTGCTTCCTGAAGGAAGTGGCTGCCGCCCGGACCGTGGCTTTTGAAGACGAAATCGCCCAGCTGCAGAAAATGGGTCTGGGGCTGGGAGGCAATCTGGACAATGTGGTGGTGTTCGGGAAGGACAAGATCCTGTCCACACCCCGTTTCCCGGACGAACTGATCCGGCATAAGATCCTGGACGTAATCGGCGACATGTATCTCCTGGGACCCATCCATGCCCACATCATCTGCATGAAGAGCGGCCATGCCTTCAACGACAACGTGTCCCGCCAGATCGATGAATACCGGAGACTCCACGAATACCGTCCCAGACAGACTCCGGTTTCCGGACAAGAGAAAAAAGAAGTAAGGAGCAAGGATATGATTACATTAGACATTCAGGAAATCCAAAAGATTCTGCCCCACCGGTACCCCATGCTGCTAGTGGATCGGATCATTGAATTGGAACCCATGAAACGGGCGGTGGGTATCAAGAACATCACCATGAATGAGCCCCAGTTCATCGGCCATTTCCCCGGGAACCCCATTATGCCGGGGGTCCTGCTGATCGAAGCCATGGCCCAGGTGGGCGGCGTCACCCTGCTGTATCCGGAAGAGAACCGGGGCAAGATCGCCGTCTTCGGGAAAATCGATAAAGTGCGTTTCCGCCGGCCCATCAAACCGGGGGATCAGCTGGTCACCACGGCAATCATCACCAAGATCAAAGGCAATATGGGTGTGGCCCACTGTGAAGGCACTGTAGACGGCGAACCGGCCTGCGAAGGGGATTTCTTCTTTGCACTGGCAGAAAATAAACAATAAAGGTGGAGTGAAACCATGACAGCAGATTCTACTTTGATACATGAGACAGCCATCATTGCACCGGGTGCGGAAATCGGCCCCAACGTGAAAATTGGCCCGTACTCTGTGATCGGTGAACATGTCAAGATCGGTGAAGGTACCGTGATTCATCCCCACGTCGTGATCACTGGCCGGACCACCATCGGGAAGAACTGCGAATTCTTCCAGGGTGCCAGCATCGGTGAGGTCCCCCAGGACCTGAAATACAAAGGCGAAGATACGGCGACCATCATCGGGGACCATGTGACCATCCGGGAATGTGCTACGGTCCATCGGGCTGTAGGAGAAGGCAATGAGACCCGGATCGGCAACAATGTGCTGATGATGGCCTATACCCACGTGGCCCATAACTGCATCGTGGGCAACAACGTGATCATGAGCAATGTTGCCACTTTGGCCGGCCATGTGATCGTGGAAGACCGGGCGGTGATCGGTGGCCTTACCGCTGTGCACCAGTTCACCAAGATCGGTCGGAACTGCATGTGCGGCGGCATGAGCCGGATTTCCCAGGATGTGCCTCCTTTTGTGATCGTGGCCGGGAACCCAGCTTATGTGGCCGGGCTCAACAGCGTGGGTATTTCCCGTGCCGGCATTCCCATGGAAGTCCGCCGGGAACTGAAGAAAGCCTACAAGATCCTCTACAAGAGAGGCCTTTCCCTGTCCGATGCCATTGCAACCATGGAACAGGAACTGGACAGCTACGAAGAAGTGGAACATTTCATGCGTTTCCTGCGCACCGTGGAAAGAGGCATCTGCCGGGCATCCGCCCACGGCATCCGGGAGTAAGCCTATGGGGAAGACCTTAGGGGTACTGGCCGGGGTGGGGCACCTGCCGGTGGATGTGGTCCGGGGCGCCAAAAAGGCCGGCTGCCGTACGGTGGCCATTGCCCTGGTG
>SFHH01000063.1 GCA_004555735.1 Acidaminococcus fermentans
CGCCCGGATCCGGAAGATCATCGAAAAAGTCAACGGACTGGGCTATCCCCTGACTTTTGCCGAAGTCCGGCAGGAGGCCAACGGATCCAAAAGCCTGGGCCGTCCCCATATCGCTCGGGTGCTGGTGAAGAAGGGGCTGTTCTCCCATACCCAGGCCGTATTCGATGCCCTGATTGCCAGCGGACGTCCCGCTTACTGCCGTCAGGTGAAGCTCCTGCCCCGAGAGGCGGTAGCACTGCTCCACGGGGCGGGCGGGTTGGCCGTCCTGGCCCATCCGGCGGAAATCGGAGATCCAGCATTGGCGGAAGAACTGCTGGATACGGTGCCCTTTGACGGCCTGGAAGTGTGGCATCCCTCCGTCCTCCAGGAACATCCCCATCATGACTGGCTCCAGACGGCCCGGGCCCACGGCCTTTTGACCAGCGGTGGCAGCGATCTCCATGGGAATCCAGGGCGGTTCCCTAGGCATCTGGGGGAATTTCCCGTACCATACCAAGATGTGGCAGGGATCGTCGGCGGGAAGCGACCTTGATCTTTGTACCTAGTAAACGGCCTCGGCGCCGTATCTCCCTGAAAAGCAGGTGTTGAACATGAAAGTTGTAGCCTTTGTGGGACCCAGCGGCACCGGGAAGAGTTTCCGGGCCATCGGCGTGGCCCACGACCACCATTGTGACGGCATCATCGATGACGGACTCTTGATCGAGGGAACCAAGATCCTGGCCGGGACCAGCGCCAAGACGGAACAGAACAAGGTCCAGGCAGTGAAGAGGGCCATCTTTATGGAAAAGGATCATTGCCAGGCTGTCCGGGAAGCCCTTGCCCAGAGCGATATCCAGACCCTCCTGGTGATCGGGACCTCGGATAAGATGGTCCGGACCATCTGTAAACGGCTCCAGGTGCCGGCTCCTTCGGAGACGGTCTATATCCAGGACATTTCCACCACCCGGGAAATGAAAAAAGCCCGGGAGACGAGGATCAAAGAAGGGAAACATGTGGTGCCGGTACCCACCATCGAACTAAAGCCCCATCTTTCCGGGGTCCTGGTGGATCTGCCGCACCGGCTGTTTTCCCGGAACAAGAAGCACCATGCCCTGCCGGAAAAGTCCATCGTCCGGCCCTCTTTCAGCTATTATGGGAAAATCACTGTGTCCGATTATGTGGTCAGCGATATCGTCCGCATCGTGGTCAAAAAGAACCGGGAAGTGGACCGGATCACATCCATCAAAGTGCGCCGTCCTTCGGACACCAGCAAGGGGATGACCATTTTCCTGGAGATCATCCTCTTCTTCGGAGCGCCCATCTATGAAGTGGTGAAAAGCCTCCAGACCAAGATCAAGCTGAAGGTGGAAGGGATGACCAGCATGCCGGTGAAAAATATCGACGTGTCCATCCGCAGCCTGACGGTGCGTCCCGCCGATCTGCCGAAAGATCTCCTGGACCAGGAAACGGTCCCGGAGACAGAGAAGGAAAAGACCGCACAGGTGGATGATGCCCTGTAAAGAGGGCGGTCCTTGGGCAATTTATCATTTGTTTTCCCTTTTTCCCTCCCTCCTATGCTATAATATGAAATGATGTTCCATCGGGAGCCTGAGAATCGATTCCCTGGATCCATAAACTATAAAATCACTGGCAGGTCATACTCTATGAATAAAACTCTGTTCCGCATGCTGTGCGTATTGTTTGTCGTAATCATCCTCGTATCAGCAGGCGTGGTTTATTTTACTTTCGATGTACGGGCACTGGAATATCTGACAACCTTCAAATGGTATTATGCCCTCCTGGCACTGGGCGTGCTGTCCGTAGGGCTGTTTTTCGACGCCACCCGGCTGATCACCCTGACACGGCTTTCCGGCGAGAAGATGGACTATGCCCATATTTTCTATGCGGTCTTCAGCAACTACTTCCTGGCTCTGCTGACACCGGGGCAGGGGGGAGGCGGCATCGCCATGCTCATGTTCATGAAGCGGGCTGGGGTGCCGGTGGCCAAATCCACCCTGATCATCATCGTCCGGACCGTTTTTTCCATCCTTTTCCTGTTCCTCATGATGCCGGTGGTGTTCTTCTTTGATCCGGAACTGGTCAGCTGGATGCCCACCAGTGTCATCATCCTGGTGTGTGCGTTCTTCATCGGGGCTCCCTGGCTGCTATGGCACTTGATCATGGGCGGCCGCTTGGAACGATGGCTGGCCCGGTTCAGCCGCCGTTTCTCGCCCCGTGTCCAGGAAGCAATTTTTTTGGGCTACCGGGATTTCCAGCAGGCCATGTTCATGCTGAAGGACAATCCTCGCCAGGTCTTCCGTGCCTTCGCTGAATCGGGGATCAGCCTGCTTTTCATCTATTCGGTGGTGCCCGTCTTCATCAAGGCTTTCGGCATCAATCTGCCGTACTATATCATCATGGGGCGGATGTGCCTGATCAATCTGGTGCTGTATTTCACGCCTACCCCCGGCGGCAGCGGCGTAGCCGAAGGGGGCTTCCTGGTCCTGTTCAATTCGCTGCTTCCTCCCGGGGTCTCCGGGGTGCTGGCTGTCCTGTGGCGGTTCTTCTGTGAATACATCCCGTTCACCATTGGCGCCATTGTGACCATCAAATGTTTCGGCTTGGATATTCTGACCAAGATCCGTGATCGGAGGGAAATGGATTCATGAGAAAGATCTTAGTGACAGGAGGAGCCGGGTTCATCGGTTCCCATGTGGTCCCGGCCCTTTTGGAGCAGGGGGATTGTGAAGTGACCGTCCTGGACAATCTGTCCACCGGCAAGCGGGCCTATGTGCCGAAAGAAGTGCCTTTCCATCTGCTGGATATCCGGTCCCGGGAACTGGAAGAGTTCCTGCTGCGGGAAAGATTCCAGACGGTGATCCATTTGGCTGCCCAGACGCTGGTGCCTTATTCCATGGAGCATCCGGAAGCCGATGAGGATCTGAATGTGGCTGGCCTGGTCCATCTCTTAGAAGGCTGTCGGAAAAGCGGTGTGGAACAGATCATCTTCTCTTCCAGTGCGGCCATTTACGGGGACAACCAGCATCTGCCCCTTACGGAAACAGAAGTCTCGGCCCCGACTTCCTTCTACGGCCTGTCCAAGACCGTGGGAGAAAGCTATATCCGTCTCTACAGCCAGGTGTCCGGCCTCCATCATGTGATTTTCCGCTTCGCCAATGTGTATGGAGAGCGACAAGGGGAAACCGGCGAAGGGGGCGTGATTTCCATCTTTGCCCGGAAAATCGCCCATAAGGAACCGTTGACCATTTTCGGGGATGGGAACCAGACCCGGGACTTTGTCTATGCGGGGGATATCGCCCGGGCTATGTGCCTGGCCGTGGGCTATGCCGGCAATGCCACCCTGAACGTATCCACCAACCAGGAAGTCTCTCTGAATCAGCTGATCGGCGTATTAGAGAAGGTCCTGGGCCATCGGATGGAAGTCCAGTATGGTCCGGTACGGCCGGGAGATATCTATGCCTCGGTGTTGAGCCATAAAGCTCTGAAGGAGACCTTGGGGATGCAGGAGTACACTGATCTGGAAGCTGGCCTCAGGAAGACCATGGACTATTTCCAACGCTGACAGGAGCAGGGAGAACAAGGAGGGAACGGCATGAAGAAAATCGTCCTTTCGGTTCTGGCCCTGCTCTTTTTCTTGACCACAGGCTGTGGAGGGAAAGCAGGCCAAGGACCCGGCGGGCGGAAAATCGCAAAAGAATTGACACTGGCTGCCAGCCAGAGCCTGGACAGTTATGGGAGCCTGGGAAATGACCTGGCAGCCAGTGTGGACCAGGATGGCCGGACCCCATCCCTCAAGGCTTTGGAAAGCAGCGGATCCTTGGCCAATATCGAACTCCTGCGGCAGGGAAAGGCTGATTTGGCCCTAGTCCAGAGCGACGTGGCCTGGTATGCCCGGACCGGGTCTGGGATATACCAGGACAGGGCCCTGGACGATCTCCAGCAGGTGGGGGTGCTCTATCCGGAAACAGTCCAGATCATCACCTACGACCTGACCGGGATCCGCAAGCTCCAGGATCTAAAGGGAAAGACGGTTTCTGTGGGGGCAGCCGGATCCGGCTCCTCCCTGAACGCCCGGCAGATCCTGGAAGCCGCCGGCCTGACAGAGGATGATGTGCGGGTCCAGTACCTGTCCGTCACCGATACAGTGCGGGCCTTGAAAGAAGGGACGGTGGATGCGGCCTTCCTGACTTCCTCCCTGCCCCATCCGGCGCTGAAAGAGCTGGCCCGGCAGCGGAGACTGGTCCTCATCCCGGTGGAGGGACAGGCACTGGATGGCCTGTTGGGCGCCTATCCCCTGTACCAGCCGGTGACCATCCCCGTAGGGACCTATCCCAACCAGACCCGTTCCTGCAGCAGCGTAGGGGTCCAGTGCCTCCTGGTAGCCCGGGAGCGGCTTTCTCAGGAGTCCTTAGCTGGGATCCTCCAGCGGTTCTGGCCCCATTGGGGGGAACTCCAGAGGAAATATCCCTGGCTTCCCCGGGATGCAGAAAAAACGTTCTTCCAGGCGCCTGTCCTGCCGTTAGCACCCGGTGCCGAACAATTCAGGGATGGAAGAAAGGTCAGTTCCTGAGACCATTGGCAAAACTCCATTTGCAAAACACGCATCAAACCTGTATAATGGTGAACAAGAGACTAGTCCTACAGGATCTGACTGTGACTGCATCGTTCGGATTCGTAGGGGATACGGGAATTGAAAACATAGTTTCGAAAGGGAGTATGGAACGCAAAGATACTCCAATCTTTTAATATGCAAAATTATAAAGGAGGTGCCCCTTTGAATAACAATAAAGGGCAGCAAAAGAAATTATCCATCATCCCATTGGGCGGTCTGGGAGAGATCGGCAAGAATATGACCGCATTCGTGTACGGCAATGACATGATCCTGGTGGATGCCGGCCTGGCATTCCCCGATGATGACATGCTGGGAATCGATCTGGTGATCCCCGATACCACTTTCCTCATGGAAAACAAGGACAAGTTCAAGGCCATCTTCCTGACCCACGGCCACGAAGACCATATCGGGGCTCTGCCTTATGTCATGAAAGACTTTGATGTGCCGGTCTATGGGACGCCCCTGACCCTGGGGATTCTGTCCGGCCGCCTGAAGGAAAACGGCGTCTCTGACAGCAAATGCAAGATGGTGAAGCCGGGGGCTACGGTCCGGGCTGGCGCCTTCCGGGTGGAATTCATCCGGGTCAATCACAGCATTCCCGATGCGGTTGCCCTGGCGATCCATACACCGGTAGGGGTCATCGTCCACACCGGTGACTATAAGTTCGACCAGACTCCGGTGGACGGCCAGGTCACGGACTATGCCAAGCTGGCAGAAGTGGGCCGCAAAGGCGTCCTCTTGCTGATGAGCGACTCCACCAATATCGAACGGACCGGGTACACGCCCAGCGAAAAGAGCGTAGGCAAGACCCTGGACGAACAGTTCCGGCTGGCCAAGAACCGGGTCATCGTCGCTACCTTCTCTTCCAACGTCCATCGGATCCAGCAGGTGATCGATGCGGCTGTGATGACCCGCCGGAAAGTGGCTGTCATCGGCCGGAGCATGGTGAATGTGGTGAACATTTCCATTGAAATGGGGTATCTGAAGGTGCCCCAGGGCGTGTTGATCGATATCGATGAATGTCGGAATTATGCTCCCCGGCAGATTGCCATTATCACCACTGGCAGCCAGGGCGAACCTATGAGCGCCCTGACCCGGATGAGCAATAGCGACCATCGGAAAGTCTCCATCATGCCTGGAGATACGGTGATCATTTCCGCTACTCCGATCCCGGGCAACGAAAAGGGTGTGGCCCGGACCATTGACAACCTGTACAAACAGGGAGCAGAAGTGATCTACGGCCGGGAACAGGGGATCCACGTATCCGGCCACGCCAGCCAGGAAGAGATCAAACTGATGCACCGGCTGGTCCATCCCAAGTTCTTCATGCCGGTCCACGGGGAATACCGTCATCTGGTGAAACATAAGAAGCTGGCCATGCAGCTGGGCCTGCCCAAGGAAAATATCGTAATCGCTGAAAATGGTTCCGTGGTGGACCTGACAAGAGATTCCATCGGAATCTCCGGGAAAGTCACCGCTGGCCGGGTACTCATCGACGGCCTGGGCGTAGGAGATGTGGGCAATGTGGTGCTCCGTGACCGCCGCCAGCTGTCGCAAGATGGGATCCTCATCGTAGTGGTGACCATCGACCACAGCACTTACCGGATCGCAGCCGGTCCGGATATCGTATCCAGAGGCTTTGTCTATGTCCGGGAATCCGAAGAACTGATGGAAGGGGCCCGGGACCGGGTGCTGAGCACACTGGATAAATGTCATGAAAACAACATCACCGAATGGTCCGCACTGAAGAGTGCCGTCCGGGACAGCCTGAGCCGGTACTTGTTCGAAAAGACCAGACGGCGTCCCATGATCCTCCCTCTGATCATGGAAATCTGATCTGACTGACAAAAAATCTTCAGGAAGGGAACAGCGTGGAAAAAAAAGAACGGACTCGCAGAAATAACAAGAAAATCGAATTCACCTTTAACCGGGAAGTCTTGGGCATCCTGCTGGCGGCTTTCGCCCTCTTCATGCTCTGCGCCCTGGCCGGGCTCCCCACAGGGAGTGCCGGGGATTACCTCAATAAGGTGCTGCGCTATGCGCTGGGGATGGGGGCCTTCCTCTTTCCCCTGTATGTGCTGGTGCTGGGCCTGGGGTATATCCTGAATCACGAGCATCTGCGGTTTTCCAAGAAGTTCTTTACGCTCCTGCTGTTCCTTGTTTCTGTCCTGAGCCTGTGGCATATGCACAAGGTTCCGGAAGGAAAGGAACTGATCCCTGAGTATCTGATGACCGGTGGCGGCCTCCTGGGAGGCGCCATCGTGTTTGTTTTCACAAAGGCCGTCGGCCGGATCGGCTCTGGGATCATCCTGGTGACTTCTGCCCTTGTGTCCCTGGTCCTTTCCGGGAAATTCTCCTTGCGCAGTCCGCTGCTCACGGCCCAGGATGGGGTGAGAGAAGGCGCGGAGACCGTAGCCCAGAAATGGGAAGACTACCAGGAACGGCGGAAGAAACATCACGATTCTTTCTATGACCAGGAAAAAGATGACGGCTATTACAACCGGAAACCGGAGCCGGAAAAGAAACCGACACTGGCAGAACGGCTGAAAGAGAAGGTGACGGCGGCCGGTACTGCGCCTCTCCTGAAATTCCAGAAGGAACAGGTAGGGACGGGGGAACCGCCCCGGAAATTCACCATTACCACGGCGGACGATGCCCGGACTAAAGAGGACCCCCAGTGGGAAGCCCAGACAGCCCAGCTGGAGAATGCAGAAACGGGGGAAGTCATTCCCTACGAATTCCCTCCTCTGGATCTTTTGAACCGGGATAAACCGGTGAACAAGAAGAATTTCCAGGCAGAGATCGAAGCCCAGGGAGGGACCATCGAACAGACCCTCCATGATTTCGGAGTCAATGCCACCCTGGTGAACGTGACCAAGGGACCGTCGGTGACCCGGTATGAATTGGAACCGGCCCCCGGGGTCAAAGTGAACAAGATCCAGAACCTGTCAGAAGACATTGCCCTGAAGCTGGCAGTTTCCAGCGTCCGGATCGAACCCATCCCAGGGAAAGCGGCCATCGGCATCGAAGTCCCCTCCAAGACATCGGAACCGGTTTCTTTCCGTTCCATCGTGGACTGTCCGGAAGTGAAGAATGCCAAGGGCAAGCTCTGCATCGGTCTGGGGAAGGACATCTCCGGCCATGTGGTGGTAGCGGATCTTTCCAAGATGCCCCATCTGCTCATCGCCGGATCCACCGGTTCCGGGAAAAGCGTATGCATCAACACCATCATCTGCAGCCTGCTGTACAAAGCGGCTCCGGATGAAGTGAAATTGATCCTGGTAGATCCGAAAGTGGTGGAACTGACCAATTACAATGGCATCCCCCATCTGCTGACCCCTGTTGTCACCGGGCCCAAACAGGCTGCTTCCGCCCTCCACTGGGCGGTGGTGGAAATGGAACGGCGCTACAGTCTCTTTGCCAAGACCCAGGTGCGGAAGATCGACGATTACAATGCCCTGGTCCAGCCCGGGGAGAAACTGCCCTTCATCGTGGTCATCATCGACGAATTATCCGATTTGATGATGGTAGCGGCGGTGGACGTGGAAGATGCTATCCTCCGGCTGGCCCAGAAGGCCCGTGCGGCCGGGATCCACCTGATCCTGGCTACCCAGCGGCCGTCGGTGGACGTACTCACCGGGACCATCAAAGCCAATATCCCCTCTCGGATTGCCTTTGCCGTATCCAGCCAGATCGACAGCCGGACCATCCTGGATGCCAGCGGAGCGGAAAAACTCCTGGGCAGGGGGGATATGCTGTTCTTCCCTACGGGAGCCAACAAGCCCATCCGTGTCCAGGGAGCGTATATCGCAGACGACGAATTGAACCGGGTGGTAGATTTCATCAAGGCAGAAGCCATCCCCACGTCCTATACTCAGGAAGTGACCACTCAGCAGCTCAATGGAGCGGATGAGGAGAAGAAGGAAGAAGGCAGCGAAGAGGATGAACTGTTCCAGGATGCCGTGGAACTGGTCATGGCCACCCAGCAGGCTTCCTCTTCTATGCTCCAGCGAAAGTTCCGGATCGGCTATACAAGGGCTGCCCGGCTGGTGGATGCTATGGAAGAAAAGGGCATCGTAGGGCCGGCGGACGGCAGCAAACCCAGGCCGCTCCTTATGAGCCCTACCACCATCAAGGAGAAGTTCTTCACCAAAGGACTGAAGCAGGAGGGAGTCTGAAGCCGGAAGGCCGGGATTCCCTGGCTGGCACGATCGATACCCACCGCCTAAGAAAGAGGACGAACCATGAAAAATAAAATTGGAAGCTATTTACGGCAGCACCGGGAAAACCGGAAGCTGACCCTGCAGCAGGCTGCGGAAGAGACCGGCATCCGGGAACCTTATCTGGCTGCCTTGGAGGAGGGAGATTTCCACAAGATCCCAGGGGATGTATTTATCCGGGGTTTCCTCCGCAATTATGGGAACTATCTGGGGCTGGACGGCAACGGACTGGTGGAGGCATACCGGACCGGAAGCGAACCGGAAAAAATCCTGAAGGCAGTGGAGGAATCTATTCCTTCTCCGTCTCCCAGCACGGACACCCTGATCCTCCGCCGGGAACCTGCTGCCCCGGCAGTTCCGGCGAAACAAGCGGTTTCTCCCTCAGAAGCGGGTGGGGAACCTTTCGATAAGGTGACGGCCCTGAAACAGATGGAACCAGTGGGCCATGGAGCAGCCCACCGGCCGAACCAGGACAAAGTCCCAGCCGCCAGGCAGGAACCTGCTGCTGAAAAGGCGTCCATGGATGCGACCCGGATCATGGCACCTGTAAGACCGTCCCTGGCTGGAGCCAAAGAAACTATCAAGACAGAGAAACTTGTACCTCCTCAGCAGAAAGTGCTGCCGACCGAGCAGCTGGACCAGGAGAAACAGGCGGCGAGCGGGAAAGCAAAGACACAGGCCCACCAGGATCAGCCGTCCCAGGGAGCACAGCCCAAAGGCAAGGAAGAGCCTTCGGATATCCCAAAAGAAAAGCCCTCTCACCTGCAGAAAGAAGGGCTGGAGTCAACGGAACAGGCCTTGGACCGGGAGCAAATGGAGGAAGTCCTGGATGCCGGAAAAGCTCACAAGGGAAGCTGGCTGGACCGGATCCGGGATTTCATCGATGAGAATCTCTATGAAACCGTACCCGAGGATGAAGCGGGAGAAGAATTCGGTGCTACTTCCGCCGGGGATAGCAAGGCCCCCGCTTTCAGCTTCAAGGTATTCACCACGGTCTTTGTGGTCTGCCTGGCTGTTTTCACCCTCGTCATGGCCTATTTCGTCTTCGGCGGAAAGACTTCGCCGGAACTGAAGACCACCAATACCATCACCGATGGGGTCAAATCCGACCATTCTTCGGAAAAAAGCGAGAAAAGTAAGAAGGAAACGGAAGCCGCAGCTCCCAAAAAAGAGGAAGAACCCAAGGGGGATACGAAGACCTTGGGCAAAGGCAGCGGGCTGACGGTGGTGGTCACCTATAAGAAGCCGGTCTGGACCCAGACCACCATTGACGGCAGACAGGTGGAAGCGGCTACGGTGGCCAAAGGCTCTACCCGTACGTACAAAGGAGATAAGAGCGTTTCTGTCAATTTCGGCAGCATCCGGGATGTGGTCATCACCGTCAACGGGAAAGAAGTGCCCTATGGTTCCAAAGAATGGGGCGTAGTGACTCGGACCTTCAAAGCGAAGTAACGAGCACAGGAAGGAGAATATTTTGGAAATCGGAGTAGTCAGCCTGGGGTGTCCTAAGAACCTGGTGGATTCAGATCCCACCCATGCCGATGTGATCATCGTCAACACCTGCGGCTTCATTGAGAGTGCCAAGACAGAATCCATCAATACGATCCTGCAGATGGCCGAATACAAGAAGACGGATGCCCGCCGGAAACTGATCGTGACCGGCTGTCTGGGGCAGCGGTATGCGGATGAACTGTTTGCGGACCTGCCGGAAGTGGATGCCATCATCGGCACAGAATGTTATGATCAAATCGGCAGCGTCATCGACCGGGTGAAAGCGGGGGAACGTTTCACCTTGCTGAAGCCGCCGCAAAAATATACCCAGAGAGCCAAACGGGTGCTGGCCACCCCGCAGTACACGGCGTACCTGAAGATCGCGGAAGGCTGCAACAACCGCTGTTCCTACTGCGCCATCCCTAAGATCCGGGGACCGTACCGGAGCCGTCCCTATGAAGAGATCCTCCAGGAAGCGCGGGAACTGGTGAGCCAGGGTGTCCGGGAACTGATCCTGGTGGCCCAGGATACCACCCAGTACGGCATCGATCTGTACCACAGACTGCGGCTGGCAGAACTGCTGCGGGATCTGGATACCCTGCCGGATCTGAAATGGATCCGGGTACTGTACTGCTATCCGGATTCCTTTACGGATGAATTGATCGAGACCATGGCCCAGTGCCGCAAAGTCTGCCACTATGTGGATCTGCCCCTCCAGCACGCCAGCAACAGCCTGCTCCATACCATGCATCGGCGGGATACCCGGGAACAGGTGGAAGCCCTTTTGGCCAAGCTGCGTGAAAGGATGCCGGATATCTGCCTGCGGACCACGTTCATCGTGGGTTTCCCAGGAGAAACGGATGAACAGTTCCAGGAGCTGCTGGATTTTGTCCAAAAAGAACGGTTTCAGTGTGCCGGGGTGTTCCCCTACAGCCAGGAAGACGGCACCGAAGCCGGGGCCATGCCCAACCAGATCCCGGACGAAGTGAAACAGGACCGGTACCATGCCCTGATGAGTCTCCAGGCGGAGATTTCCGAAGAAATCCAGCAGGAACGGGAAGGCCGTACCCTAGAAGTGCTCATCGAAGGCAAGGATGAGGAAGATCCCAACCTGGCCCTGGGGCGCAGCTATGCGGAAGCCCCGGACATCGACGGGAAGATTTATGTGGAAGAAGCGGCGGACCTCCAGCCTGGGGATTTTGTGAAAGTCAAGATCAGCCAGGGCTTCACCTACGAAGCTGTGGGACAGATCGTAAAGGAGTGATCAGCCGTGAACGTAGAAGTCATCAATACAGGTACGGAACTGCTGCTGGGGGATATTGTGAACACCAGCTTCCAGTACTTGTCCCGGACCCTGAACGATGCGGGTTTCAATGTGCTGTACCAGACCACCATCGGGGACAACGGGGACCGACTGCTGGAAGCCCTGTCCATTGCCCTGGAGCGGGCGGACATCATCATCACCACCGGGGGCCTGGGGCCCACCCGGGGAGACATCACCAAGGAAATGGTGGCCAGGAAACTCCATCTGCCCCTGGTGCCCAGCGCCTTCTGGCTGGATAAGCTGACCCGGTATTTTGCCGCCCGGCATGTGGTCATGACGGAAAACAACAAGAAACAGGCCATGATCCCGGAAGGGGCGGTGGTCTTCAACAATGATGTGGGAACGGCACCGGGAGTGGGTGTCTGGACCCCGGATCACAAACTGATTGTTATGCTGCCGGGCCCCCCGGCGGAAACCACCCATGTGTTCAGCCGGCAGGTGATGCCCTACCTGCGGAAGAGCTATGCAGCCCAGGGAATCATCCATTCCCGGGTGCTGCATCTGCGGGGACTGACGGAATCCATGGTGGCGGAAAAACTGGATGCCATCATCATGGCTCAGACCAACCCCACCATCGCCCTGTACGCCCGCAAAGGGGAGATCATCATCCGCATCACGGCTAAGAACGATACCCTGGAAAAGGCGGAGGCCATGAATTTGGCCATCGAAGAGAAGATCCGGGCCATCCTGGGACAGTATATCTATGGAGTAGATTACGAGACCCTTTCGGAAGCCCTGGGGAAACGGCTGAAAGAGAAGCACCTGACCATCGCCTTTGCCGAATCCTGCACCGGGGGCCTGGCATCCAGCCTGGTCACCGATATCCCCGGCAGCTCGGAATATCTCATGGGTTCGGTGGTCTCCTATACCAATGATGTGAAGCACCGGCTGCTGGGGGTGAAACAGGAAACCCTGGACACTTACACTGCCGTCAGCGAACAGACGGCCCGGGAAATGGCCCAGGGGATCCGGGAAAAGATCGGAACGGATCTGGGCATCAGCATCACCGGCATTGCCGGCCCCGGGGGCGGAACCCCCACCCAGCCTGTAGGTCTGGTGTACATCGGTGCAGCAGACAAAAACGGAACGAAAGTCCTGGAATGCCGGTTTAAGGCAGCCCGGACCACCATCAAACTCCGGGCGGCCATGAACGCACTGTCCCTGGCCATGGACCGGGTCAAAGCGCTGTAAAACGGAACCTGGAGGGAGCACTCCGTGGGATGCTCCCCTTGCAATAGACTGAAGGAGAAATTATGACAGAAACGTTACAAACAGAAAACACCCAGGAGATCACTTCTTTTGAAGATCTCCATCTGGATCGGAAGATCCTGGCTGCCCTGAAGGAAATGGGCTTCGAAGAACCTTCCCCCATCCAGAAAGGGGCCATCCCCCTGGCACTGGAAGGCGATGACCTGATCGGTCAGGCCCAGACGGGTACTGGGAAAACTGCCGCATTCGGGATCCCTATCATCCAGAAGATCAATGAAAAAGATCGGCATATCCAGGCCCTGGTCATGAGCCCTACCCGGGAACTGTGCATCCAAGTGGCCGATGAGATCAGCAAGATCGGACGGACCAAACGGGTCCGGGTGCTGCCGGTCTACGGTGGCCAGCCCATCGAACGGCAGATCCGCAGCCTGAAACGGGGCATCCAAGTGGTCATCGGGACGCCGGGCCGGCTCTTGGACCACATCCGCCGGGGCACTATCGATCTGGAATACGTGAATTTCCTGGTGCTGGACGAAGCCGATGAGATGCTGGATATGGGCTTTGTGGATGATATGGAAGACATCATCAAGAACGTGCCTCCGGAACGGCAGACCATGCTGTTTTCTGCCACCATGCCCCGTCCTATTCTGAGCATCAGCAAAAAGTATATGCGGGCCCCCAAGGTGGTGGCCATCCACAAAGAAGTGGTGACGGCGCCTACTATCGACCAGTACTATTACGAGACCCGGGACAAGGTGGACGGCCTGTGCCGGATCCTAGATACCACCGATGACTGCAAGATGATCATCTTCTGCCGGACCAAGAAAGGTGTAGATGAACTGGTCATCGCCCTGGCCACCCGAGGCTACGAAGCCGAAGGTCTCCATGGGGATCTGAGCCAGAACCAGCGGGACCGGGTCATGAAGAAATTCCGCAGCGGCCAGGTGGATATCTTGGTGGCCACGGATGTGGCGGCCAGAGGCTTGGACATCGATAACATCACCCATGTGGTGAACTTCGACGTGCCCAGTGACAGTGAAAGCTATGTGCACCGGATCGGCCGGACCGGCCGTGCTGGGAATACCGGCGTGGCCCTGACCTTCATTACGCCCCGGGAATTCCGTCAGCTGAAACTGATCGAACGGAGCATCAAGACCAAGATCATCCGTGGCACCCTGCCCACAGATGCCAGTGTATTGGAACGGCAGCGGGAACAGATCGTTTCCAAGATGCAGACCATCCTGGAACAGGACCGGTATCAAGATTACTTGCCCATTGTGGAGACCCTGGAAAAAGA
>SFHH01000064.1 GCA_004555735.1 Acidaminococcus fermentans
TATCGTTAGCAGATTAGGGTTTGTACATTCAAAAAATTTGCTTGCAAATTTCTCATTCGGCTCGAGACTCGAGACCCGAGACCGAGCCGCTATGCGGCTCATGAGACCGGGGTGTTGCACGCAACGTGCAACACCCTCTTTCCTATTCCCCTTTTTCTGCGTATAATAAGAATCAGAAAGAAAATGACGGAATCCCGGGCTTTGCCGGTTTCCGGAACGGAGGGATATGGTTATGTCTAAGAAATGCAAACAGTGCGGCTGCGAACTGAAAGATGATGCCTTGTTCTGTGTCCAGTGTGGCGCCAAACAGGACCCGGTGGTGAAATGTCCCAAATGCGGCCATGTGAACCCGGCGGACAATGATTTCTGCACCGAATGCGGAAACCGGCTGAAAGAAGCCAAACCGGCGGAGGGAACGCCGGGAGGCGCCGGATCAGCAGCCGAGCCTGAGCAGGCTCCAGTAACTTCCACCGAAGTGGTGGTGGCAGAAACGGTGAAGGAAGGCCAGAACGGCGGGGGAAATAGGGGCTTCCAGAATTTCCAGATGCCTCCAGCGCCACCCGAAGGCAATGGAAAGAAAAAGAAGATCCTGGCTATCGTCGGAGCTATCGTGGTGATATTGGGCCTTTTCTTTGCCTTTGGGGGCAGCAGTAAGCCCATCGAAGTGAAATCCAACGAAATGGTCAATGATTATATCCGGGATCAAGGTGCGGGAGATAAGAAATACAAGGGCAAGACTGTCCAGCTTTCCGGCAAGGTAAAGTGGAAGGGGCAGTTCAACAATTCCCAGAATTACAGCGTCACCCTGGAAAGCAAGAATAACGGCGGCAAGACCTATCAGGTGCTGGTGGATGTGCCGGCTAAACGGGCCAGCATCGTCAACAGCCTGAAGACTGGCGATTTCGTCAATGTGAAGGGGAAATGTGTAGGGATCGTGAAACAAAAGGACCCCACCCTGATCAGTGTTCAGATCAAATCCACCAAGATCAATGATAAGGATGCAGACTAAAGGGGCGGGAGGAAAAACAGATGGCTAAGTATTGTCCCCATTGTGGGAATCAGCTCAGTGAAGAGGAAAAATTCTGCCCGGTCTGCGGTACTCCGGTAGGGAACCCTGCGGCTCCGGGTCAGCAGCCAGCCGGCGGGGCCGTCAGCGGACAGGAAGGCAGCAGTGGAAACCCGACTGGACTGAAGGGCGCGGCCACCTTTCAGCCTCAGCAAGTTCCGTCCCAGGGCGGAGGAAAGGGGAAATGGATCGCCGGTGTGGTCCTGCTGCTCCTTCTGGCAACCGGCGGGGGGATCTTTTTTGCCCAGCAGAAGGATGCCAAAAGTACCGCTGGATCCAAACCGCCGGTGACCCAGGAAGAGAAAAAACAGGATACTCTGGCTTCCAAGGAACAGTCCAAAGCCAAGACTGCTGACCAGGGAGAGAAAGTCCAGAAGGATGCCGATAAATCTTATGGAAAGATCACCGGTACCGATGTGCGGCTCCGGGCCGGCGCCGGAACCAATACGGATATTGTGGACTACTTCGATGAAGGAGAAAAGGTGGAAATCACCGGACGGAAGAACAACTGGTATCAAGTGAAACGGGACAACGGACAGACCGGGTACGTTTCGGTCCAGTTCTGCCGGCGTCTGTAACCGGCTGCAGAAAGGGAGGGGACCATGGGAAGATATCATGACGCTTACCAAAAGCGGAGATGGAAGGGACCGTCTTGGGGTGTCTTTTTCCTCCTGGTCCTGGTGCTGGCGGTGGGATTCGCTATGAAAGGCTGCCGGAGCGGCCAGCAGGCGGAGAAGGCAGCCGAGCCCTCGACAGAGACCGCTGTCACTGGGGAAGTACGCCAGACCCCTGAGCCTCATGACTACTCCCTGCTGATCAAAAAAGGGGAGTTCACCCTGGTTCTCCTGGATCATGGAGATCCAGTGGCCAAATGGCCGGTAGCCCTGGGGAAAAACCCCGGACAGAAGCAGGTGAGCGGGGATATGAAGACACCGGAGGGAACTTTCCCGGTGGATGAAATCATCGATGCCTCCAGCTGGTCCCATGATTTCCACGACGGCAAAGGGGTGATCCAGCACGCCTACGGGCCTTGGTTCATCAGCCTGGATACCCGGAGCCTGAGCAAGGGAAAGTGGGACGGTATCGGCATCCACGGCACCCATGATCCAGCCTCCATCGGCACCCGTGCCTCCGAAGGCTGCATCCGGATGAACAACGAAGATCTGCAAAAACTGAAGCACTATGTGAAGGTGGGGATGAAGGTGACGGTGGAGGAGTAGAAAAAAGCTGTCAGCGGCCAGGCCTTGAAAGGAGAAAAAACATGGAAACCATCCGTCTTGTAAAGGAACCGGAAACCTTCCGGGCGGCCCTGTATGATGGGGCGGAAGAAATCGGAAAATGTACGTATGTGGTGACTCGGCCCGGGGTGTGGACCCTGGACCACACCATTGTGGATCCCCGGTACGGAGGCCAGGGTCTGGCCGGGAAACTGGTCCGGGCGGTGGCGGAGATGGCCCGGGAAGCCGGGGTGAAGATCATCCCCCAGTGCTCCTATGCCCGGGTCCAGTTTGACCGGAAACCGGAATACGCTGACGTATATGAGAAAGAGTAGTGTACAGGACAACAAAAGTCCGGAAAAGTGTTAAAAGAGATACAAAAAGTTACAAATTTACACTTTTTAGGAAAAATGGTTGACAAGCAATTCCGTCAGTGCTACTATACAACCATCAATTCAATATGAACCAGAAACCTTTGAGGTGGAGATAACGCCAGAAGATGTGCGCACAGAGAGTCCGGGAAGCTGAGAGCCGGATCGTGGCAGTCTGACAAATGGACCACTGAGGGCGCGATGAAATCTTCGGAAAGTATCCCGCGACGCAGCACCGACGTTACCGGTGAGGAATGTGTTGGCATTCTGCTTGAGGTGTGGAGCTCCGGCTCCATTACAGGGTGGTACCGCAGGTTATGACACCTGTCCTTGTAGGAGGACAGGTGTTTTTTATTGCAGCGATAGGTTTTGCAATCCAGGTATCCGGGTGGAATGATCAGCCCGGATACTTTTCTTTTAGCAGTGAGGAGGAACAGAAATGAAACAACAGAGTCTGGAAGAAATCAAAGCCCTGGCCCAAGGATATGCGGCGGTGCCGGTGGTCCGGGAAATCCTGGCGGACACGGCTACTCCCATCGGCCTGGTGAGCCTGGTGCGGAAGGAAAGCAGCCGGTATTTCCTGCTGGAAAGCCTGGAACAGAATGACCAGGTCGGCCGGTATTCTTTCATCGGATTTGATCCCATTGCCCGGCTCCGGGCCAAGGACCAGGGCACCCAGGTGGAATTTGCCGGTAGCCAGATCCCAGTGGATCCCAAACAGCCCCTGGAAGCTCTCCGGTCCATCCTGAAGGCTTATCGGGTGCCCACGATCCCTGGATTGCCGCCCTTTACGGGAGGGTTCGTGGGGTACTTCTCCTACGATTTCTTCCAGTACTGTGAGCCCAGCCTCCATTTCAACCCGGCCAAAGCCACGGCCTTTCCGGATTTCAACCTGATGCTCTTCGACAAAGTGATCGCTTTCGACCGGGTGCTCCAGAAAATGTACCTGATCGTGAACATCAAGACCGACGATTTGGAAGGGAACTACGCCAAAGCTCAGAAGAACCTGGATGCCATGGAAGCTCTGGTCCGCCAGCCGGTGGCTCCTCCGGAATTCACTCCGGCCCAGCTGGGCGAAATCACCAGCAACCAGGATAAAGAGACCTATGCAGAAAATGTTGAAAAAATCAAGGAACACATCCGTCAGGGAGATATTTTCCAGGCGGTGTATTCCCAGCGGTTCTCCGCTTCCTATGACCAGGATCTGTTCAACATGTACCGGATCCTCCGGACCACCAATCCTTCCCAGTACATGGTACTGCTGAAGAACGACAAGGTGGAAATCGCCGGATCCTCTCCAGAAACCCTGATCAAGGTCCAGGGACGGGAAATCACTTCCATGCCCATTGCCGGTACCCGGCGAAGAGGCCGGACGGAAGAGGAGGACAATGCCCTGGAACGGGATATGCAGACGGATCCCAAGGAGCTGGCGGAACACAATATGCTGGTGGATTTGGCCCGGAACGATGTGGGTAAGGTGGCGGAATTCGGGTCTGTGAAGGTCCATGACCACCTGCTGGTGAAGAAATTCTCCCATGTGATGCATATGACCACCCGGGTCACCGGTACCCTGAAGGAAGACAAGGACGCCATCGATACCTTGTGTGCCGCTTTCCCGGCCGGGACCCTTTCCGGGGCGCCGAAAGTCCGGGCCTGTGAAATCCTGGACGGACTGGAACCGGAACGGCGGGGGCCTTACGGAGGGGGCATGGGCTACCTGGATTTTGCCGGGAACATGGACATCTGCATTGTGATCCGTACCGCTGTGAAATACGGAGATACGGTTTCCTTCCAGACCGGCAGCGGCATTGTGGCCGACTCCAAAGTGGAGGATGAATTCATGGAAACCATCAACAAGGCAGCGGCCGTACGGCAGGCGCTGGAAGCAACCACGGAGGCATAACATGGAACTGATCATCGACAACTACGACAGCTTCACCTATAATCTGTATCAATACATGGGTACGCTGAACCCGGACATCCGGGTGGTCCGGAACGATGCCATTACAGTGGATGGCATCCGGAAACTCCATCCCAACCATCTGATTCTGTCCCCGGGGCCTGGCCGGCCCTGCGATGCAGGGGTCTGTGAACCGGCCCTCCGGGAGCTGAAAGGGGAATTTCCCATCCTGGGAGTGTGCTTGGGCCATCAGGCCATCGGAGAAGTGTTCGGAGGGACTGTGACCTACGCCCGGCAGCTGATGCACGGGAAGCAGTCCACAGTGACACTGGACTGGACCTCTCCTTTGTTCAAGGGCCTGTCGAAGCAGATCCTGGTGGGCCGGTACCATTCCCTGTCCATCGATCCGGATACGATGCCTGAAGTATTGAAAGCTACCGCCACTACGGCGGACGGAGAAGTGATGTCGGTGGAACACCGGGAATATCCCATCTATGGACTCCAATTCCATCCGGAATCTATCCTGACACCGGAAGGCATGGCCATCATCCGGAATTTCCTGGATCTGAAAATAGAGAAAGCATGAAAGCGAGGCAATCATCATGATCAAAGAAGCCATCATCAAACTGGTCAACAAAGGGGACCTGACCTATAACGAAGCCAAAGAAGTGATGCTGGAAATCATGGGAGGCAAGACTACAGCCACCCAGAATGCAGCCTTCCTGGCGGCCCTTTCCACCAAGAGCACCAAAGCGGAGACCATCGATGAGATCTCTGGCTGTGCGGAAGCCATGCGGTCCCTGGCGACTCCCGTGCCCCATCCTGGCATGGAAGTCATGGAAATCGTAGGGACTGGAGGGGACGGAGCCCATTCCTTCAACATTTCCACCACTTCCGCTATGGTGCTGGCCGCTGGCGGGGTGAAGGTGGCCAAACATGGGAACCGGGCCGCTTCTTCCCTGTGCGGTACCGCGGACTGTCTGGAAGCCCTGGGGGTGAACATCCAGCAGGATCCGGACCTGGCCCTGAAGATGCTGCAAGAAACCAATTTCTGCTTCCTGTTCGCCCAGAAATACCATGCGGCTATGAAGTATGTGGGCCCCATCCGGAAGGAACTGGGGTTCCGGACGGTGTTCAACATCCTGGGGCCTCTCACCAATCCGGCCAAACCGGAAATGTTCCTCCTGGGAGTCTATGATGGATACCTGGTGGAACCTTTGGCCAAGGTGCTGTGCTCCCTGGGGGTGAAGCGGGGCCTGGTGGCCTACGGGCAGGAAAAACTGGACGAAATCTCTCCCAACGGGCCCACTACCCTCTGTGAACTCCGAGACGGATATTACCGGTCTTCGGTGATCCGGCCGGAAGATTTCGGTCTGGTCCCCGGAAAAAAAGGAGACCTGGTCGGGGGCGCACCGGAAGAAAATGCCCGGATCACCCGGGACATCCTCTCCGGGAAACTTCAGGGAACCAAGCGGAATGCGGTGCTGCTGAATGCAGGAGCCGGCCTGTTCGTGGCAGGGAAAGCAGATACCATTGCTGGCGGGGTGAAGCTGGCCGGGGAGCTCATTGACAGCGGCAAAGCCCTGGCGGCCCTGGAAAAAGTCATCCAGATCAGCAACGTATAAGCGGAAGGTGCAGAACATGATCCTGGATATCCTAGCAGAAGCCACCCGGCAGCGGGTGGAAAAACAGAAAAAGGAAAAGGATCCCTTCACCCTCCGGCGGGAAGCAGAAGCCCTGCCCCGGGAACGGTCCGGCTGCTTCCGGAAGGTTCTGGAAAATCCTGGACTGAACTTCATTACCGAAGTGAAGAAAGCATCGCCTTCCAAAGGGCTCATCGCCCCGGATTTCCCCTATATGGCCATTGCCCGGCAGTATGAAGCCCTGGGAGCCGCCGCCATTTCCGTCCTGACGGAAACGGATTATTTCCTGGGCAGCGACCGGTATCTCCGGGAAATCCGCCAGGCGGTGGCAACGCCCCTGCTCCGGAAGGACTTCACCATCGATGAATATATGGTGTACCAGGCCAGGACCCTGGGGGCCGATGCCATCCTGCTGATCGCTGCCATCCTCAGCGACAGCCAGCTGGAGGAATACCGGCTGATAGCAGAAAGCCTGGGTATGGATGCCCTGGTAGAAGCCCATGATGAAGAAGAAGTGGAACGGGTTCTTCGGTCCGGGGCACGGGTCATCGGGGTGAACAATCGGAACCTGAAGGATTTCACCGTGGACATCGGCAACAGTCTCCGGCTCCGATCCCTGGTACCAGCGGATATCCCTTTTGTGGCAGAAAGCGGCATCAGAAGCCGGCAGCAGACTGCAGCTCTGGAACAGGCGGGAGTCAACGGGGTGCTGATCGGGGAAACCTTGATGCGGAGCTCGGATATGAAAGCTGCCCTGGCGGAACTGCGGGGTGAGATCCTGTGACGAAAATCAAGCTCTGCGGGCTCCGGCGGCTGGAAGATGTGACCATGGTGAACCGGGCCAGACCGGACTACGCCGGCTTCGTGTTCGCCCCCGGGAAACGGCAGGTGACGGCGGATCAGGCGGAAGTCCTCCGCCGGCAACTGGATCCGGCCATTGCCGCGGTGGGGGTCTTTGTGAAGGCTCCTGTGGAAGAAGTGGCGGCCCTGGCCAACCGGGGCATCATCCAGCTGATCCAGCTCCATGGGGACGAAGAGGAAGCTTATGTAAAAGAACTCCGATGGCGGACGAAATCTCCTATCATCCGGGTGCTCCGGGTCCGGGGGCCGGAAAGCCTCCGGGATCTGGATCGGTTTGACTGTGATTATTTCCTGCTGGACACGTTTTCCGGGAACGCTTTTGGCGGGGTGGGACGGACCTTCGACCACAGCCTGCTCCGGCAGGTCCGGTTCCCCAAACCTTTTTTCTTGGCAGGGGGACTGGATCCGGAAAATGTGAAGGCAGCCATTGAACAGGTGCGGCCCTACGGGGTGGACACCAGCAGCGGCATCGAGACCGCTGGGATAAAAGACGAAAACAAGATCCGCGCTTTCGTAAGCGCTGTAAGAAAAGAGGAAAAACCATGAGCAAAGGAAGATTTGGCAGACACGGCGGCCAGTATGTATCGGAAACCCTGATGAACGCAGTGCTGCAGCTGGAAGAAGCCTACAACCGTTTCAAGGACGATCCGGAATTCCTCCAGGAACTCCGGACCCTGTACCATGACTATGCCAACCGGCCCAGCCTGCTGTACTATGCGGAAAAAATGACCAAGGACCTGGGCGGCGCCAAGATTTACCTGAAACGGGAAGACCTGAACCATACCGGGGCCCACAAGATCAACAATGCCTTGGGACAGTGCCTGCTGGCTAAAAAAATGGGGAAGAAACGGGTCATCGCGGAAACTGGCGCCGGCCAGCACGGTGTGGCTACGGCTACGGTGGCAGCCTTGATGGGACTGGAATGTGAAGTGTACATGGGCAAGGAAGACACCATCCGCCAGGCCCTGAACGTGTACCGGATGGAACTCTTGGGAGCCAAAGTGGTCCCTGTGACCACGGGCACTGGCACCCTGAAGGACGCGGTCAGCGAGGCCATGCGGGATTGGTGCACCAATGTGGAAGACACCTTCTATGTGTTGGGATCCTGCATGGGGCCTCATCCCTATCCCACCATCGTCCGTGATTTCCAGAAGGTCATCGGGGAAGAAGTGAAGGCCCAAATGCTGGAAAAGGAAGGCCGGCTGCCCGATGTGGTCATGGCCTGCGTAGGGGGCGGCAGCAATGCCATCGGCCTGTTCTACGATTTCATCCCGGATAAAGAGGTCCAGCTGATCGGGGTGGAAGCGGCCGGCCGTGGCGTCAACACGGCGGAAACCGCCGCCACCATCGCCCGGGGGAAACCGGGGATCTTCCACGGGATGGAATCCTATTTCCTCCAGGATGAAGATGGGCAGATCGCCCCGGTGTATTCCATTTCCGCCGGACTGGATTACCCGGGCATCGGACCGGAACACGCCAATCTGTATGACACCGGCCGGGCCCAGTATGTGCCCATCACTGATGATGAATCCGTGGAGGCTTTCGAATATCTGTCCCGGACGGAAGGGATCATTCCCGCCATTGAAAGTGCCCATGCCGTGGCCTATGCCATGAAACTGGCACCCACCCTGCCCAAGGACAAGATCATCGTAGTGAATCTGTCTGGCCGGGGGGACAAGGACGTGGCTGCTATTGCCAGATACAAGGGGGTTGACCTGCATGACTAGGATTACTGATGCATTCAAGAAACAGGGGAAGCTGTTCATTCCCTTCATTACCGCCGGGGATCCGGACCTGGCCACCACGGAAAAACTGATCTATGCCATGGAAGAAGCGGGGGCCGGCCTCATTGAAATCGGCATCCCTTTTTCTGATCCTACTGCGGAAGGACCGGTGATCCTGGAGGCGGATACCCGGGCCCTGGCAGCCGGGACCAAAATCAAGGACATCTTCGCCATGCTGGCCCGGGTCCGGGAAAAGACACAGATCCCCATGGTGTTCCTGACTTATGCGAACCCTATCTTCACCTACGGCCGGGAAAAATTCTTCCAGCAGTGCCGGGACGTGAAGATCGACGGAGTCATCGTGCCCGATGTGCCCTATGAAGAAAAGGCTACCATCGCTCCGGAAGCGGAAAAATACGGGGTGGAGATCATCTCCATGATCGCCCCCACCTCCCATCAGCGGATCCAGAGCATTGCCAGAGAAGCCCAGGGGTACATTTACCTGGTTTCTTCCCTGGGGGTCACCGGAGTGCGGAAAGAGATCACCACCAATCTGAAGGAAATCGTGGAGAAGATCCGGGAAGTGTCTGACAGACCCATTGCCGTGGGCTTCGGGATCTCTACTCCGGAACAGGCCAAGGAAATGGCGGCAATCAGCGACGGAGCTATCGTGGGCAGCGCCATCGTGAAACTCTGCGCCCAGTACGGCAAAGACTGCGTGGAGCCAGTGAAGCAGTACGTCAGGGAAATGGCAGAGGCGGTGGAAGAAGCGAAGTGATGAGGGTCACGAGTCGCGAGCCTTGAGTCGCGGGCTTGTTGGTGCTGACCGAAGGTCCAGTTTTACAGATATCAGTCGATTTTGTCTCATCATCATATGAAAAAAGAACAAACGGTTTAAACGTCCAGGCTCGCGACCCGCGGCCCGTGACTGGGGGTGTTGCACGCAACGGGCAACACCCCCTTTTCTTGATGCATCCAATTCTTTTTTACGGTATAATAAAGGAGGGAAAAGAAAAAACGACGAAATGTAACGTTTAAAGGAGATCCATCATGCTGGCAAAATATAAAGTGCTCATTGCAGGCATCACAGCTTTTTTGGTAGCTATTGCAGGCTTTTTCCTCCTGCGTCCGGAAAAACCAGAACGCCCTGCCCAAGTGGCCCAGCTCCATGGTAAACGGAACATCATGGTCTTGGGAGTGGACCGGCGGAGCGGGGATACCGGCCGTTCGGATACCCTTTTTGTCACCATGTTGGATACTTCCCGGAACCAGGCGGCTCTTTTATCAGTGCCCCGGGATACCCTGGTCCCTATTCCCGGCCACGGCTGGGACAAGGTGAACCATGCCTATGCCTACGGAGGCCAGGAACTGAGCCGGAAGACTCTGGAAAATTTCCTGGGGATCCAGATCAATAACTATGTGCTGGTGGATTTCCAGGGATTCATCAAGCTGGTGGATGCCATCGGCGGGGTGGATATCGATGTAGAAGAACCCATGCAGTATACGGATCCTTACGATGGGGAAAATGGTCTGGTGATCAATCTCCAGCCGG
>SFHH01000065.1 GCA_004555735.1 Acidaminococcus fermentans
TCACATCAAAAGATCCCTTGCGATGGAAGATGGACGGAATGAAAAGGGGGATGTTGCGCATGCAACATCCCCCTGTCACTAGTCACTAGTCACTGGCCAAAGGAGGTCTTTTTATGGAAGAAACACGTGTGGCGATTTTAGGGATCATCGTGGAAGACCCGGATGCGGTGGAAGAACTGAATGCCATCCTCCACGATTTCGGCCCCTATGTGATCGGTCGGATGGGGATTCCCTATCATGCCCGGAACATCCACATCATCAGCGTGGTGGTGGATGCCCCCCAGGATATCATCAGCAATCTCTCAGGGAAGATCGGCAAACTGAAAGGAGTCTCTTCCAAGACGGCCTATGCCAAAGTCACTCCGGGCCATGAGAACCATGAAGGATAAACTGCATTTTTTCCTGCCCTTCCTGGTGGTTTTCCTCCTTTGGGAGTATGCGGCTGCCCAGGGGTTCTGGAGCAGCTACATCCTGCCCTCTCCTGCCCGGGTCTGGGGCACCCTGCTCCATATGCTGCAGAACGGGGAATTGTTCCGGCATATCCGAATCAGCCTCCAGCGGATCCTATGGGGTTTTCTCTGGGCTTTTTTGGCCAGCTGCCTGCTCAGCAGCCTGAACCTGCTCTTTCCCCGGCTCCGGAACGGGTACAGCGGCCTCCTGGAAGTATTCCGCCATGTGCCGCCCCTGTCCCTGATTCCTCTGCTGATCCTCTGGTTCGGCATCGGAGAACTGCCCAAGACCATCATCATCGTCCTGGCGTCCTTTTTCCCCATGTACCTGAACATGGATGATGGTTTCCGCCGCTGCGACCGGAAACTGCTAGAAGTGGGGCAGATGCTGGGCTTCTCACCCTGGAAATCCCTCTGGAAGATCCGGCTGCCCGCAGCTCTTCCTGGGATCCTCACCGGGCTCCGGATCGGCATGGGCTACAGCCTCCGGGCCATCATCGGGGCGGAAATGATTGCCGCTGACAGCGGCTTGGGCTTCCTCATCCTGGATGCCCAGGCCATGAGCCGCAGCGACAAGGTGATCATCGGGATCCTGACCATCGGAGCCCTGGGGCTGATATTGGATGGGTTCTTCGTCCTTTTGGAAAGGAAGGCACTGTATTGGATGCATTGATACTGGACCATATCACTAAAACCTACGGCAGCCGGACAGTGCTCCGGGACCTATCCCTGACCCTCCATCCCCGGGAATGTACCGTGATCCTGGGAAAGAGCGGCTGCGGAAAGACCACCCTGCTCCGTCTCCTAGCCGGGCTGGAACAGCCGGATACCGGAACGGTCAGCCGTCCTGCCGAGCTGAAGCTGGGGATGATGTTCCAGGAAGCCCGGCTCTTCCCCTGGCTCACCTGCCGGGAGAATGTGGCTTTAGGCCTGCCTCCGGGAAGCAGCCCCCGGGAGGCGGACCACTGGCTGCAGCTGGTGCAGCTGACGGAAGCCGCAGACCAATACCCGTCCCAGCTTTCCGGCGGGATGCAGCAGCGGGCTTCCCTGGCCCGGACCCTAGCCATGCACAGTGGCCTGATCCTCATGGATGAGCCCTTTGCGGCCCTGGACTACTTTACCCGGGCCCAGCTCCAGCAGGAACTCCGTTCCATGCAGCAGGAGCTCTCCATGGGAACCGTCCTGGTGACCCACAATGTGGACGAAGCCCTGACCCTGGGCGACCGGCTGCTGATTTTGAAAGAAGGGAAGATTGCCCTGGAAGAACACCTGCCTCCGGGAAAACGGGATCTGCTCTCTCCCGGCCTGATCGAAGCGAAAAAAAGACTGCTAGAGGAACTGGCGTAAGAGCTGCTGTCAACTGTCAACGGCTAATCATCAAATTTTTATTATATGAAAGGATCTGTTAAAATGTCATTGAAGAAAAAACTCTCTGTTGTGCTAGCTTGCTGTGCCTTGACCGTCGGAGCCCTGGCTGCCGGGTGCGGCAGCGACAAAACTGCCCAGAAAGCAGCTGCTCCCAAAATGGACAAGGTAAGCATCACCTATGTCCAGGCTCCCCTCAATGTGCCTTCCATCGTGGAAAAGGCCAACCAGAGCTTTGAAAAGAAATTCAAAGAAAAGAAGGTCACCGCTTCCTACTCAACCATCACTTCCGGGGCCGACCAGACTGCAGCCCTGGCCAGCGGAGACATCCAGTTCCTGAACTGCGTGGGTGGTTCTTCCGTGCTCCTGAGTGCCGCCAACGGCAACGACATCAAGATCGTCAGCTTGTATTCCCAGGCTCCCAAAGCCTTCAAACTGTTTTCCAAGGATGGCAGCATCAAAAGTGCCGCTGACCTGAAGGGCAAGACCATTGCCGGCCCCAAGGGTACCATCCTCCACGAACTGCTGGCTGCCTACCTCCAGAAGGCCGGCCTTTCCATGAAGGATGTGAAATTTGTTTCCATGGGCCTGCCGGCTGCCGCCTCCGCCCTGGAAAACGGCAGCGCCGACTGTGCCCTCCTGGCCGGACCCCTGGCCTACAACGTGGAAAAGAAGGGCATGCACGTGGTCACAACCGGGGATGGCCTGGTTTCCGGTCTGACCGTCACCGCCGTCAGCGGCAAGTTCTATAAAGAACACAAAGACCTAGTGGATACCTTCCTTTCCGTCCAGAAAGAAACCTTGGACTTCATGAAGAAGAATCCGGACAAAGCCCTGGAAATGACAGCCAAAGCCACAGAACTGAAGCCGGAAGCCGTCAAGGAAATGTATCCTCTCTATGACTTCAGCATGAACATCACGCCAGAAGCCATCGCTTCTCTGAAAAAGACCCAGGATTTCCTGGTTGCATCAGGAATGATGGAAAAGAAAGTGGATGTGGATGGATTATTTGTGAAGTAAGAAAAAAGAAGGAGCTGCTGCACAGAACGTGTAACAGCTCCTTCTTTTTTACCACAGACTCAACTGTTCCCCTTCTCCTTTTCCCTGGATCTTCTTCCGCACTTCTTCCAGGAATGTCTCAGGAGAAGGATACTGGCGCCTTACGTCCTGCTTCAGCTTCTGGAAACAGGCTTCCGTAGTCTCCACATCGCTGAGGGCGCGATGGGCCTCCGGGTTCACCACATGGTACCAGGCGGCCAGATTGTTCAGCCGATGATGGGGCCACAGGGGAAACAAGGTCTGGGCCATGGGCAGCAGATCCACCCAATCATTGGCCAGGGGCAGGAACAGCTGTTCCTGGAACTGCTGCTGGAGGAACCCCATATCAAAACCCACATTGTAGCCCACCGCAACCCGGCTGCCCAGGAATTTCCCGAAGGCTTCCAGGGCTTGCCGGGGCTGGGGAGCAGCGGCCAGCATTTCATTGGTGATGCCGGTAAGCTGGGTGATGAAGGGAGAAACGTACTGGCCTTCCAGCGCCGTCCGGGTCTGGATCAGGGTAGAAAAAGTCCTCCCCCGCTTCCCCTGGACCACTTCCAGGGCCCCGATCTCGATGATCTGGTCCCGTTCCGGGTCCAGCCCGGTGGTTTCCAGATCCAACACCACATAGGTATCCGGAAAGGCCACCAGACTCCGGCCCGTACCGGGAAGAGACCCGGCAAAATTTTCTTTTCTTCTCATAATTCTCCAGTATCAGCCGAAGAGCCGGGCCAGGAATCCCTTTTTCTTTTCATAGGGTTCCACTTTATAGCTGGTAACCTGGTACCCGGTCTGTTCGATGACCTTGCGGACCCTGTCTTCCCCAATGGGTTCTTTGGCAATGATATTCGTTTTCTTTTTGGAACGGGAGGATGAAACAGAACCCACAGGGAACGCATTGCGGATGGCATCATTGATGTGGGATTCACACATTCCACAGGCCATACCTTCGACGCCGACAATCATTTTTACCATATTGGACCTCCTGCTGGGGTACCCTATACCTCGTATGGGTATCTCGCACGATTAATTATAGGAGGTTGATAGGATTTGTCAAGGGCTGTTTCATTCCTTTTTCAGCAGTTTTTCCAGTTCCGGCATTACATCGAACAGATCTCCCACGATACCGTAATGGGCAAATTGGAAAATGGGAGCATCGGGACTCTTATTCACGGCGACGATCAGCCCCGCCTCCTGGATGCCCAGTTTGTGCTGGATGGCCCCGGAAATCCCCAGGGCGATATAGATCTTGGGCGCAATCTTTTTGCCGGTGACACCTACCTGCCATTCATAGGGTGCCCAGCCCGCATCTACCAAAGGCTTGGAGACCCCGAAGGCCGCTCCGATCCGTTTGGCGAAAGATTGGACTTCCCGCATCCCTTCTTCGTTCTGGACGCCCCGTCCGGCTCCCACCACGATGTCGGCCGTATCCAGGTCCAGCACTTCTTTCAGCTGTTCCAGGTGCGTGAAATCCAGCACCTTCACAGCCGGTGCTGTTCCTGCACTCTCCAGAGGCACCGGGAAGATTTCCCCCTTCCGGGATCCATCTTTGGGATTGCCGTGGAAGATCTTATCGCTGACCGTACCCAGCTGAGGCCGGGTGGTGGTCTGGATCTTCACGAACAGCTTGCCCGTATAGGCAGGCCGGATCCAGGTAAGGGTATCGTCGTCCCCTTCGTAGCGCACATCGATACAGTCGGCCACCAACCCCGCATCCAGCCGAGCAGACAGCCGGCCTCCCAGATCACGGCCATTGGGAGAGGCTCCGATGAACAGGACGCTGGGGGTATACAGGCTCAGGGCTTTGGCCACAGCTTCCGTATAGAGCCCGGCATCGAAAGTACCCAGATAAGGAGCCTGGAGCAGGGCCACCCCATCAGCTCCATAGGCGATGGCTTCCTGGGCCGCGCTTTCCAGGTTGTCTCCCGCTAAGATCCCCAGTACCTGGTTGGGCCGAGCAGCGGCCAGCTGACGGGCCTTGCCCAGGAGTTCAACGCTGAGGGAAGTGAGCCTGCCGCCAGAGGCTTCCAGATAGACTCCGATATTGTTTTTCCATTCCATGATTCCTTCCTCCTTACAGCAGGTTCTTCTTCCGCAGTTCGCCCACCAGGTTGGCTGCAGCTTCCGCCGGGGTAGCCCCCTGGATCATGGTCCCTACCGGCTGGGGTTCCGGTGCGAACAGTTCCGTTACCCGGGTGGCAGAGCCGGCCTTCCCCGCTTTTTCCGGGGCCAGATCGATGTCCTCCAGACGCCACACAGGGAATACGGCCTTTTTGGCAGCCATTTTTCCCCGGATCCCGGGCGTCCGGGGATTCCCGCATTTTTCCGTGACTGATATCACCGCTGGGAGGGCAGCCTGGAGTGTCTCTACGCCGCCCCGATTGAGCCGGCGGATGGTGACCTGGCCCTCCTTCACTTCCAGTTCATCTGTATAAGAAAGCAGGGTCATGCCAAGTCGCTGAGCCAGGGCCGGAGGAATCTGCCCGGTATCCCCATCTGTGGACCGTTTGCCCGCCAGCACCAGATCCAAAGGCCCCAGTTTGGCCAAGGCCGACGCCAGGATCTGTCCCGTAGCTAAGGTATCGGAGCCAGCCATCCGTTCATCGGAGAGCAGGATACCCTTGTCCGCGCCCAGGGCAATCCCTTCCCGGAGGATATCACTGGCCAGGGCCGTCCCCATGGTCAGAAGTGTCACCGTGCCTCCTTCCTGATCCTTCAGGGCCAGAGCTGCCTCCAGAGCATGGAGATCCACAGGATTCAGCATGGAAGGAGCTCCCACCCGGACCAGATTGTTATCCCGGGAAAGCTGGATATCGGAAACGGCCGGAACCTGTTTCAGCAATACAACGATATTCATGGCAATACCTCCTTGATCAGCCAGGCAAAGCTGGATTTTCTTTCTAGCTGTATTATACTATTGATTCAAAATTTTCGCAATAGATAATAATTATTATTTTATTAGATTTCAAAAAAAAGAGCCGCCGTCCATGCAGCAGCTCCCTTCTTTCACTCCCCGTACGGATACCGGAAAATCCCTACAGGTCCCTGTTTCCATAGGTAGGAGGTATCATTGAGGGCGAACACTGCATGTTCGCCCCATTTGTTGATTCCCAGGATGGTCAAGGACGCCGGCCGGATGTCGAAGGAAACCTTCTTGTCCGCCACTTCGTCGATACTCAGGCCCAGCCAGTCAAAGAGGATATTCTGGATGGTCCCCTTATGAGACACCACGATCAGATCTTGCTCCCGGTCTTCCAGCTCCCGGAAGCCCCGGACGGTCCGTTCATAAAAAGACCGCCGCGTCTCCCCTCCATCGTAGTTCACATGGTCCAGTTCCCGGCCCGTCACCGGAGGATGGTAAAACATCCGGGCTTCTTTTTGGCTCAGGCCGGCCGCCTTCCCATTGTTCTTTTCCCGCAGGAAGGCAAAACACTCCACTTTGTCCACCCCCAGCTCCCGGGCGATGATCTCCGCTCCCATCCGGGCCCGCTGGAGGTCGCTGGAAACGATCCGGGGCAGATTCCGGCCGGAAAAATCCCAGGCCAGTCGGTCTGCCAGCTGCTGGAACTGCCGTTTCCCCCGCACCGTCAGGGCTGAATCCGTCCAGCCACCCGTCAGTTCTTTTACATGATGATCGGCTTCCCCATGTCGAATCAGCAAAATCATGATGGCGTTCCTTCCTTATATATATCGTTTCAGCGTAATGGCATACCGTCCTTTTTTGGTGGTCCCCCGGACTTCCGCCAGTTCCACCCTGCCCCGGGACCGGAAAGAGATCACATCTCCTTCTTTTACCGTCTGGGACGGGCTCTTGGCATCCTGCCAATTCAGCTTCACGTTCTGCCCCTTGATTTCATCTGCCATCCGGCTCCGGGATACCCCATAACCGCTGGCTGCCACCGCATCCAGCCGCAGAGCCGCTACCGTCGCCGAAATCAGCTTGATTTTCTGTTCCTTTTCCTTCAGGTCCGTCAGGGGGATTTCCTTCACTTCCACCGTGGCCGCCCCGATCTTGGTCAGGTTGCTCAGGACGAAATCCACCATAGGGGTATCCACCACCAGCTGGGCTCCTTCGTCGATGAACACGATGTCCCCCAGGATTTCCCGTTTGCAGCCCAGGCCCATGAAGGCTCCCAGTACATCCCGGTGGCCGATATCATAATACCGTTTGTCCCAGAGCACTTCCAGGGCCGTAATGGCAAAATCCGGCTGGCCGTAGAAATCTTCCGCAATGAAGGCCGCTTTCTGCCGTTCTGCGTTCTGGAACCCGCCCCCCAGCTGGAGACGTACCTGGGGGAAGTTGGCCGCTACGATCTCTGCCACGTTCTGGCCATGAGGATCCAGGAAGCCGGACACCTTGAACCGTCGGCTCTTCCGGGCCCCTTCTGCCAGGTCCAGCAGCTGGGCCGCCAGTTCTGCATCCCCGCTGGCCTTGAAATACCGTAATACTGTTTCCCGTTGTTGCGTGGTATTTGCCATATTATTTCTTCAATGCGGCGCTCCGGTCCAGGACGGCCTGTACCGCATCGTAAAACGCTCCTCTCACTCCATGATTTTCCAGGGCCTTGATCCCCGCGATGGTGGTGCCCCCAGGGCTGGTCACTTGGTCCCTGAGCTGGGCCGGATGGAGCCCTGTGGTAAGGCCCATGACGCCGCTTCCGGCCATGGTCTGGGCTGCCAGTTTGATGGCCAGGGCACGGGGCAGGCCTGCCATGACTCCCGCATCGGCCAAGGCATCCATCACCACGAAGAAATACCCAGGACCGCAGCCACTGATGGCCGTGATGGCTTCCATGGCTTTTTCGTCTACCCGGACCGTTTCTCCGCAGGATTGGAAAATGGCTTCTGCCAGTTCCAGGGTCTCTTCCTCTACCTGATCATCCGCCGTCAGGGCCGTCATCCCCATCCCCACAGCCAGCGGGGTGTTGGGCATGGAACGGATCACCGGATGGCCCGGCACCAGAGCATGGAGCATGGCCAGATCATAGCTGCCCATGATAGAAAGGATATCCGCTTTTTCCGGCAGGGCTTCCACCACAGTCCGGTCCACCGCTGCTTTGGCCATCTGGGGCTTCACCGCCAGGATCACCAGGTCCGCCTCTTTCACCGCAGCGCTGTTGTCACCAGTTACAGAAATCCCGTAGGTTTCCTTTAGGTAGGTCTGCCGTTTGGCCGTGGGAACGGCAGCTGTCACTTGCTCCTTCTTCACCAGGCCGCCCTTCAGGATGCCTTTCAGGATGGCTTCCCCCATCGCCCCGCAGCCGATGAAGACAATCCGGTAATCTTCTTTTATCGTTGCCATGGATCATTGCTCCCTTCTGACCCGAAATTGGTATTCTCCGTATCGATGTCCACATTGGGCGGAGCGCATACCAGCAGATTCCGGCCGATCTTCCGCAGCGTCCCATCTAAGGCATAGATGGTCCCGCTGATGAAATCGATGATCCGTTTCCGCACATCCGCATCCGTATCCTCGAAATTGATCACCACCGGCTGGTTTTTGCACAGATAATCCGCCATCTTCTGAGAATCATTGAAGTCGATGGGCTCGATGACCACCACACTCACCGGGCTCCGGTTCACCGGCATGGAAAGCACCTTGTCTCCGGTCCGGGCAGAAGAAGAGTCCTTCCGGGGTTCTTCCGGCTGGCTGGTATAATCCTTGTCGAACACCTTGTCATAGGGCTTTTCATAAGCCTTCTCGTAAGGTTTGTCATAATCCGCTTCATAGCTTTTTTCCCGCCAAGTACCGGAACCGCTGCCGAACATGGGGACGACTTTCCCCTCTTCCTCTTTCGCCGTGGTCTCTTCTTCCTCCTGTACAGAGCTGTCTCCGTTGTACACGCCGATGAATTCCAAAAGCTTTCTCAGTTTTTTCATGTGATCCACCATTTCTGTCTAGAATTTTAACGAATAATCCCGGGCCCCGAACAAGGCGGAACCCACCCGCACTTCATTGGCTCCTTCTTCCACGGCGATCCAGTAATCATGGGTCATGCCCATGGAAAGGATATTGACCGCATCGCTGTGGAGCGCCTCCCGAAGGAACAGGAAATCCCGATACCCGGCCGCGAACACCGGACGAGTCTCCTCCACATGGTCCGTAGCCTGGGCGATCACCATCACACCCCGGACCCGGATATGGGGATACTGTGCCAGTTCCGGCACCGCTGCCCGGAAATCTTCCGGAGCAAAGCCGCTTTTCTGCACTTCTCCCGCTTCGTTGATCTGGAGCAGCACATCCTGGACCTTATCCAGCTCTGCGGCAGCCTTTTCCAGATGGCCCAAGAGCTTCAGGCTGTCCACGCTTTCGATCAAGTCGAAATGTTCCACCGCATGTTTGGCCTTATTGGTCTGAAGATGGCCGATGAGATGCCAGTGGCCTCCCTTGGGCAGCACCGCCTGCTTGTGCATGGCCTCTTGGACCCGGTTTTCCCCGATCTCCGTGAGTCCGGCCGCCAGGGTTTCCGTAACGATTTCTGCCGAATGGTTCTTGGTCACCGCCAGGATGGTCACCTGCTCCCCCGTTACTTTCGGTTCTGTCCGTTTATCCAGTGCATCCTTGATCTTGGCTTCGACTTCTGCGATTTTATCCTGTAACATGGGAATTCCCATCTCCTTTTATTTTTTGTAAATGACTCCATAGAGCCGTCCTGTCTTCCCCTTTTCTGCCCGGTAGGAGAAGAACCGGTCCCGATGGCAGCTGGTGCAGCAGTCAGCCCGGAAGATCTGCTCCCGGGGGACCCCCGCTTCCATAAGCTCCAGGGTGTTCAGTTCCCACAGGTCCAACAAGTAATGGCCGGTCCCACGGGGTTTCAGGCAGGAAGGATAAACTGCTGCCCGGTCCGCCACCTCCTGGCTCACTTCATAGCAGCAGGGACCGATGGAAGGCCCGATGCCTGCCATCACATCCCGGGTGTCCGTCCCGAAGGCTTCCTCCATGACTTCCAGGGCCTGGGGAAGGATCTTCCCCACACTGCCCCGCCAGCCTGCATGGACCGCCCCGATGGCGCCCCTCTTGGAATCCACCAAAAGGATGGGGACACAGTCTGCAAAAGAAATCAACAGGGGCAGCTGGGGACAGTCGGTTACCATCCCATCGGTTTCCGGAATGGCATTCTCCAAAGAATAGATCCCTTTCCCTGCATCTTTCTCCGTCACAACCGCCACATGGGTCCCGTGGACCTGCTGGCAGGCCACGGCCCGTTCCAGGGGGAATTCCAAAGCTCCCGCCATCTTCTTCCGGTTGGCCAGCACATGGTCCCGGTCATCTCCCACATTATAGCTCAGGTTCAAGCCTCCTGGGAACAGGGTACTGCAGCCCCCGGTCCGGCAGAGGAACCCGTG
>SFHH01000066.1 GCA_004555735.1 Acidaminococcus fermentans
AAACAAAGAGCGGAGCACATGGTCGCCGTCCACATCGAAAAGGATCGTCCCCCGCAGCTGCTTTCCGCTGAGTAGCTGCGGCAGCCAGACCCGGTCCGCTTCCCACATCTCCTGATAGGGCAATTCCTCCAGGGAAAACCAGCAAGGTTCCATTTCCTCTGACAGGGTGGGGACGCCTTCCCATTTCCGGACGAAATAGACCATACCGCCATGGGACCAGTTTCCATCAGAGGGCTGGTCAAAATAAAGATCAGCCACTAAATCCAGATCTTCCGGGCGCACCCGGATTCCACTTTCTTCCTGCAATTCCCGTACAGCGCACTGCCGCATGGTTTCTCCCGGTTCGATTTTTCCCCCGAACCCATTCCACTTCCCCACACCCATGCCCCGGCGTTTCCGGCCCAGGAGCACCCTTCCGTTTTCGTCCAACAGGTAGACTAATGATGTATCCCTCATTTTGTCAGCACCGCTTCCACTAGGGCTTTCAGGAATCGGAATCGAGGTTCCAGGCTGCTGATTTCTCCATATTCTGTCACAGCATGCCCGTTCCCGCCGACAGGCCCCAGACCGTCCAGCGTAGGAATCCCCAGTGCAGAGGTAAAGTTTCCATCACTGCCGCCCCCGGCAGCCTGCCACTGGAAGGTGATTCCCTCTTTCCGTCCCACTTCTTCTGCCAGCCTGCAGAAAGCCAGGGATTTTTCAGTAGGCATCATAGGAGGCCGCGCCATCTTCCCTTCTACCTGTACTTTTACCCGAGGATCGAAAGGATGGGCTTCCAGGTCCCGGATAGCCTGCTCGATCCGTTCCCATTCGCTGACCTTTTCGATACGCACATCGATGACACACCGGCACTGGGCCGCCACCACATTGGCCGCGCTGCCGCCCTGGACCAGTCCGATATTGATGGTGGTCCCGGCTTCCCGATTCCCCAGCTCCATAATCTTTTCACCCCACCGGATGAATTCGTTGATGGCACTGGCGCCTTTATCCGGATTCACCCCTGCATGGGAAGCGATTCCCTGGAACGTAAGGGTAACCTTGCAGATGCCTTTCCGCTGGTTCACCAAGTCCCCATTAGGCCGGGCGCTTTCCATGATCAGGGCATGATCCGCCTTTTGGGCTTCCTGTTCGATGACGGGGCGGGAATAACGGGAACCGATTTCTTCATCGGGATTGAACAACAGGCAGATGCTGCCCTGGGCCTTTTCACAGCTGAGTGCTTCTGCCAGATACACCATGAACAGGTCTCCGCATTTCATATCTGCTGAACCAGGACCTTTGTAGTGGTTTCCGTCTATGGAAAAGGGCCGTTCTTCCACCGTCCCTATTGGAAAGACGGTATCCATATGGCCCAGGAGGATCACGTCATAATGGTCAGGATTCCCCCAGACAGCTTTCAGACAGGGCCCCACAGCCTTTCCTACAGGGATCAGTTCTGTTTTCCAGCCTGCCTGATCCAGCCGCTGCCGGAGCCATGCTGCCACTCGGGCCGTCCCTTCCGGAAAGGTACTGAAAGAATCCATATTGACCAAGGTTTCCAGGTCTTTTAAATAATTTTCAACTGCAAAAGCCATAATGTTCCCTCCTTTTGCCGATCAAAGAACCGATGTTCTGGATTCCTTTTATTATACAGGAAAAAGATAGATTTTTCCTGCTGAAGATGCAGAGAAGGCTGTGAAAGGCACCTTCCGTTTTTATCGGAAATCCCTTCACAGCCTTTTTCTCATTGCGTAAGTTTCCCCACCACCCACATCAGCCCGGCCACGATCAAAATAAAGAGCAGCAAGGCCCGTGACCGGTCCTTGATGTCGAACCGGGTCTTGGGACGGTGGAGAAATTCTACAAATCCTCTCCATTTCTGCCGGAGAGTGGGCTTTGGCACTTCATTCATAACGCAGGGCGTCGATGGGGTCCAAGAGCGCTGCCTTTTTGGCCGGATACAGGCCAAAGAACAGACCGATGCCCACAGAGAACACCACGGAAATAATAGTAGCCAGTACAGAGACCACAATGGGCCAGCCGATGATCTTGGCGGCGATCACAGAGACCACCGTCCCCAGGATCATGCCGGTGGTGCCCCCAGTGACCCCGATCACCATGGATTCCACCAGGAACTGGAGTAGGATGTCGTGATAGGTGGCACCTAAAGCTTTTCGGATTCCGATTTCCCTTGTCCGTTCCGTCACCGAGACCAGCATGATGTTCATGATGCCGATGCCCCCTACCAGCAGACTGATCCCGGCCACAATGGCCAGCAGCAGGGTAATGGACCCAGTAGTCTCCTGGGCGGTCTTGATGATTTCCGTCAGATCCCGGACGGAGAAGTCGTCATCCGTCCCTGCCTTGATCTTGTGCCGGATCCGGAGCAGGGTCACCACATCGGACTGGACCTGGGACACGGTATTTTCGTTTTCGCACTGGATGGTGATGTTTCGGATATAGGTGAGCCCCATGAGCCGCTGCATGGCGGTGGTCAAAGGGACGAATACAATATCATCCTGGTCCTGCCCCATGGCGGACTGTCCCTTGGAAGCTAGGACGCCGATCACCGTAAAGGGAGCTTTGTTGATCCGCATGATTTGTCCCACGGCATTTCCGTCCGGGAACAGGGTGTCCGCCACGGTCTTCCCGATGACACAGACCCGCTGCCGGCTGTTCATGTCCCGCTGGCTGTACATCCGTCCCTGTTCGATAGAATAGCTCCGGATGGACAGGATATTGGGGGTGACCCCTTGGACCTGGGAGGTCCAGTTCTGGTTCCCGGCTACCAGCTGGTAGCTGTTCTGGACTCCAGGTGCCACATATTTGATGCCCTCCACATTTTTCTCGATGGCTTTGGCATCCTCATAAGTCAGTTTGGCCCCGCTGCCGCTGGCGATTCTCTGGCCATTGGCCGTCCGGCCACCGCTCATGACGATCAGCAGGTTGCTGCCCATGCTGGAAATATTTTCTTTGACCTTTTCCTGCATCCCCAGGCCCAGGGACACCATGGCGATCACGGCGCCCACCCCGATGATGATGCCCAGCATGGTCAGGAAGGTCCGGATCTTATTGGCCAGCATACCTTCAAAGGCCATTTTCACACATTCTCTAAACAACCACCTGGCCTCCTCCCTCTTTTTCTTCCGTCAGCCGGCCGTCCCGCATCACCAGGATCCGCTGGGTCATGGCTGCCAGTTCCGGTTCGTGGGTGACCATGATCACCGTTTTCCCCTCCTGGTTCAGCTTCTCGAAGATGTCAATGATTTCCAGGGTAGACTTAGTGTCTAGGTTCCCAGTGGGTTCATCAGCCATGATGATGGCCGGATTGTTGATGAGAGCCCGGGCAATGGCCACCCGCTGCCGCTGGCCCCCGGACATTTCGTTGGGCTTGTGGTACATCCGTGTCCCCAGCCCCACATCGGTCAAGGCCCGTTCCGCCCGTTTCGTCCGCTCTTCCAGGTTCACCCCGGCGTAAATCAGGGGCAGGGCCACGTTTTCCACCGCCGTCAGCCGGCTCAGCAGATTGAAGCTCTGGAACACGAACCCGATCCGCCGGTTCCGGGTCCGGGCCAGTTCATCGTCCGTATAATTGGCAATGTTCTTCCCTTCCAGGAAGTATTCCCCTGAGGTGGGCCGGTCCAGACAGCCTAAGATATTCATCATGGTGGATTTCCCGCTGCCGGAAGGCCCCACGATGGAAGTGAATTTTCCCTGTTCGAAATTCACCGTCACATGGTTCAGGGCATAGACGATAGTATCTCCCATCTGGTAGCTTTTTACGATATCTTTCAGTTCGATGACGTTCATGGCTTGGTCCCTCCCATCCTTAGATCGGAGGCCCCATCCGTCTATTGGTATTGCCCGTAGCTTTCGTGGTCTTCACTACCAGTTCCTCGCCCAGCTGGAGATCACCCTGGACAGCCACCCGGTCTTCCCCTGTGAGCAGGACTTTCACAGGGACTCTCCGCGTCGTATTCGTGGCTTTGTCATAGACCAGCACGTACTTTTCCCCATTTTCCGTATGGATACACTTGTTGGATACGGTCAGGGCATCCTGGATTTCATCCACGATCACATTGGCCCGGGCGGTCATGGTAGGCAGCAGCTTCCCTTCGGAATTTTCCACATCCACATAGCAGGTATAGTAGTTTACGTTGTTAGTGGTAGTGGCACTGCGGCCGATCAAAGTAATGACGCCTTTGAAAGTTTCGTTGGGATAGGCATCCACGGTGAATTCCACGGTCTGGCCCTGTTTGATCTGGCCGATATCCGATTCATCCACCATCAGGTAGATCTGCATCTTGTCCAGGTTGGCCACACTCATCAATACCTGCGGTGTGGAAATACCGGAGGATACGGTCTGCCCCACCGGGGTAGGCTTGCCGATTACATAGCCGTCAATGGGCGTGCTGATCACCGTATCGTTCACGTTGGACGTGGCCTGTTCGTATTCAGCCTTGGCCACCCGGTAATTGGCCTCTGCGGTATCGAATACGCTCTGGGCAATGGCCCCCTGCTCAAGCAGGGCCTGATCCCGTTCGTACGTGGCCTGTTTGTCCACTAGGGCTGCCCGTTTCATTTCCTGGGTAGCCTTCAGGGATGTATCATCCAGTTTCACCAGGGCCTGCCCGGCGGTCACATGCTGGTTTTCCGTCACATAGACCTGGACGATACGCCCGGTGATCTTGGAGTTGATATCTACGTTGTCCAGGGCTTTCAGAGCCCCGGTAGCGGAAATGGTCTTCCGCAGATTCCCCCGCTGCACTGCATCGGTCCGGGTAGCTGCCACAGCCTCCTGGGTCTTTTTCACCTGATAGTATTTGTAGCCGCCGGCCCCGCCGGCAAGCAGGACCGCCAGGACAATCAGCAGCACTTTATGTTTCTGCACGATGTTCACGCTGTCTTCCCTCCATCATCTTCCTGCTGCAGCAGGAAAAAATACGGATGTACAGAGAATGGTCTCTCCCTACATCCGTTCCCTCATTCTCTTATCATTGGAATGATTGTAATCGAGAAAAATGAACTCTCCATGAAAAGACTCTAAACAACTTTGTGATTTTACCTGTCCCGTCACTTCCGCACCTGGCCATTGCCGTTGACCAAATATTTAGTGGTGGTCAGTTCCGGCAGGGCCATAGGTCCTCTGGCATGGAGTTTCTGGGTACTGATACCGATTTCCGCTCCGAAGCCGAATTCAAACCCATCGGTGAACCGGGTGGACGCATTCACATAGACGGCCGCTGCATCTACCAGCTGCTGGAATTTCCGGGCATTTTCATAGTTATCCGTCACAATGGCTTCCGAATGGCCGGTGCTGTACCGGCGGATATGGGCCACCGCTTCTTCCAAGCTGTCCACCACTTTCACGGAAAGACGCAGATCCCCATATTCCGTGGCCCAGTCCTCTTCCGTAGCCGGCTGCACATCACAGCTGTAGCTCTGGGTCCTGGCATCCCCCAGGATGGTCACATGGGCTTTTTTATAAGCATCCAGCATAGCCGGCAGGAACGCATCTGCGATATCTTTGTGGACCAGCAGGGTTTCCATGGCATTGCAGGTAGACGGCCGGTTCGCCTTGGCATTCATGGCGATGTCCACCGCCATGGGCACATTGGCATAGGCATCCACATAGGTATGGCAGACCCCGGCACCGGTTTCGATCACCGGCACGGAAGCATTGTGGACCACATTCTTGATGAGGCCGGCTCCGCCTCGGGGGATCACTACATCTACCAGCCCTTCCAGATGGATCAGTTCGTCCACCGCAGCCCGATCCGGCACATTGACGAACTGGACAGCTCCCTGGGGCAGGCCAGCCTTCTCTCCGTAAGCAATCAGTACATCGCTGACCGCCTTGTTGGAATGGAGAGCTTCCCGTCCCCCTTTCAGGATCACGGCGTTCCCGCTTTTCATGCACAGAGCAATGGCATCAGCGGTCACGTTGGGACGGGCTTCATAGATGATGCCGATGACGCCCAGCGGTACGGAGATTTTCGTGATGGTCAGTCCGTTGGGCAAGTTGGCCCCGCTGAGGATCCGCCCCACCGGATCCGGGAGCCCGGCCACCTGGCGGATGCCTTCGGCCATTTGGGCAAGCCGGTCATGGGTCAGCAGCAGACGGTCCAGGAGAGAATCCCGGAGACCGTTCTTCCGGCCTTCTTCCATATCCACGGCGTTGGCTTCCAGGATGGTTTTTTCTTCCGCCAGGAGCCCATCTGCCATGCTTTCCAGGATTTCATTCTTCACACGGGTATTCAGGATGCCCAGTTCCAGAGAAGCTCTTTTAGCCGCTTCTCCCTGGGTCCGTACCATTCCCACTTCGTACATGGTTTCCGCCCCCTTACAGCACCACCAGGTTGTCCCGGTGGATGGCTTCATCATAATGTTTATAGCCGATCTTTTCTTCGATCTGGCTGGTTTTGCAGCCCTTGATCAGATCCAGGTCTTCTGCATTGTAATTGGTCATGCCCCGAGCCAGTTCATGGCCCTCTTGATCCAGGACGCTGACCGTATCTCCACTGTCAAAATCCCCTTCCACCCGGAGAATCCCCACTGGAAGGATGCTGCAGCTCCCTTTTTGCCGCAGGGCCTTTGCCAGCCCTGCATCTACGATCAGTTTGCCGCTGATCTTAGAGCCGAAGGCCAGCCACTGATTCCGGAACCGGAGATGGTTCTCCCGAGGGACGAACAAGGTTCCCACCGGTTCTCCCCTCATGATCCTGCGCAGGATCTCCAGATCCTCTCCATTGGCGATGATCAGGGCGATCCCGGCGCTCATGGCATTTTTGGCTGCCTGGAGCTTGGTGAGCATGCCTCCTGTGGCGTTTTTCGATCCAGCACCTCCAGCAGTGGCCTCGATAGCTGGAGTCACTTCTTCCACCACAGAAACCAATTTGGCTTCTGGATGGGTCTTGGGATTGGCGGTATACAGGCCGTTGATATCTGACAGCAGGATGTCCAAGTCCGCATCGGCCAGACTGGCCACCAGAGCGGACAGGTTGTCATTGTCCCCGATCTTGAATTCATCGATGGCCACCACATCATTTTCGTTGATGATAGGGATCACTCCCCAGGAAATCATTTCCTGGAGCGCATTCCGGGCGTTGGCATAGCTGTGCCGGTTCACCATATCCGCTTTGGTCAGGAGGACCTGGGCCACCACCTGGCCGTATTCTCCGAAAAGCCGTTCATAGATATGCATCAGAATGCCCTGCCCCACGGCGGCACAGGCCTGCTTCCCCGGAATGGTGGAAGGCTTGGCCTCCAATCCCATTCGGCCTACCCCGGCGGCCCCAGCGCCGGAAGACACCAGGATCATTTCCTTTCCCTGGTTCTGGAGATCCGTCATGATCCGGGCCAGCTTTTCGATTTTCTCATAGTTGATCTTCCCGTTGGAATAGGTAATGGTACTGGTCCCTACTTTCACAACCACCCGTTTGGCCTGTGCAATTTTCGTGCGTTCCATACAATCAACCCCTCACAGCAATATAGATGACCGATGGTTTTCCTGGATGCCTGTCCGGTTCCAGTTCATTGTTCCTGATAATCGAAGACCATGTCTCCGATCTTGACGGACTGGCCTTCCTGGATGCCCTTTTCCTTCAGGGCTTTCTCGATGCCCAGCCGCCGCCAGATCAATTGGAACCGATAGACTGCCTCTTCATTGTCAAAATTGGTCATGGCCACCAGCCGTTCGATATTCTTGCCCTTCACTTCGAAATCTGCATCCTCACTGTCCGTCAGGATGGTGAAGGAATCCGGATCCGCTTCTTCCACCTTTCCGATGTCGATGACTTCCTCTTCTGCCGGAGCCTTCTGAAGCATCTCATAAGCCTTCCACATGATTTCTCGGAGTCCCTGGCCCGTAGCCGCTGAAGCTTTCATGATGGGATATCCTTGGGAAGTGACATACGCTTCCAGCTTTTTGAAATTCTCTTCCGCATCGGGCAGATCCATTTTGTTGGCTACCACCAACATGGGCCGTTTTGCCAGTTTTTCGCTGTACAGCACCAGTTCTTCATTGATTTTCTTGAAATCTTCCACCGGATCCCGGCCTTCGCAGCCGCTCACATCCACCACGTGGAGGATCACCCGGGTCCGTTCGATATGCCGGAGGAAGTCATGGCCGAGGCCCACTCCCTGAGAAGCCCCTTCGATGAGGCCGGGCAGATCTGCCAACACAAAGCTGGTTTCTGCATCCAGACGGACTACGCCCAAGACCGGAGTCAGAGTCGTAAAATGGTAGGCGGCTACTTCCGGACGGGCCGCGGAAACCCGGGCCACGATGCTGGATTTCCCTACACTGGGATACCCGACCATCCCTACATCCGCCAACATCTTTAGTTCCAGCCGGAGCCATCCCTTGGTCCCCGGTTCACCTTTTTCCGCAAAAGTGACTCCCTGCTTGGTACTGGTCACATAGCAGGCATTTCCCTTGCCGCCCCGGCCGCCCCGGGCAGCCACAAACTGATCCCCCGGATGGGCCAGATCCGCCAGAGCCACACCGGTGGCGTCGTCATAGACCACCGTTCCCAAAGGGACCTTTACTTCCACATTGGGAGCTTTGGCCCCGGTACAGTTCTTGGCCGCTCCGTTGCCACCCCGCTGGGCCACGAATTTCCGCTTGTACCGGAAATCCACCAAGGTATTCAGATCTTTGTCCGCCACCAGGACCACGGAGCCGCCTCGGCCTCCGTTGCCCCCATCCGGTCCCCCGCAGGCCACATATTTCTCTCTCCGGAAACTGGAGGCACCGTCGCCTCCGGATCCGGCTTCTACATAGATCCTTGCTTTATCTGTAAACAGCATGTTACACCTTTGCCTTTCTTTCTATAAAAGCTGCAATTGATTAATATCTTATTATATAATATAAGGGCTGAAATGCCTAGTCTCTCCTGAGCCTGGCCTGCGGGAATTTCTGCGGTCCCTGCTGTTTTTTTCAAAAATAGCTTGACATCCCATCCTGATTCCCGTATAATAATAACTGTTCGGTAATGACTCCGTAGCTCAGCTGGATAGAGCGTTTGGCTACGAACCAAAAGGTCGAGTGTTCGAATCACTCCGGGGCCACCAATGAAATGTACAGAAGCTGTTGCAGATGCAACAGCTTCTTTTTTTGTGCCGTGCCATTTGATACAGAAAGTGTAATGCTTTTCGTCACTTTCTGATTTTTCTTGCATATTTTCCAAAAAATGCTATGATAGAGCCAAGAAAGGGGATCCAATCAGAGACAGGGAAAGGTTGGATTTTCCGCAAGACAGGAGGGGTTTCCAATGGGCCTAGATAAAAAGATCGCGAAAGCAATCGTTGCCGGATTGGTTGTTGCTTCCTCTTTTGGTACAGTCGTTCCCGCAATGGCTGCATCAGCCGTGAAAGGTACCATTGCCAGCAAACAGGCTGCGATTGATGCTGCAGCGAAAGTCGTACCGCCTGAAGTGGTGCTGACAAGTGCGAAGACGGATGATGCAAAATTTGATCTGGAGTACCTGGTTCCCGATACTCTGCAGCGGTATGAGATTGTTGTAGACCGGGCCACCAGCAAAGTACAGAGTGCCGTCATCAAGACGTCCAATTATCCCGGATCCGTTACGGTGAGCAAAACGGAAGCTGATGTGAAAGGAACCATATTGGCAGACTATCCGGATGCCAAAAATATTGTGGTCACGAAATATACAGACGATAAAAGCGGTACACCGTTTGTGATTTACAAAGCCACTTTCGAAACTGCGACCCTGACAGGGACCGCACTTTTGAATCCGGCAACTGCGTTGATCGGTTATCAGGAATTGAAATTCAAGTAAGTCAATTGATTTTTGGGGTGAGTCCAAAATACAAGATCGTGATGTAACGAAAGAAAGCAATTTTTGAGGTGAGTCCAAAATACAATTGAGTTTGCAAGAATCCCATACAATTGAATATCGTTGATCCCAGGAGTGGCAAGCTGGCTCCTGGGATTGTTTTTTATAACAAGGTTTCTGCGCTTTTTCTTGCTTTTTTCTGTTCCACACGATACAATATCCATAATCTGCTCCCTGCGTACAAGGTGGACCGAGTACTAAGGCAGTACA
>SFHH01000067.1 GCA_004555735.1 Acidaminococcus fermentans
ATCCCCTTTACCATTGCCCAGCTGCTGGCGCAATCAGAACAGGAAGATCTAGGCTGCCATACGGGGACCCTCAGTGATGCGTTCCTCATGCTCCATAAAGCAGGGAAACTGACCAATCGCTGGAAGGAGGAGAAAACAGGACTTTCTTCCTGGAATCTGGTCAGCGGGTCCCAGGAACTATATGATTGGCTCCGGGAAAAACCGGATGCGTTTTATCCGGCCGAACTGGATTATATCCATAATCCCCGTGTGATGGAGCGGATTTCCCGGTATATCAGCATCAATGGAGGTATCCAGCTGGACTTGATGGGGCAGGAAAATGCCGAATCCGTAGGGACTCGTCAGATTTCCGGCGTGGGAGGACAGCTGGATTTCCTGGAAGGAGCCTTCCTGTCCCGGGGCGGTGCAGGGTATATCTGCATTGAATCTTCCCGGGTGGACAAAAAGGGTGTGCGCCATTCCAATATCGTCCCGGCCATTGCGGCCGGCAGTGCCATTTCAGGGCCCCGGGCCTTGATCCAAAATGTGGCTACCGAATACGGGGTGGCCCATCTGACAGGTTTGTCTTTAGAAGAACGGGCAGAGGCCATGATCCGCATTGCCCATCCGGATTTCCGGGAAGAGTTGAAAGCGTATAAAGAGAAAGTGTTTTCTTGAAATAAGCTTCGTTCTCCAGATGTTTGGATTTCAAAAGATGCAAATCTTGTTCCTGTACTGCAAATCTCTTCTTTTGTCATGCAGCGGGGGCCGATTCTGCTATACTGAAGGAAAAGCAGAATGCGGCGTCCAAGGCTGCTGAAAAAGATGGAGGTTTTGGCGATGAAGGATTTTATCTATCATGTTCCCACAAAGATTTATTTTGGAAGGACCGCACTGGACCATTTGGGGGAAACCCTGAAATCTTTTGGAGACAGGGTCCTGTTGATCTATGGGGGAGGTTCAATCAAGAAAAGTGGCTTATATGATCGGATCCTGGCAGAAAGCCGGAAGTACCATCTGGAACTGACGGAGCTTCCGGGAATCGATCCCAATCCCCGGATCCAGTCCGTACGCAAAGGGGTGGCGCTGTGCAAAGAGCAGGGGATCCAGGTGGTGCTGGCTGCCGGCGGCGGTTCCTGCCTGGATACGGGGAAATTCACAGCGGCTGGTGCCTGTGTGGATTTCGATCCCTGGGAATTCTTTGCCCGGAAGGCCCCGCTGACCGAAGCTCTCCCGCTGGTCACCATTCCGACGATTGCGGCCACTGGATCAGAAATGGATGATGGGGGTGTCATCAGCAACCTGGAGACCCAGGAGAAGCTGGCCCGTTTTGCCCCGGCACTCCAGCCGCAAGTTTCCTTCCTGGATCCGGAATTGACGTATTCCGTCAGCCGATACCAGACTGCCTGCGGGTCGGCAGATATCCTGTCCCATATCCTGGAAACGTATTTCAATCCGGGAGAAGGGATGTATATGCTGGATGCGGTCATGGAAGGGTTGATGAAGACGGTCCTGAAATATGCTCCCATTGCCCTGGAACAGCCGGATGACTACGAGGCGAGAGCCAATCTCTTGTGGACTTCTACCTGGGCCATCAATGGCTTCATCAAGGGCTGTCAGAACCAGGTGTGGAGCTGCCACGCTCTGGAACATGAGCTGTCAGCCCTCTATGACATTACCCATGGGCTGGGCTTGGCCATCCTGACACCCCGGTTCTTGGAATACTGCCTGGATCAGGAGCACGTGGACCGGTATGTCCGGTTGGGCGTCAATGTCTTCGGACTGGATCCGGCGGGAGAGCCTATGGAAATCGCCCGGGAAAGCATCCAAAGGCTTTCAGAGTTCTTTTTTGGGACCTTGGGGCTGCCGTCCTCACTGACAGAATTGGGGATCCGGCCGGAAGATTTTTCCGTCATGGCCGAAAAAGCCTGCCGGACAAAAGGCGGGATCGTCAGAGGGTTTAAAGACCTGCAAGAAGCAGATTTGGTGAAAATCTATGAAATGTGTCTGTAAAAGACAGGCATGAAAAAAGGGGCTGCGACACATCTTAGTGCCGCAACCCTTGTTTTTCATGCTTCAGTTTTGCGCAGATAATCCATGCTTGTTTCCAATCCTTTGAGCGTCAAAGGAAACATATGGATCCCCTTTTCCATGATCCGGGCCGTGCTGTAATAAAAATGCCAGTAGTCTTGTTCCACTGGATTCAGCCAGACGGTGGCAGGATACCGTTGGAGAAGCTCTTCCAGCCAGGCGATCCCGGGGCGGTCGTTTCCCCGTTTGTATTCAATATTCCCATTGACCGCCATCAGTTCCTCTTCTCCCATACGGGCATCGCCTACCAGGATGACCTTGTACTCCCGAGAGCACTGCTGGAATACCCACTGGGTGGAAATCCGGTGTTCCCAGGCACAATCTGGCGAGGTGAAAAGCTGATCATAGAAGATATTGTGGAAGTAGTAGATCTTCAGTTCTTTGAAGGAGGAGCCCTGGCTTACGGCTTGGAATAAACGGCGGGAAAGATCCATATAGGGCCACATGGATCCGCCACTGTCCATCAGGAGGAGCAGCTTCGTCCGGTTCTTCCGGGGCCGCTTCAGGACGATATCCAGGAAACCGCCTTTTTGAGACGTGGCGCTGATGGTCCCGTCAACATCCAATTCTGTCTTGGGGATATTCTCTTGATCAGAAAGCCGGCGGAGCTTCCGCAGGGCCATTTGGAACTGCCGGATCTCCAGGATCCGGTCGTCACGGAAGTCGGCAAAGCGCCGTTCTCCGGCAACGGCCAATGCCCGGTGCTGATGGGATCCTCCAAAGACTCGGATGCCTTTGGGCGCATACCCGGAATGGCCAAAGGCAGTCTGGCCGCCGGTGCCGATCCAGGTGGTGCCGCCATGATGGGCTTCTTTCTGCTGTTTCAGCCGTTCTTCCATCAATTGTTCAATCCCTTCCCGAGAGAATCTTCCCCAGACCAGATCCGTCGTTTCCTTATCAAAAGGCGTGGGAGAGCTGGCTTGGGCCAGCCATTCTTGGAATTCTGGGGGAAGCTCCCTGGGATCTTTTATGTGTTGGAAAAACACTGAGAAGGCTTCATCAAAACGATCGTAATCCGTCTCTTTCTTGACCAGGACGGTCCGGGCTAGATGGTAGAATCCCAGCAGGCTGTTCCCGTGGAGGCCCAGTTCCAGGGCGTGGAGAAAGACGGACCACTCGGTCAAGGTGGTATGGAGACCATGGCTCCGGAGACAATAGAGAAACGGCGTGAACATATCAGTAACCGGCCCGTTTCAAGTCTTCCGTCTTTTTCAGCAGGACGCCGATGAAGGGAAGATGGGAAGTGAGTTTTTCCGGGGAAATGCCACTGATCGCCAGGGCTTGGATCCAGTCCAGCAGCTCTGCGGTGCTGGGTCGTTTGCTCAGGCCGGAAATCTTCCGCAGCTGGTAAAAGGCGTCTATGGCACTTGTCAGCAGATCATCCTCCAAATGAGGGAATTTGGCATGGACGATCTGGGCCATGGCAGCCGGATCGGGGAAGGCGATGTAGTGGAAGATGCAGCGGCGGAGAAAGGCGTCCGGCAGCTCTTTTTCTGCATTGGAGGTAATGATGACCAGGGGCTTTTGTCGGGCTCTGACGGTTTCCCCCGTTTCCGGGATATAGAATTCCATCTTGTCCAGTTCCCATAACAGGTCATTGGGGAATTCCAGGTCAGCTTTATCGATTTCGTCGATCAGGAGGACCGCCCGCTGGGGACTGCGGAAAGCTTCCCCCAGTTTCCCCAGCCGGATATAACGGGAGATGTCCTCCACGCCTTCTGTGCCGAACTGACTGTCGTAGAGCCGCTGGACGGTATCATAGACGTACAGTCCGTCCTGGGCCCGGGTAGTCGATTTGATGCTCCAGACGAAGAGGGGAAGCCCCAGCTCTTCTGCTACGGCTTCCGCCAGGACTGTTTTCCCGGTGCCTGGTTCACCTTTGAGCAGCAGGGGCTTTTCCAGAGCAGCTGCGATGTTTACGCTGCGCTGCAGTTCTTCAGAGGCAATGTAGGAATCTGTTCCTGTAAAAGATGCCATTTTTTATCCTTTTCAGAATCAGAAGGCTTTTTCGTAGAGGGCGATGAAGTCCTTTACGGTCGTCTGCCGGGGATTGGCCAGGGTATTGGGCGCTTTCATGGCGTCTTTTGCCATGGCTTCGAATTTGTCCTGGGTCACGCCTACTTCCTGCAGATGTCTCGGGATATTCAGGTCGTCGTTCAGCTTTTTCAGGGCGTCTACCAGCATCTGGGGACGGAAGTTGCCTGCCGGATCTTTTTCTTCCCGGATGAAATTATAAATGGTTTCATACCGGCCTTTGTCAGCCAGCGCATTGAATTCCATTACAGCGGGCATCAGGATGGCATTGGCGACCCCATGGGCTACATGGAAATAGGCGCTCACCGGGTGGCTCATGGCGTGGATATCTCCCAGCTTGCTCCAAGCAAAGGCCATGGCGGCAAAGGTGGAGCCCAGCATCATGGCACAGGCGGCGTCTGCATCCTGCCGGTTGGCAACGAATGCCCGGAGGTTCTTTCCAATCAGGGCCATTGCTTTTTCTGCCATCGCATCGGTATAGGGAGAAGCGAAACGGGACAGGTAGGCTTCCATGGCATGGATCAGGGCATCCAGGCCGCAGGCGGCAGCGACGGAGGCCGGAGCCGTCATGATCAGTTCCGGATCCAGGAGGGCATACTTGGGCAGGATATTATGGTCGATGATGGAAAATTTAAAATTCCGTTCAGGATCGGTGATCACCGTGGAAGCACTGACTTCGCTCCCTGTCCCTGCGGTAGTGGGGATGGCGATCAGAGGGACGATGGGGCCAGGGACTTTGGACAGCCCTTCATAATCCGTGGCTTTGCCCCCATAACGGGCCAGGATGCCTACGGCCTTCCCGGTATCCATGGGAGCGCCCCCTCCCAGGGCGATGATGCTGGTGCAGCCGCTTTCCACAAAAGCTTTGGCCGCATTCTCTACGGTTTCGATGGCCGGATTGGGGGTCACATCCAGGTAGGTATGGCAGTCGACTTGCGCAGCTTCCAGGATATCCTGGACTTTTTTGACCAGCCCGATCTGTGCGATACCGGGATCGGATACGAGGAATACATGGGTCGATTGGTTGGCCTGCAGGATCTCTGGCAGCTTCTTCAGGCTGCCCATGCCAAATTGGATGGTTTGAGGAACTGCAAAAGAGAAATCGTGGATCATTGAAATTGCCTCCTTTTAAAAAATCGAATCGGTATGGTTACAATGTAATAGAAGGAAAGAGAAAAAGAAAGGCGGGAAAGCGGTTTTCTCTTCTTTCGAAACTCCGGTTGCATACTGTGCAACTCCACCTGCAAGTCTTACAAATGGAAATCATCGGCTGGAAATTCCTTTCGCTCGCCGCAAAACCCCCAAAAGTCGTATTGTCAAGATGGACGGGCTGATTATAATGAAAAGCAAGAAAAGACAAATAATTCCAAAAGAATTCATTTGTATGTGTGGTCGGCCGACCAACCAAACCAAAGGAGGTACGTTTTTTCATGAGCACATCACGCCGCATCATCCTTTCCCTGCTGGGCCCGGTAATCTACCTGCTGGTCAGCATGGGAGGAGCTTCAGCCTTGACCGTAAAGGGAGCCCAGGCAGTAGGGGTTTCCCTCTGGATGGTATTCTGGTGGGTCACCCGCCCGGTGGACATCACGACCACCGCATTTGTCCCAGTAGCTTGTAATGCACTTTTCAATATCGTTCCTATGGGAGCGCTTGTTTCCCAGTATTCCAACCCCAGTATCATCTTGGTGTTCAGTTCCACCCTGCTGACTCTGCCGTGGGCGAAGATCGGCCTGGACCAGCGGGTCGCTCTGAAATGCCTGTCCGTCATCGGGCCTTCCATGCGGTCTCAGATCATTGTCTGGTCCATTTTCCCCATTCTGTTCTCCACCGTACTTCCCAACGTAGTAGTGGTGGCACTCTTTACTCCTATCGCCATCGCTATGCTGAAAGCGGCCGGCTATGATGGAAAGAGTGCGGCAGCAGCTCCGATCCTCTGTGCCATCGGCTGGTGTGCCGGGATCGGCGGTGTCGGGACTCCTGTAGGCGGCGCCATGAACGTGGTGGCTATCGCCCTGCTGGAAAAGACCACCGGTCATGAATTCCTGTTCATGGACTGGGTCAGCCACATCGCTCCTTATCTGATCTTTACGTCCATCACCTGCATCATCGGCGAACTGATGCTGCCCCAGGAAGTCAAATCCCTGGAAGGGACGAAAGAATATTTCACGGAAGCTTACGAAGCATTGGGACCCATGAAACGGACGGAAAAAATCAGTATGGCTCTGTTCGTGATTGCCCTGATCGGATCCTTCCTGCGTCCGCTGTATGCTTCCCTCCTCCCGGGTCTGGTCCCTGCTTTCCTGTATGCCATCCTGGGTTTCCTGGGATTCTTCATCACCGGCGATGACGGCAAACCCCTGGTGGATTGGGATTATGTCCAGAAACACATGCTGTGGGGCATGATGATCCTCTTTGCCGGCGGCCTGGCCATGGGGAACCTGCTGGGCGCTTCCGGAGCCAACAAGGCCATTGCCGAACTGATCGCTAGCCAGATGCACATGCCTCCGGGCCTGCCTATGATCATTGCCATCACGGTGTTTGCCGTGGCAGTGTCCGAATCCACGAACTCCACCGTGTCGGCTGCTGTAGTGGTCCCCATTGTCATCACCTATACCCAGAGAGCCGGCCTGCCGCTGATGCCCTATTTCTTCATCACGGCCATGGCTTACAACTCTGAATTCCTGCTACCGGTCAGCGTCCGTGCCATTACCTGCGGGAACGGGCTGGATCCCAATGTGCAGATGAAACGGGGGATCCCCATCATGCTGATCCGTGCTTTGAGCGTCATCGTCGTAGGCTATATCTGCCTGCAGATCCCGGCTTTCTCCCAAGTAGGGAGCTTGTAACCAACATCACCCTATAATCGGTTATTGATAGAAACTTACAGATGTGAAAGGAGTTTTACCATGAGTACTGTTGAAGAACTGATTGAACGGAGCCGTGCGGCTCAGCAAAAATTCGAATTCGCCACCCAGGAACAGGTGGATGCAGCGGCCAAAGCCATCTGCAAGAGCATCTATGACAATGCAGAACGGCTGGGCAAACTGGCTGTAGTAGATTCCCGCATGGGTAAAGTGGAAGATAAGATCTCCAAATGCCGGGCGAAATCTTCCTTGATCTGGGAAGATCTGAAAGATAAGAAATCTGTGGGCATCGTCGGGAAAGACGAAGCCAAACGGCTGTACAAGGTGGCCAAACCCATGGGTGTGGTGGCTTCCATCATCCCTTCCACCAACCCGGTTGTGACTCCCATGAGCAATGCGGCCTTTGCCCTGAAGACCCGCAATTCCATCATCTTCGCTCCCCATCCCCGGGGCATCCAGTGCTGCCATGAATGTGTCAAACTGTTCCGCGAAGCTTTGAAAGGGTTGGGCTTCCCAGAAGATCTGGTACTGGAAGTGGATGAAGTCTCCATGGAAAACAGCAACAAGCTGATGCAGCTGGCGGATGTGATCGTAGCTACCGGCGGTATGGGCATGGTCAAAGCTGCTTATTCCAGCGGGAAGCCGGCCTACGGCGTAGGCCAGGGCAATGTCCAGTGCATCGTGGACAGCGATGCGGATATCCAGAAAGCTGCCGCGGACATCGTCCTGGGCAGAGGCTTCGATTACGGCCTGATCTGCCTGGGCGAACAGACTGCCTATATCCCCGCTGCTAAATTCGAGGAATTCCTGGAAGCTTTCCGGGCGGCCGGTGCCTATTATGTAGATGATCCCAAAGAAGTGGATATCGTCCGCAAAGGACTGTTCCCGGAAGCCGGCGGTCCTATCAGCCGGAAGATCGTAGGCCTGAGCCCGGCTAAGATCGCCGAAATCATCGGGCTCCCCGGTGTGCCGGAAGATGCCCGTGTGCTGGCGGTACGGGGAACCAAACCGGGTCGGGGCGATGACCTGAACCGGGAAAAGATGTGCCCGGTGATTAATATCATCCCCTATGAAGGGAGCTTTGAAGATGCGGTCAATATGGCTCTGATCAACCTGGATTACGAAGGGAAGGGTCACAGTGTGGCTGTCCACTCCAATACTCCGGAACATGTGGAATATGCGGCCCTGCACTGCCCGGTGTCCCGGCTGATCGTCAACCAGCCTGCCGGCACCACCGGCGGCGGCAGCCCCACCAACGGTTTCACAGCCACCACCACACTGGGCTGCGGTTCCTGGGGCAACAATAGCTTCAGTGGCAACTTTACCTATAAGCTGCTGATGAACCTGACACGGGTAGGCTATCCTCTGGATCAATCCTACCTGCCGGATCCGGCCAAAGCCTGGGAAGACTGAGGCTGTATCCGGAAAGGCTGACCTCCTTTTCTCCATAGGCATCCCTTCCACGTCCCCCTTTTCGGTGGAAGGGATGCACGGTGAAGAATCTTCGCCAATCCATCAAGAAGACCTGCTGCAGGATGCGCTGCGGCAGGTCTCTTGCCATTTGTCTTTTTTTTCGATACTATAATTGTGAACAAATCATTTACGGTTTTAAGGCTTAATCTATGGTAAAATAATATAGAAAAACATGACCTGAGTCACATTTGCGACAGACCGGAGAGAATTTGTAGGACAGACCAACGAGGGGGATTACAGATTGGAACAGAAATCAAAATACGCTTCTGGGAATAAGAGCGTCAGTAAGACTTTGGCGATTTTATCCCTTTTTTCAGAAGGGGAACGGATGCTCCGGACTTCCGAGATCGCAGACCGGCTGCAGATGAATATCAGCACCGTGTCCCGGCATCTGAATACCCTGCTGGATGGGGGATTCCTCCAGCGGGATGATGCTACCGGGTATTATTACCCTGGGATGGAGATCATAACCCTGGCAGGGGTGGCCCTGAAAAATAAAAGCATTTACCGCCATGCCTATCCGGAGCTGCAGCAGTTGTCTTTTAATATGAAGGTGTTGAGCCATCTGGGGATCCCTGATGGGCTGGATGTGGTCCACCTGGTCTGCTGCTGCTGCGAAGACAAGACAGAAATGCTCTTTCCTCTGGGGCATCGGCAGCCCTTGTACTGTTCGGCCATGGGGCGGGTTATGCTGGCGTATCTGCCGGAAGAAGAGGCGCTGCGGATCCTGAAGGCCAGCGATCTGCAGAAGTATACGCCGGAAACCCAGACGGACCTGCGGGGGTTGATGGAAACCCTGAAGACCATCCGGAAAAAAGGCTACTGTGCCAACAACAACCAGCTGCATATGGGCAGAGGGTCCATTGCAGCCCCTATCTTTGACTGGACCCGGAGGCCTGTGGGAGCCATCAGCATCTCCACCCAGAGCCATCGGATCCTGGCCCAGGTGGATGAGGAGCGGTTCGCCCGTACGGTCACTCTGGTGGCCGGGAAGATCTCCGGCAAACTGGGATATTATCCAGAATGAAGATAAGGCTGTGGAAGCGTCTGACGGTCGTCCGTCAGTCCTGTTTCCACAGCCTGTTTTTTGGTGAGAGTCCGTTATTTCATGGAGCCTGTTTGCAAGTATTTCAGATGCCAGGAAAAGGCTTTTTCCAGTACATGGGGGGTATGCTTTCCCTTGGCAGAGGCATAGGCCTCCTGATAATATTCTTCCAACATGGGTCTATAATCTGGATGGGCACAGTGCTCGATCAGGACCTTGGCCCGTTCTTTAGGGGTCAGCCAGCGCAGGTCGGCAATGCCCTGTTCGGTGACGATGACATCCACATCATGTTCCGTCTGGTCCACGTGGCTGACAAAGGGGACGATGGAGGAAATGGCGCCATGTTTGGCCACGGATTCAGAGGCGAAGATGCTGATCCGGGCATTCCGGGCAAAATCGCCGCTGCCGCCCAATCCATTCATCATGGCAGTCCCATCGATGTGGGTGGAATTCACATTTCCGTACAGATCCACTTC
>SFHH01000068.1 GCA_004555735.1 Acidaminococcus fermentans
GCCCGGAACCCCGGGGCTACCGGAGCATGGAAGGTCCGTTGTATGCCAGAGAAGTCTTCAGCATATGGCGCAGCTCATTCTCGTCTCCCGGTGCCATGACCACCATGTTGGGCATCAACCGCAGGAAAGAAAGGTCATAGGCCCCATGATGGGTGCTGCCATCGTCTCCCACCAGGCCGGCCCGGTCCAGGCAGAGGGTAAAGGGCAGGTCCTGCATGGCTACATCATGGAGCAGCTGGTCGAAAGCCCGCTGGCTGAAAGTGGAATACAAGGCCACCAATGGATGGTACCCGTTGGCTGCCAGACCAGCGCCCATGGTCACGGCATGCTGTTCCGCGATCCCCACATCGAAGAACCGGTCCGGGTAATATTTGCCGAACACATCCAGCCCGGTTCCTTCCGGCATAGCCGCTGTGATAGCCACTACCTTCCGGTCCTTCTCTCCCAGTTCCACTAACGCATCGCTGAATACTTTGGTGTACGTGGCCGGAGCCTTGGGATCACTGGATTTCTTCCCGGTGGCGATATCGAAAGGTCCTGTCCCATGGTAGGCATTGGGCCTCTCTTCCGCCGGCTTATACCCTTTTCCCTTGGTGGTAAGCACATGGATGAAGACTGGTTCATTCAACTGCTTGGCCTTTTCAAAGGTTTCCATGAGAGCGGGCAAGTCGTGGCCGTCCACCGGTCCCAGATACTTGAAACCGAAATCTTCGAAAAGCATCCCGGGCACAAAGAAGTATTTGAAGCTGTCCTTCAGCCGTCCCACTGCCCGGGCCACGCTGCTGCCGATGGAAGGCAGGCTCTTCAGGAACCCTTCCACCTCTGTCTTCACCCGGGAGTACGTAGGATCTGTCCGGAGTTCTGTCAAATAGGACGAAAGGGCTCCTACATTCTTGGAGATGGACATTTCATTGTCGTTGAGGACCACGATCAGTTTCTTGTGCAGGTCCCCTGCATTGTTCAGTCCCTCCATAGCTTCCCCGCCGGTGAGGGCTCCGTCTCCGATGACGGCGATCACGTTGTAATCCTCCCCTGCCAGATCCCGGGCACAGGCAATGCCCAAAGCAGCGGAAATGGAGGTGCTGGAATGGCCAGTCCCGAAGCAGTCATACACACTTTCTGTCCGTTTGGGGAAGCCGCAAAGCCCCCCATACTGACGCAAGGTGGGGAACTGGGCCAGCCGGCCGGTAAGGAGTTTATGGACATAGGACTGATGCCCCACATCCCAGACGATTTTATCCCGGGGCATGGAAAACACTTTGTGAAGAGCCACGGTGAGTTCCACCACCCCCAGATTAGGGGCCAGATGCCCGCCATTCTTACTGGTCACCTGCAGGATTTCCTCCCGGATTTCCTGGCAGAGTTCCGGCAGCTGTTCATTGGGGATTTTCTTCAGGTCTGACGGGGCATGTATGGTTGGTAAAAGTTTCATAAAAGTCCGTCCTCCCCGTTCGTTTCATTTCTTCCGGTTGTACAGATACCGGGTGATTGCAATCAGGGGTTCCGCCTTTTCACCCAAAGGTGCCAGAGTCTCTTCTGCTTCCTTCAGGGTCTGGGCTGCCATTTCCTTGGCTTTTTCCAGACCGAACAAGGACACATACGTGGATTTGTGGAGTTTTTCGTCACTATGGGCCGGTTTGCCCATGACCTTGGCATCCCCTTCCACATCCAGGATGTCATCGGTAATCTGGAAGGCCAGGCCGAAGAGAGTGGCAAAATGTGTCATGGTCCGGAGGGTGTCCGCATCGGCCCCGCCCAGCATAGCCCCGCCTCGTACAGCTGCCACGAACATGGCGCCGGTCTTGGCTTCGTGGAGTTTCTTCATCTGTTCCAGGGTCAGCTGCTGGTTTTCCGAAGTGATATCCAGAGCCTGGCCGCCCACCATGCCGGTGGGTCCGGCACTCTTGGCCACCAGACGGACCACATCCAGGAGTACCTGGGGATCCACACCCCGCTGTTCCAGCATCACTTCAAAAGCTTGGGTCAGCAGGCCATCCCCGGCCAAAAGGGCCATGGCATCCCCGAATACCTTGTGGTTGGTGAGCCGGCCCCGGCGGTAATCGTCATTGTCCATGGAAGGCAGGTCGTCATGGATCAAAGAATAGGTATGGATCATCTCCAAACCAGCTGCCACTGCTACAAAATCAGTCCCGTTGGCCCCCACCGCATCGGCCGCCGCCATGAGCAGGATGGGCCGGAGCCGCTTGCCCCCGGCTGCCACCGAATACATCATAGCCTGGTCCACGGTGGAAATACTCCCCACTCCCAGCCGTACCTGCAGATATCCATTGACCAAAGCCCCCCGGCTCCGCAAATAACTTCTCAGTTCCATTATTCCTTCTCCTCCGGAAACAGGGCCAGGGCAAAATCATCCTGGCTGGTTTCCACGATTTTTTTTACGTCCTGCTGGACTTTCTTCAGCTGGGCCGCACAGTTCCGGCTCAGTTCCATGCCTTCTTTATAGAGAGCTACTGTCTGGTCCAGGGAAAGATCCCCGCCCTCCAGCTGTTCCACAATGGTTTCCAGCCGTTTCAGGCCCTCTTCAAAGGAAACCGTTTCTGCTTTTTTTCTGGGCATCATTCTATTCCTTCCTTGACCGTTTTCACCCGGGAAGCCACAACTCCCTGGGCAAAATGGGTCACCAGGGTATCACCAGGGCGCAGGTCCGACAGCTGCCGGACAGCCTGCCCCTGTTCATTTTCTGTAATGGTATAGCCCCTCTGGAGCACCGCAAATGGATCCAGGGCTCCCAGCTTGGCTGCCAGGAGGTCCAGTTTCTGCTGCCGTTCCTCCAGACGACGGCTGCCTGCCTGTTCCAGCTTCTGGCTCAGGCTGTCCAGGGTCTGGCCGGCGTTTTCCCACAGCCGTTCCGGATGGGTGAACACCCATTCTTCCTGGAGTTTCTCCAGGGCCCGGCTGCTGTCCATGAGTCGGCTCTCCATGGTCCGTTCCAGGCGCCGGACCAGCTTGGCCAGGCTTTCCCGGTCTCCGCTCCGTTCCGGCACCGCCAGTTCTGCTGCTGCTGATGGGGTAGGAGCCCGGAGATCCGCCGCAAAATCGCTGAGGGTGAAGTCGATTTCATGGCCCACCGCAGAGATCACCGGGATCTCTGATGCGGCAATGGCCCGGACCACCCGTTCATCATTGAAGGCCCAGAGATCTTCCATGGATCCGCCGCCCCGGCCTACGATCAGGATATCCGCCAGTCTGTGCCGATTGAGGAACTGGATGCCATGGACGATTTCCGCTGGAGCTTCCGTCCCCTGGACTTTTACCGGGTACAGCCGCAGCTTCACCGAAGGATCCCTTCGCCCGGCCACGTTGATGATGTCCCGGACCGCTGCTCCCGCCGGAGAAGTGACGATACCCACCACTTTGGGATAGGCGGGCAGGGGCTTCTTCCGGCTTTCGTCGAAAAGGCCCTCCCCTGCCAGCTTTTCCTTCAGCTGTTCATAAGCGATCATCAGGTTCCCAGCCCCCAAGGGCATCATCATATCCACATAGAACTGGTAGACCCCGTCCCGTTCATAGAGATCGATCCGGCCCACCCCCAGCACCCGGTCCCCATTCTTAGGAAGCTGTTTCAGGCGCCGGGCTGCTCCGGCGAACATGACGGCTTTCAACAGAGTCTTGCCGTCCTTCAGGTTAAAATAGCAGTGTCCAGAAGGATACTGGCGGAAGTTGGACACTTCTCCCTGGATCTGGAGATTGGCGAACTCCGGTTCCTGCCGGAACAGCCCTTTGACGATCCGGGTCACTTCCGACACCGTGTAGATCTTTCCTGCAATCATGGTTCTCCCTGCCTTTCCCGGAGCACCGCTGCCCAGGCATTGCCTACGGCTCCGTCCACACTGTACCGGGGATCCGGGGCCCACAGGCCGATCTGCCGCCGGGCCAGATAGCCTTCCAGCTGCCGGCGGATTTCTCCGTTGGCGCTGACCCCTCCGGCCAGGAGTACTTGGGAAAGGTGCTCTTTTTCGCACACCCAGCCAATGGTCCTCGCCAGGGCTTTGCCGATGGCCCGTTCCACACCCAGCGCCAGCCCGGCAGGATCCGCTCCCTGCTGAATGGCCCGGAGAGCCTGGCTGCAAGGGCCGGACAGGGACAGTTCCCCGGCCTGGCTCCACACCTTCAGAGGATAGGCTTCCGAAGCGGTGTCTGCCAGTTTTTCCAAGGGAGCCCCTGCCGGAAACGGCAAACCCAGGGCCACTCCCACCCGGTCGATGAACTGGCCGGCGTGGAGATCGATGCTGGTACCCCGGGGTTCCAGGGCAAAAGTGCCTTCCGGCTGCCGCTCACAAAGGAGCAGATCCGTGGTACCTCCGGAAATATGGACCAAAAGGAACCGGTCCGGAGCCGTTTTCCCCACGGACCAAAGACCGGCAAACATATGATTATGCTGATGGGTGAATCGGTGGACCGGCACATCCAGCAGTTTCCCCAGGCTCCGGGCCATCCCCAGCCCAACCAAAAAGGCAGGCATGTAGGATTCTTCCCGGGGCCGTGGTTTGGCACTGACCCCGATGGCTTTTACCCGCACCCCGGACAGGTCCAGAGCTTCCAGCAGATCCGGCAGGTTCCGGGTATGCTGGAACACCATTTCCGACTGAGCCAGCCCCCGCCGTCCCGATTTCACAACAAGGAGACGGCGCTGATCAGCCAGGAGCTTTCCCTCCCGGTCCATCAAAGCCGCCGAAGTGGTATAACAGCTGGTATCCAGCCCCAGCACCACTTCTTCAGCGGCCATGTTTCTTCACCAGGCTCCCCAAAAGGCCGTTGATAAAAGCGGGAGAATCATCTCCCCCATAGATTTTCCCCAGTTCCACAGCCTCATTGATGGCTACTGCCGGAGGCACCGGTTCCGGACTGCAGAACATTTCCCAGGCGGCGATCCGCAGCAGGTTCCGGTCGATTCCGTTCATCCGCTGGAGGGTCCATTTGGCGTCCAGGCCGTCCAGTTCCCCATCCAGTTCCGCCAGATGCTCCCGGACCCCGTTCACCAGATCCAGGGCATATGCCAGGTCCTTTTTCCGGGCATCTTGGATATCCTCTTCTTCCGCCATGGTTCGGACGGTTCCTTCCGGAGACTGTTCCGGAGAAAATTCCAGGGCAAACAAGCTTCTCAATGCAATGGTACGTGCTTCTCTTCTACTCATAGGGTTCTTGAACTCCTTTATTTATGATACGGAGGCAGCAGGTTGTCCAGCAGATCCACCAGATCTTCCCCTGCATCCATTTTATAGCCGATATAGAATCCCAGGCCGATACAGAACAGCAGGAACACCGTCCGGAAAAAGCCCAGGATCAGGAACAGGATGCCCACTACCAGGCCCACCGAGGCGCCAATGATCCGCCACCGGCTGGTTTCAAACAATTTGCGCAAAATTTCCTGCCACATGGTCCATCCTCCATCTATTCCTTCGCCTTGATATGCTTAAAATAGACTGCCACATCGGCTACATCCACGCCGATGACATTCATGATGTTTTTTTTCACCGTCCGTTTCACCTCGTCGGTAGTATCTGGGATATTGATCCCCGGTTCGATGGAAGCGTTGATCCGGACACTGAGCTGGTTCTCCTTCAAGAGCTTCACCCGGCATTTGGAGCCGAATACCCCATACACATCATTGGTGAAACCGGAAATGTAATCTTCCATGGCCCGCTGGCTCACATGGATCTTCCCATCCCGCTCATTCTCAAAGGTCAGGTCGTTGCTGCCGCCCCGGCTCCAGCTGGCAAACAGCAGCCGAAGGCTCACCAGCAGGATGACCGCCCCGCCGATGGTATATTCCCAGCGTCCGGGCACCCGGGCAGCAAATTCTGTCAGGTCGTGGACAGGGATCAGATTGATGCTGACGATGATGATGAGCACCGCCACCGCTGCCATGATGAGGGTATACAGGGTCAAGATGATCCGATCGAATATGCTCATGGTTCCACCCCCGCAGTCTCCTGGCCTCTGGGATCAGGTTCCTGGGCAGGTCCCGTTCCAGATTCCGTTTTTCCTTCTTCCGGCGGTTCCGGACGGTTTTCCCCGGCGGCAGTCCCTTCCGGCAGTGCCGGGCTCCCGGCCGGTTCTTCCTCCCATTTCTTCATCAGTTCATCCGTATCGTCTTTCTCTGCAAAGGCCTTTTCTTTTTTCTTCTTCACGCCTTCCACATGGATGTCCACCCCGGTGACTTCGTAGCCAGTCATGTTCTCCACGGCTTCCTTGACCTTTTCCTGGAGCTTGATGGCCACATCCGGAATGTTGAACCCGTAGGTAATGATCACATGGACCTCCACCCGCACCGTATGGCCTTCCGTATAGACCTTGATGCCCTTGGAGAAATTCTGTTTGCCCAGCATGTCCGTGAGCCCTTCCCGGATGCCCCCGCTCATGCCGTAGACCCCGTTCACCTCCGAAGCAGCCAGCCCCGCCACAATGCTCAGGACTTCGTCGGCCACCTTGATGGCTCCCATATCGTCCGTGTCCGGACTGTTTTCCAACTGCGCCTGCTGTTTTACTTCTTCGTCGTTCATAGGCTTCTCCTCAAACGCAAGTTTATTCATTTTAATTATTTTATTATACCATATCCCGGGGAATGTGGGTAGGGAGCGAGTCAGGGGGATTAAGTGGTTAAGTGGTCAGGTACAACCGTAGGGGGCGCAGGCCCGGCGCCCCGCTGTGGTCAGGTGGTTTTGGCATCAGAAATCCCACCTGGTCAGCCCGCCGCTCTTTACTCCCTGCCCATGCATCTGTTATGATAAAAGAAACAGCAGAAAGAAGGTGCCTGTCATGGCTTTCCCGTTCTGGCTTGCTTTCGTATTTTTTCTGGCTCTCCCGGTTTCTCTGGGCGAAGGGGCCCCGGTGGACCCTTCCCAGGCCGATCCTCCGGAAAAACAGGAACAGCGGAACACCCCCTGGCTGGAACTCCACGGGGACTACCGGTATCTCTACGGCAAGGGCCGGTTTGCCGCCCGGACCCCCGCCAACCTGAAAAAAAGCCGCTGGCCCCGGACGGATCAGGATGTGTTCCTGCTCCAGCGGCGGCTGCGGCTGTTCCCGGTGGTCCATACCAGCCAGGATACCCAGTTGAAATTCATGATCGAAGACAAACGGAACGACAAGGACCACACCCAGGACCACCATCCCACCCTGTCCCGGGCCTATCTCCAGCACGAAAACCGCCACACCAAATGGGAACTGGGCCGGTTCAACCTGTATCTCATGGACGGGAATGTTATCGACAAACGGGTGGACGGGATCCGTACCAGCTTTGGGAAGAATACGGATCCAGGCGGCCGGATCACCCTGTTTGCCGGCCAGACCACCGGAAACGACAACCTGCATCGGAAGACCGGCTGGTTTGCCCTGGAAGAAAAGCAGCTGGGAAAGCTGAACCTCCGGTCCGCCTTCCTGGATTTCCGGACCCGCCAGTCCCTGCCTGCCAGCCTGCCGGCCCTCCAGCAGCCGGGACTGGAACCAGGGGCCAGTGGCACCGGGTTCGACCGGCAGCAGATCTGGACCACCCGGCTGGAATACCAGCCCCGGGACCGGTGGCTGTTCGACCTGGAACTGCTGGGGTCCAAAGGCTCCCAGGGCCGGGACGGATACCGGGAGCGGAAAACCGGCTTTGTGGCCGCCGTAACCTACGGGGAACTGGATGAGCGGAAGGGCGGCACCTGGGAAACCTGGCTCCGGTATTACGACCAGCCCCAGTCCAGCATCCTCTACCACACCATGGACGGGGATACGGGATTCTTCCAGCGCCAGGGGTTCCGGGGCTGGGGCGCCCGGATGGACTATGTGGTATTTCCCGGACTGGTCTGGGCCATAGAAGGATTCCGGCTCCAGAACAGAAAAACAGGACCCTTCACCCGGGATTTCCGGGAGTGGGTCCTGGGGACCAGCGTAACGGCGTATTTTTAACCAAACCCTTCTTTGAGCCCCGCATAGTTCTCATAGCTGTCCCGCAGCATATGGATCACGTGGGCAGGGTCTTTTTGCAGCCAGTCCTGCCGCTTTTCCGGCATGATGGTGAACCAGGCCGGAGCTCTCAGGAGATTGTTCAGGGATCTGTACAACTGCTGTTCGGGGATTTTCTTCAGTTTCCCGGTCTCTGGCTGTACCTCATAGCCCTGGTCCCTGCCCTCTCCTTCGGCATTGACCAGGATTTCCAGCTGCCCGTTCCAGTCCATATCCAGCACGGCGATGTTCACCAGACCGTCCCATTGGGGGACCCGGTCCCACTGGTCCCGGTTGGCCAGAAGGATCTGGAGCTGGTACCGAAGAGCACCGGGGGCCAGGGGCCGGGGTTCGGAGACACCGCCGGGCCACTCATGTCTGTGGGGAAGGTCCCGTTCACAGGCCAGAGCCGGAGCTGCTCCCAACAACAGAACGAGCAGTCCCCAGGCGGCACGTTTTTTAATGGATCCATCCATTGTTCCCCCTCCCTTCTTCGGCTCTCTTTACCTTTCAACCATCTGGCTCACGGTTCCTCCTGCCAGGTCCATATCATTGATCCTTCCCTGGACATTCTTGAAGGTACAGTCGGTCAGTTCCACCCGGGACTGGCCCACGGCGAAAAGGGGGAGATTGGTGCTGGTGTCTTTGAACAGGGTCCGGATGATTTTCATATCCCTGCACTCGATGGCATTGATCAGGCCATAGGTGCAGCTGCGGATCACACTGTCCCGGAGGGTAACGCTTTCGCAGCCCAGGGCTTCGTACCCATAGGTCCCGCACCCGTACAGGTCCAGATTTTCCAGCCCTGCGTCCTGCACCAGATCCAGTTTCAGTACGGCTCCGCTGCAGCGGCCAGCCTGCAGGGAATGGCCGACCCGGAGATGGGCCAGCCGGAAGTTCTGACAGTTCCGGAAATGCAGCACCGGAGTATAGGGATCCTCTGTTACGATTTCTGCCGTGATCTGCTCCGTATCCTGGCCCCGGATGGTGAGATCCTGGAATCCGGCCAGCTCCAGGTCCTCATAGGCCATATACAGGCCTGGAGGGCTCATGGGATTCCAGGGGAATCTGTGGATCACCTGGTCCGCAGCGGTGCTGGCCAGCCAGGTGGACAGGTTATAGCGGCCCGGTGCCAGGATGACTTCCGTATGGTCATCCAGGGCCTCCATCATTTCCTTGACATTGTGGACCAGGACGGTTTTCCGGGGAGCAGCAAAACCCCCGGCTGTCAGCCCCAGAACCAGGACCAGACACAGCAGCAGAGCCCGTATCAGGTCCGTCCATAATTTACCGATCCGTTTCATCAACTGTCACCTCCCTGTTCCTCCCGCACCACCAGGCTGCCGTCTTCTCCGCTGAGCTGGAGGATCTTTCGATGATACCCCTTCCGGTCGTAATAGGACAGGCCGGTGGCCCGGGCCGTCCCTTCCAGATGTATGGGATAATTGTACCGGCTGCCCGGTTCCAGATTTCCCAACGGTTCATCCGTTTCCACCTGCCAGGTCACCTGACCGCTGTCACTGACCTCCGCCACCTGGAGGGTGAGCAGGTGCACATCCTCCAATCTCTCTCTGGGAGTCACCGCCAGCATGGGTTCGCCAAACTCGCTGTCCTGGGTCAGGGACAGCTCCACACTCCCTTTGCCCCGGCGGGCCAGGGACTGCCAGGACAGTTTTTCCACCTTGCCCATCAGGTTTGCCTGCAGTTGCTGGAACTGCCCCGGTGTCATGGGCTGTTTCTCCGACAGGGCCCTGTCCGGGACGCCAAGGGTGTTCCAGTACACCTCCACTTTTTCCACAGCTGGATCCCAGTGGGTGAAGTAATAGTTTTCACACACCAGATTCCCATCTCCATCCAGATGATACTCCCCCAGTATGGCAAGGCCCACACCCCCGGACCCCTGGTTCAGGAACCGTCCCTTTCCCAGAGGATACCAG
>SFHH01000069.1 GCA_004555735.1 Acidaminococcus fermentans
GTGCTTCCCGGATATTTGGCGATAGCCGATATGAACGGAATCATTTGTTTTCCGCCAGAAGATGCAGAAGAAATCATTCAAGGTGCTGAGGCAAAAGTCAGGAGAGAAAGAAAAGCTTTGCAGCAGATAGAAAATGGATTTTTGCTTAAAGCTGAAATCAACAAAGTCCTCCATGCAAAAAAAATTTTATGAAAGAAAGGACGTAAATCATGGGTGTATTGGAACGGACGCGGGCCGGGTTGTGCAGCTTTGGTCTTAATCTATCGATTATGGACCCAGTGCTGTTGGAAATTGCTAAGGCCGCCGGGTATGATTTTGTTCGCCTGGATTGTGAACATATATTGTTTGAGAACAGAATCGTATCTGAAATGCTTCGGATCGGTCAACTGTTGGATTTGGATGTGCAGGTAAGAGTGCCGGATATAACAGGGGTTGCAGCATTATTGGATAATGGAGCACAGGGCATCATGGTACCTCACATTGAGAGCAGAGAGGAAGTATGGAATGCAGAAAAGGCAGTGAAATATCCACCGGAAGGGGAACGGGGACTTACTGGTGCTGCCCGTGTCCTGGGATATGGCCGTCAGAATGTGGCAGTTTATCAGAAAGAAGCCAATAAAAAAACAGCTTTGATTGTCCAGATCGAGAGCAGAAAAGGCATAGAAAATATTGAAGAAATCCTGCAACAGCCTGGGTTGGATATGGTGGCTACTGGGCGCAATGATCTTTCTCAATCATTGGGGATCCCTGGAAAAAAGAACGATCCATCTGTACTGGAGACGGAAAATTTCATCATCCGCAAGACTCTGGAATATGGAAAAATCCCTACCATCCTCTGTAAAAGTAAAAAACGGTTTCAAGAACTTTATGACAAAGGAGTACGGTGTTTCACTCTTGAGAGAGACGACCTTTTGTTGAAAAAAGCAGCAGAAAAACAGTTGGATATGATGAAGGAGAGCTTAAAATGACTATTGGAATCGGGATTTGGGCATTTTTGGCTTATATTGGATTTATTTTATTTTGGAACTTGATCATTAAACGAAAACTTGCAGAAGCGATGATGTTTGCCTGGCTAATCGTTTGCTTATTCCATGGATTTGCTGCTCCTGATGCCCTTTGGAAATCATTCCTGGCAGGCACACGCACCTCCTCCTGTCTGTCTCCCATTTTATTTGTTGGGATGGCTGCGCTGATGGAAGAAACGCAGATCATTGGAAGGCTGATAGATATCTTGAATTCTCTTTTGGGAAGATTGAAAGGCGGTCCTGCCTATATTTCCGTTTTAGCCAGTGCATTGATGGGATTGATTTCCGGTTCTACGGCAGCCAATGCAGCCACCGTAGGCAGCATCACCATTCCATGGATGATGGAAACCGGGTGGGGTAAGGATCAGGCAGCAATCATGAATTCTGGAAGTGCTGGATTGGGTGTTTCCTTGCCTCCCAGTACGTCTATGTTCCTGATGCTGGGATTTGCTGATGTAGCGGCTTACGTAACAACGGGGGAAGTCTATTTGACCGTTCTTACAACAGGCTGTTATGGAATATTGTACCGGCTGTTGGTTACGCATTTCTATATTCGAAAATATCATATTGAAGCGCTGGCAGAGGAGCAGGTTCCTTCGTTTCGAAAAACCATACAGGAAAAATGGAGTTCCTTGATTATTTTTGTAGGTGTGATGATTCCGTTGTTCTTGACTACCGGTCCTGTAGCTGTTTTTTTAAGAAAGAGTGCTTTTGGTGCGAGAGGCGTTAAAGCCATTGATATTATTATTTGGGTACCGGTATTGATCATCCTGGGGGTTTTATTTGAAGGCAGAAAGTATTTACCGAAAAGTAAACAGGGATGGATAAAATTTTGTGGAACTCTGTCCAAAAAATTTTTTAATGTTGCCCCAATTATTATGTTTGCAATGTGCGGATCTGAAGCCTTGAGTTCTATTGGATTTGGCAGAGATGTATCTATTTTCATGGGGGAATTGGGGTTATCACGGGTCCTGACGATAGTGTTGGTCGCAGTTCTCGTAGAATGTGTGGTAGGTCCGTTAAATGCATCAGCAGCAACTATGGCATTGGGGCCAGTATGTTTTTTGTGCTTGAAAAATGTAGGTGTACCTCCTGCGGTGGCAGTTGCTGTGTTTTTGATGCTGGTATCCAATCAAGGTGCCATTCCACCCAGTTCTTCTGCCATTTATATTTCATGCGGAATCTCTGGCAGTGATGTAACGGAAACTTTTTCCACGTTACTATTCCATTATGCCATTCCCATTGCTTGTATTGCAGTCTTGATTGCTTTAGGAATTTTACCAGTTTTGGCATAAGAAAAGAGGCAGTTATGCAAAAAATCAATTCATTGTTAGATATTTGTTTTTATGTTTTCTTTACTTTGACATTTGGGTGTGCCGCATTTATAGTATTGGGCCAGGCAGTTGCTGTAATGACTATGAATGCAGAACTGGCTATATGGTGTAAAAAATTAATTGTTTTAAATGCTCGTCTGGGGGCGGGTGTATCCGTCACTACTTTGGTGATGGGCTATCTCCGTGGATGGATGAGCGGCAAAAAGAAAGAGAAGAGATAAACATTTAGCTATGAAGTGAGTCAATTGTAGTTTGGCTTTAATACTGAACTTTTGATATTTAAGTCCCAAAAAATCAGCTAAAATACAACTTTTCTTGACTTAAAAATCAAAAGTTGATATGCTTCTCTATAAAAAGGGGGGTATATCTATGCGGAGAATAATATTTGATGCTTTGAAAAAATGGAAGGAAAATCCGCATCGTCTGCCACTGTTGATCAGCGGGGCGCGGCAGGTGGGAAAGACTTATATCCTTCGGGAATTTGCGTCTGCCTGTTATCCGTCCGTAGTATATATCAATCTGGAAACCAATCGGCGGGCAGCGGACTGCTTTTCAGAGAATATTTCGCCTCGGATGCTGCTACCCTATCTGGAAGCAGTGACCGGACAAAAAGTCATTCCGGGAAAAACCCTGCTGATCCTGGATGAAATCCAATCCACGGAACGGGCTCTAACCTCCTTGAAATATTTTGCAGAGGAAGCTCCGGAATTCCATGTGGCAGCAGCCGGCAGCCTGCTAGGAGTGGCGCTCAACCGGAAAAAATTTTCTTTCCCGGTGGGAAAGGTGGAAACCCTCCAGATGTTTCCCCTGAACTTTGAAGAATTTCTTTGGGCCAGGGGAAAAGAACTGTTGGCAGCTGCTATCCGAAAGGCGTACGAAGACAGGGAACCTCTTCCAACTGCACTGCATGAAGAAGCCATACGTCTGTACCGAGAATATTTGGTAATTGGGGGGATGCCCAGTGTCATCAATGCATTTTTAGCAAACCATTCTTTTTTGGATATTCCCCAGGTACAGCAGGAGATCTTGGACAATTACACAGCGGACATGGTCAAATATGCTTTCCCCTCGGAAACCGTAAAAATCCGGGCTTGCTATCAGTCTCTGCCTGTACAGCTGGCAAAAGAAAACAAGAAATTTCAATATAAGGTTGTACAGCGGGGGGGAACCGCTGCTATTTTCGGAGCTCCCATTGAATGGCTCAGCCAGGCAGGCATTGTCCTGCGTTGCCGGAGACTGCAGCATGCTGCAGAACCGCTGGCTGCTTATGTGGATCTATCCGCCTTCAAGCTATATAGCAGTGATGTCGGGTTGCTTGCCATGCAGTCTGGAATGTCCCAGGAAACCATTTTGTCCGGGACAGGCAATCTGTTTATGGGAGCGATGACGGAGAATTATGTGGCCCAGCAGTTTGTCTCATTGGGGTTGCCTCTTTACTATTGGGAAAGTAAAAGTACTGCAGAATTGGACTTTGTGTTCCCTGTGGGTGCTAAAACCTATGGCGTAGAAGTGAAAAAAGGAGAACATATCCGTTCCCGGAGCTTGGGTGTATTCCGGCAACAGGAAAATCCGACCGGTGTAATGCGGTTTTCCTTGAAGAATTTTGGCTTTGAAAACGGCATTTTGTCCATTCCGTTGTATGCTGCGTTTTGTTTGCCAGAAGGACTGTAAGCACAGAAGAGCGCGGTGAAAAAGATAAGCTGCTGGAAGTTTGGCACTATATTATAAAAAGCACCACAGGATTTTTTCCTGGGTGCTTTTCCTATTTGATACTATCATTTTGCTCGGCTTGCCATGTTTTTTCTGCCCTTTCTGGCGGTACACCAGAAGATCCATACCAAAAACAGAAATGCCAAGGCCAGCCATTTGGTGAGTACGTCCCCGCCCTGCTTGGCGAACAGATCGTCGTAGCCTTTCAGGTAGACGGCCAGGATCACCAGGGGCAGACCATAGGTATAATAGAACTTCCAACCGGCAGACAAGCTCCGGCCGGCTCCCTGGTTCACTTCTCCTAGGAAGTTTTCCCAGCCCCAGCCGTTCTTCCGGGTGCAGAAAAGCACGAAGGTCAGGCCTCCCAGGGGCAGCAGGTTGTTGGAAACGATGAAGTCTTCCAGATCGAGGACACCAGTTCCTGGACCCAAGGGCTGGAAGCCGCTCCACAGGTTAAAGCCCAGGACACAGGGGATGCTCCCCAGGGCGATGAGGGCGAACACGAACCAGGCAGCTTTGGGCCGGTCCCAGCCCAGCAGCTCTCGGAAACAGGCGATGATGCTTTCCATCACTGCAATGACTGTGGAAAGGGCGGCAAAGGAGAGGAACACAAAGAACAGGCTGCCCCAGATCCGTCCTCCTGGCATCAGGGTGAACAGGTTGGGAATGGTCAGGAAAATCAGGGAGGGTCCGGCATCCGGCTGGATCCCATAGGCAAAGCAGGCGGGGATGATGATGAAGCCGCTCATGAGCGCCACAAAGGTATCCAGGGCGGTGATGGTCAGGGCTTCTCCCGGCAGGCTCCGTTTTTTGTCCATATAGGAAGCAAAGATCATCATGGCCCCGTTGCCGGCACTGAGAGTGAAGAAAGCCTGGCTCATGGCGGCGTAGATCACATTTCCCCAGCCTAATTTTTCCAGGGAAGCAAAATCAGGAATCAGGTAGAAGGCAATGCCTTTTTCCGCTCCCGGCAGGAAAATGGAATGGACGGCTAGGATGATCATCAGGAGCAGCAGAGCGCTCATCATCACCTTGGTGATCCGTTCGATGCCCTTTTCCAGGCCCATATAGCAGACCAGGAACCCCAGGAGACAGGAAAGGAAGGTCCAGGAACCCATGGAAAGGGGCTGAGCCAGCATATCTTGGAAAGTGGCCTGGATGAAGGACGGGGACTGTTCCACAAAGGTCCCTTTCAGGTGGAGCCAGCAATAGTTCAGCATCCACCCGGTGACAGTGGTGTAATAGAGCAGCAACAGGATGACCCCGGCAATGCCGATGTATTTTAAATGAGACCAGCGGCTGCCGGCAGGAGCCAGCCTGTCAAAGCAGCGGGCCACACTCTGGCGGCTGCTCCTGCCCAGAGCAAATTCGCACAGGAGCACTGGGATTCCTAGGAGCAGCAGGAAGAGCAGATACAGGAGGATGAAGGCGGCCCCTCCGTACTGGCCGCACAGATAGGGGAACTTCCATACATTGCCGATGCCGATGGCACAGCCGGCGCTGACTAGGATGAACCCCAGACGGGATTGGAAGGAATCACGGGTGCTTTGCTGGTCTGACATAAGTTCTACCTCACTTCTATGCTACGAATGATTAATATGTTACAATATTACACTAAAAACCCAAAGAATGCAAAAAATGCTGTGGACGACTGGATGGCTGAAAAAACCGTCTGTGTCCACAGCTGTATCTTACTGTGCTTTTTTCCTGCTGGTGGTATAGAAGATGAAGCCCAGGAATAGAAAGGCCAGGACCAGCCATTTGGCCAGCACCACCGGTCCTTGTTTGCTGAACATATCGTAGTACCCCTTCAAGTAGATGGTGATGATCAGCAGGGGCAAGATATACAGCAGATAACTGTGGAGTGAAGCCGGCAGGTTCCGGCCTTCCCCGTCGTTGGCTTCTGCCAGGAAGTGTTGCCAGCCCCAGCCGTTCTTTTTGGTGCAGAACAGCACAAAGGCCAGGCTCCCCAGAGGCAGCAGGTTGTTGGAGACGATGAAATCTTCCAGGTCCAGGATGGAAGAACCGGGGCCCAGGGGCTGGAAGCCGCTCCACAGGTTGAAGCCCAGGACGCAGGGGATGCTCAGGAGGACGATGGCCAGCCCATTGACGGCCACGCTCTTTTTTCGGCTCCAGCCGTACAGGTTCATACCGAAGGCCAGGATGTTTTCGAACACGGCGATGACGGTGGACAGGGCGGCGAAGGACAAGAAGATGAAGAACAGCATGCCCCAGAACCGGCCCCCCGGCATCTGGACGAACAGGTTGGGGATGGTGAGGAAAATCAGGGACGGACCGGCATCCGGCTGGATCCCGAAGGCGAAGCAGGCGGGGATGATGATGAACCCGGCCATGAGAGCCACAAAGGTATCCAGGGCGGTGATGGTGGACGCTTCTCCGAATAAGCTCCGCCCATGGGGCAGGTAGGCTCCGAAGATCAGCATGGCCCCGATTCCGATGGACAGGGTGAAGAAAGCCTGGCTCATGGCGGCGTAAATCACATTCCCCCAGCCCAGTTTTTCCAGGGCGGCGAAATTGGGCACCAGATAGAACTCGATCCCTTTTCCCGCTCCTTCCAGGAACAGGGAATGGGCAGCCAGGACAATCATCAGGAGCAGCAGGGCGCTCATCATCCATTTGGTGATCCGTTCCACGCCGTTTTGGATCCCCAGATAGCATACGGCAAAGCCCAGGAGGCAGGTGAGCACCATCCAGAACAGCAGGTTAGCCGGATCTTGGAGCATGGCTCCGAAGGTGGCGGTGATGAACTGGGTGGAAGCCCCCACAAAAGTCCCTTTGATGTGGAGCCAGCAATAGTACAGCATCCAGCCGGTGACGGTGGTGTAGTACATCATCAGCATGTAACAGCCCACGATGCTGATGGCTTTCAACCGATGCCAGCAGGTGCCGGGAGGCTCCAGGGCCTCGAAGCTTTTGGCGGCGCTGCAGCGGCTGCCTCGGCCGATGGCGAATTCGCAGACCATCACCGGGATGCCCATGATCAGGAGGAATACCAGATAGATCAAGATGAAGGCAGCCCCGCCGAACTGGCCGCACAGGTAGGGAAATTTCCACACATTCCCGATGCCGATGGCACAGCCGGCGCTGACCAGGATGAAGCCCAGTCGGGAACTGAAAGATTCCGGAGAAACACCTTTCTCAGACAAAAAAACACCTCATTTCAAAATGTGACAATTCAGTGATTTCTATTGTATTATAGACTAGGGAAAGTTGCAAGAAAATTGTGGGGCCCGCAACCGCCCCCTATCTTGCCTTCGGCTGGATCATGGGCGGGGTCTGGGCCTTTACTTTAGGCCCGGTGGGCACAGGGCCCTGGGGCTGGGTCGGTTGGGGCCGGGGAGCGGCGGGCTGTTTGTTCACGGCCGGAGGCTTCTGTCCGGCCTGGGGAGCGGGTTTCCGGGGAGCCGTCGTTCTGGTGCCAGTTTTCTGCTGGTCCATGATCCGGTTCCGGTCCTGGATGGCTTTTTCTTCCGCCTTTTTGGCGGACTGGTTGTGCCAGAAGAAAATCCCCACAGCCAGGACAACAATCAGGATAAGGGACAGGAAACGCTGGGGGGAGAAACGGGATCTTTCCTTTGGCGAAGAGGCTGCAGCAGGGCTCTTTCCCTCTGGAAAGCCGGTCAGCCATTTCATGATTCTGCGTAGCATGGCAAAAATCCTTTCCTTGGTGAAAAATGGAGCCAGACTGATCAGTCTGTCCGGCAAAGGATATTGTACCGTTTCGAGAGGAAAAATACAACGGAGCTGCCGACTTATATTTGGCCTTTCCTCTGCACTCTTTTCTCTGCACTCTTCACTTTGTGTTATAATAGGAAATCATTGCGTAACTATCATTGACAAAGGAAGGAAGCCATGGATAAAAAATATTTTTTCTTTGACATCGATCGGACCCTGGGGCTGGGGATCACTGGCCAGGTGCCGGCGGACACCCAGTACTGTGTGGATGAGCTCCAGCAGCAGGGGCATTTTGTGGCCCTGGCTACCGGACGGCTCCAGTGTGACGCGGCGGCCTTTGCGGAAAAACACGGCATCCATTCCATGGTGGCCGACGGAGGCAACAGCCTCACCGTGGACGGGAAGATCCTGGAGATGGAAGGACTGCCCCTGGCACCGGCCAAGGCCCTGCTCCGGGAACTGACGGAACGGAACCAGCCCTGGTCCGTGGTGCTGGACAACACCCTGGACCGGTATACTCCTTATCCGGACTATCCCCGGGAAGATCCGGGAAACTACATGAACACCAAAGTCCAGCCGGTGGATATCGGCAGCCTGGACCATGTGTACAAAATCATGTATGTCCGGGAAAAGCCGGGCACGGAACCGGCGGACCGGCGGCAGCTGCCCCATCTGCCCTTCATCGACAATACCTGGCTGGTGGAGCCGGTGGACAAGGGAGCCGGTATCGAAAAGCTCATGGGGCTGATGGGAGCGGATCCAAAAGATGCAGTGGTGTTCGGAGACGGGCTCAACGACATCACCATGTTCCGGAAGCCCTTTTTCGGGGTGGCTATGGGGAACGCTCGGCCGGTGATCAAGGAACGGGCGGATTACATCACCGATGACAACGACAAGGGAGGCATCCTCAATGCCTGCCGGAAGTTCGGATGGATAAAGGAATAAGTGCAGAGTGAAGAGAAAATAATCAGTACAGAGGACAGAGTAAAGAGTGAAGAGTATGAGGAAAAGCGAAAAGGGAAGGGACGCAGGATGAGAATCTGGAAAATCGTGACGGGGGTGCTGGTATTCAGCCAGGTTTCTCTGGGGATGGCTCTGGCGGCGGCACCATCCATTGCAAATATCGTCAAACTATCCAAGGGCTATGTGTGGCGGCTGGATGCGGCCAATAAGCTCCGGCTGCCCCGGTCCTGGCGGGTGGATAAGGCCAACCGGATGAGCGGCAGCGGCCAGCCTTCCATTTTAAACCTGGTGGCACTGACTCAGGAACTGCAGAAACAGGGCATCCAGCCGAAACAGGTGATCCTGGTGGATTTGCGCCAGGAGGACCATGGGTATCTGAATGGTACGGCGGTAAGCTGGTACGGGGACAACAACTGGGCCAATGTGGGCCGGAAAGATACGGCCATCCGGCAGGAGGAAGCCCGGCGGCTGGAAAAGGAAACTGGCCGGGAAACGGCCTACTACCATCTGGACAAAAAGAAAAAGCCCCATTACCGGGGCAAAGAAAAGGTCCAGGCGGCTCTGACGGAACAGCAGGCGGCGGCTCTGTTCGGCCTGGGCTATGTCCGGTTCGCCAGCACGGACCATATCTGGCCGGAACCGGAAGAAGTGGACGCCTTCCTCCAGTGGCAGAAAAAACTGCCGGCGGATGCCTGGCTCCATTTCCACTGTCAGGCCGGAAAGGGACGGACCACTGCCTACATGATCATGCGGGACATCTGGCTCAACGGGCAGCAGGACAGTCTGGAAACCATCTGTGCCCGGCAGCATGCCCTGGGGGGCCAGGACGTCCTTAACATGACCCATGAGGAAGGGTGGCGCCAGACCATCGACGACAACAAGATTTACCGGCTGAAGCAGTTCTACACCTATGTGAAGGAACTCCAGGAAGGAAAGATCACCGGGAGCTGGTCCGATTATCTGAAACAGGGGGTGTCGCACGTTCCGTGCAACACCCCCTTAGCTGTAGATCCGCAGGCTTCCGACTTCAGACTCCCGACTTCCGACTAAGGGGCAGTTGCTCATGCA
>SFHH01000070.1 GCA_004555735.1 Acidaminococcus fermentans
TGGGGGCCCTGATTTCCAATTCCAAGTATGGGAAAGCTTATTTCGAAAAACTGAAGGAGAACGGTACGGAACTCCAGTCCGGGACCACGGCGACCCACAACCAGATTGCGGCCGGTGCTTATAAAGTAGGGATGTGCCTGGATTATGTCACGGAAAACCTGAAGAGCAAAGGTTCCACCATCGAATTCGTCTATCCGAAGCAGGACATCATCTCCATCTACAGCCCCATCGCCCTGGTGAAGGGAGCCAAGAACGAGGAAAATGCCAAGAAGCTCTATGACTTCATCCTTTCCAAAGAAGGCCAGGAAGTCCTGGTACAAAACAATATGCTGTCCGTCCGCAAAGATGTGAAACAGAAAGGTGTGACCATTGAGGAAATCGCCAAGAATGCCATGAAGGTGGATCTGGAGAAACTGGCTGCCAATGCCAAGAATGTACTGGATGAATTCGATGCCATCTTCAAGAAAAATTAACGTCGGAACGGACGGCAGGACAGTCTGCCGTCCGTTTTTCAGGAGGTGAAAGTATGGCCGATGTTTGGTTCAACCATATTACCTTCCACTATGGGAAAAAGTGCATCTTCGAAGATCTTTCCCTGACCGTGGAAGAAAGCCAGATCATGTGTCTGGTCGGCCCTTCCGGCTGCGGCAAGACGACCTTGGTCCGCTGCCTCTTGGGGTTCATCAAACCGGAGACAGGCTCCATTTATGTAGGGGACCGCTGCCTGTTCGACGCGGAAAAAGGCATCGACGTATCTCCGGAGCATCGTCACATCGGGGTGGTATTCCAGGATTATGCGGTGTGGCCCCATATGACCGTGTTGGAAAACGTGCTGTATCCCATGAAGAAGATGCGGCTGCCCAAAGAAGAGATGAAGGCAAGAGCCCATCATGCCCTGGAACAAGTGCGGATGCTGGGCTATGAGGAACATCTCCCCAGCCAGCTTTCCGGGGGGCAGCAGCAGCGGGTGGCCATCGCCCGTGCTTTGGTGAGCAGTGATGAAGTAATCGTCATGGACGAACCCATCACCAACCTGGATGCCAAGCTGCGGGAAGAAATGCTCACCGAGATCCGTTTGATCCAGCATGATATCGGGACTACCATCCTGTACATCACCCATGACCAGGAGGCGGCTCTCCAGCTGTGTGACCGGATGGCCATCATGGACCGGGAAGGGAAGCTGTGCCAGATTGGGGAAGATGAGGACATCATCCTGCGGCCGGCCAACCGGTTCGTCTTTGAATTCATCGGGGTATCCAACTTCTTCCCTTTGGTGCGGGAAAATGGACACACCTATCTGGTGGCCGGAGAGAAATTCCTCTATGATGAATGCCCTCCGGAAATCTTTGCCAGCGGCAAGCCCATGGAAATGGGGAGCCGTCTCAACGATATGGTCTTTGACGACCAGTCTCCTATCCGGGGAAAGATCACCCGGAGCGTGTTCCTGGGAAGCGAATACGTGTATTTCATCCAGCTGGGGAACCGGGAGATCCGGATGCAGGTCAATGCCCTGGATGTGATGCAGAACAATAAGGTGGAGGAAGGACAGGAAGTGGGTTTGCGTTTCCTCCAGCCCCGGTATTATGAAGCCAGAAAGGAGGACCATGATGAATCTGCGTAGAACCCGGCAGGGGACGTCCGATCTGGCGGCCCTGGACGGAAAAACCTTCAGCCTGGATAAGGCCATGACGCTGGTCAGCTTCGTCCTGCTGTTCGTCATCGTCTTTATCCCCATTTTCATGATCGTCTACAATGCCTTCTTCTATGAAGGGCATCTGGACATCGAGATGTTCAAGACCGTTGTATTCAGCCAGGATAATATCAGTGCCATGACCCATACTGTCATCATCGGCCTCAGCGTGACGGTGGTGGGAACGATTATCGGTCTTTTCTATGCCTGGCTGCTGGGGCGCAGCGATATCCCCTGTAAGAACCTGATGCGGGCCCTGTTCATGATCCCTTACATGTTCCCACCCTTCTTCGGGGCCATGGCTTGGGATATGCTCCTTTCGGGACGGGGCGGCTATGTGAACACCTGGCTGATGAACACCTTCCACCTGGCGTCGCCACCGTTCAATATCAATTCCCTGGGTGGTATCATTTTCGTGGAAGTCTCTTATTATTTCCCCTTTGTGTTCATGCAGGTGGTCAGCGCCCTGGAGCGGATGGACCCCACCCTGGAAGAAAGTGCCCGGATCGCTGGGGCCAGCCAGGGGACCGTCATCCGGAAAATCACTATTCCTCTGGTGACTCCGGCCATTTCCGCAGGGGCCCTGCTGATCCTGATCTCTTCCCTGGCCCATTTCGGGGTGCCGGCCATCCTGGGCTTCTCCAAACAGATCTATACCCTGCCTACGGTGATCTATGCCTACATCGACCGGGCTGGGGGCAGCTTTGAGGGGATCCGTCAGGGAGCAGCCCTATCCATCCTCCTGGTCTTTGTGGTCACCATGGCCCTGATCCTGCAGAAAGTGGTCCTTTCCAGTGGGTCCTATGACATCATCAAAGGCAAGAGCATGCGTCCCACCCTGATCAAGCTCCGGGGAGCCAAATATCCCCTGCTGCTGCTGGCGGTGCTGACATTGGTCCTCATCGTGCTGGTCCCCCTCATCATGATCTTCCTGGAAGGATTGGTGAAAGCCTATGGGCTGCCGCTGATCCCGGCGAACTTCACCCTGGACAATTTCCACAGCATCATCACCAGCAAACAGACCATGGATGCCATCCGGAATTCCCTGTTCCTGTCTGTCAGCGCCGGGGTCCTCTGTATGTTCCTGGGCGTGATGATCGCCTATGTAGTCATCAAGATCAAACCCAAAGGGAAGGAAATCCTGGAAATGCTTTCCGTCCTGCCTTATTCCATCCCTGGGACTGTGCTGGCCATCGGGGTGATCCTTTCCTGGTCCGGCCAATTGGGCATCAGCCTGTATAACACCATCTGGATCATTTTGGTGGCATACATGGCCCGGTACCTGAGCTTCTCCATGAAGAGCGCTTCCGCATCCCTCCAGCAGGTCCACCCGTCCCTGGAAGAAGCCGCCCGTGCCTGTGGAGCGTCCCATACGGAATCCCTGAAAGACATCACCCTGCCTCTAATCCGGCCGGCCATGGTAGCTGGGTTCTTCCTGATTTTCCTGCCCTCCATGCGGGAACTGACCACTTCCATCCTGCTCTATGGGCCTTATACCCGGACTCTGGGGGTGCAGATCTTCGCCCTGCGGGACAGCGGACAGATCCCCCAGGCTTCGGCGCTGGCGGCCGTGGCCATCTGCATCATCATCATCTGCAATTTCATCGTTACCCAGATCACCAAAGACAAGAAGGGGGTGTAAAACGTGACTGACCAAATTGTGCTGCGGCACGTGACCAAACGTTTTACCACCAAAAAATTGGGCATCATCACAGCTGTCAATGATTTCAACCTGACCGTCCGGGAAGGGGAATGTTTTTCCTTCCTGGGACCATCGGGCTGCGGCAAAAGTACCACCCTGCGGATGATTGCCGGGTTCGAAGACCTGTCAGAAGGGGAAATCGAACTGTGCGGCCGCCCCGTCTCCGTCAAAGAGAAGAACATCTATGTGCCTCCGGAAGAGCGGGGATTGGGGATGGTGTTCCAGGCCTTCGCTGTCTGGCCCCATATGAATATCTTCGAAAATGTAGCATTCCCGCTGCAGATCCGGAAGCTGCCCAAGGCGGACATCGTACAGCGGGTGAAAGAGGCCCTGCACCATACCAGCCTGGATGGGATGGAAGAAGTCTATCCCAGCGATCTTTCCGGAGGACAGCAGCAGCGGATCGCCCTGGCCCGGGCCATCGTCACCAATCCTAAGGTCATGCTGCTGGACGAACCTTTGTCCAACCTGGATCCCAAACTCCGGGAAAGCATGCGGTTCGAAATCAAGAGCCTCCAGCAGAAATTCGGCTTCACCATCATTTTCGTGACCCATGACCAGAGCGAAGCCATGGCCATTTCGGACCGGATGATGGTCTGTGATATGGGGAACATCGTCCAGATCGATACCCCAGAAAATCTGTACAACCGGCCGTGCAACCGGTTTGTCCATAGTTTCCTGGGACAATCGACATTCTTACACGTTTATTTAAAGGACAATCAGGTCTATGTCCGGGGAGATTCGGAACAGACCTTGGATCTGCCCATCCCGGAGCATGTGGACCGGGAGATGGTCATTGCCATCCGGCCCAATGAAATCGACTTGAACCGGACCAAGGGATTCCGAGGAAAGATCGAAAGCCGGATCTTCCTCACCGATTCCACCCAGTATCTGGTCCGCATGGGAGACCAGCTCCTGAAGGTCCAGACGCCTCATCGGATCACCTTTGCAGAAGGAGAAGAATGCAGGGTCAACCTTGTGAAGGTCATGTGGTATCCGGAAGAAGATCCTGGCAAAGAAGAAGAACGGGCCAGGAGACAGTTGGTATGAAAAGAGGGGCTGCTGCGTACGCAACTGAGCTGACCCCCAATTGTTAGATTTTTGGTCTAACAATTGGGGGTCAGCTCACAACAACCCCTTTTTAGGACTCGAGCTCCGGGTCTCGAGTCTCGGGCTTTTGGATAGAACCTGTCCCCATGGCCAGGTTCTTTTGAAGGAATACTATGCTGGATATAGGAACGAATATCTTATTGTTAGCAGATTAGGTTTTACACATTCTAAAAAATTTGCCTGTAAATTTCTCATTCGGCTCGAGACGAGAGACATGAGACCGAGCCGCTATGCGGCTCACGAGAACGGGGGTGTGAATTTTTTCACACCCTCTTTTGTACTTTTTTCCCTCTTACATAAATAAAAAATGTAAAGTATAGAAGAACAAAAAATGCAAAATCAAAAATTTGTCAATTGAAAAATATCATTTTGCAGACAGTAGCTTTTTATTGAGGTGTAAAAAACCATCTTTTCACACTCCTCCTTCCGCCTTTCCTCGGAGCAACCGGAGGAATTCTTTGGCGGCGGGGGTCAGGGTGGCCCCTTTTTCATAGACGATCTGGATTTCCCGAGTTAAAGGATAGCCAGTCAGCGGTAGGGCTTTCACCAGCCCTGCCTGGATTTCCACTTCAACGGCTTTAGGCGACAGGATGGCCACGCCCAGATTGTGGATCACGGCCTGCTTGATGCCTTCCTGATTGCTGATGAACAGGGGATTCCGGAGCTCCAGTCCTGTAGAAGAGAGCTTTTTCTTCAGGAAATGATAGAGAGACGAGGAGGCATTTTTGGTGATCCAGAGCTGGGTGTTCAGGGTCTCCAGGGAAATCTCCGACTGGGCAAACAGGGGATTTTCCCGTCCCACGATGACTTTCAGTTCGTCCTGCAGCCAGGGGATCCTTTCGTAACGGCCTTCCTCCAGCTCCACATAATTGGACAAGAGCAAGAATTCCACTTGGTAGGAATGGAGCCGGGAAAGCAGGGAGCGGGAAGCATTGATGGTCATGTTCAGGGTGATGCCGGGATACAGCTTGTGGAAAGAGGCCAGGAACTCCGGAACCAGATAGACTCCGATGAAGTTGGTGGCACCGAAGTTCAGGGTGCCCTGTTCCAGATCATCGATCTGCCGCAGTTGCTCCTGGGCGTTCTGCCAGGAGGAAAGAAGGGTGCGGGCATAAGGCATGAAAGCCTTGCCGTATACGGTCAGCAGGGTTTCCTTGTGGGAACGGGCAAAGAGCTGGGCCTGGAGTTGCTCTTCCAGAGTACGGATCTGTTTGGAAAGGGCCGGCTGAGAAATGTACAAAGCGTCTGCTGCCTCTGAAAAATTTTTGTACTGGGCTAAAGTCAGAAAGGCCCGGATCTTTTCAATATCCATGAAACCACCTCCTTTTGAATTATAACAGAATGGAATTAAAACAACAAAACAATAGAATTGAGTTATAAAATAAAAGTCGCTACAATATAGTCAGAAAATTATGAAGGAACTAGACGAGGGGAGTTCCGCTACAGGAGGAGATTTGTATGGCAGCAAAACCGATGAAGAAAGGACAGTGGGTGAGCCTGATCTTGGCTATCGTTGCTTTCCTGGGACTCTATTTCATGCCTCGGCCGGCGGGGCTCAGCGGGGTGGCCCAGAAATCCCTGGCCATGTTTGTTTTTTCTCTGATCATGTGGATCGGCAAACCCATCCCCATCTATCAGACATCCATCATTTCCATTTTGCTCCTGCCGCTGCTAGGGGCTGTGAAGAAGCAGTCCGTGGCCTTCGGGACTCTGGGTTTTGACATCATCTGGCTGATGGTGGCCGCTTTTGTCCTGACTTCGGCCATGAGCCATTCCAATCTGGGCAAACGGATCGCCCTGGTCTTGGTCACCCGGTTCGGGAAGACGCCTGCCAAAACATTGCTGGTTTTGGTGCTGGTGAACTTCATCTTGGCTTTCTTCGTTCCGTCCACCACGGCCCGGGCTTCCCTGATCGTACCGCTGGCCCTGGTCATCCTGGAAGTCTACAAAGCCCAGCCGGGGCACAGCAATTTCGGCCGGCTGATGATGCTCCAGGGAGTGCAGAACAATGCCTTTGCCACTTCTGTAGTGATGACGGCCACTTCGGCCCAGGTCCTGGCCTTGGGGTTCATCAACCAGCAGGCCAGCGGCCACGTAGGCTATATGCAGTGGCTGCTGGGGTCCTTGCCCCAGGCTCTCCTGACTGCCGGACTGGCTTTCCTGGCCGGGCTGAAACTATTCCCTTATAAGGACGAGCTCCAAGCGGCCGGAACGGAAGCCATCGTGAAGTTGAAACAGCAGCTGACGGATATGGGGCCCATGAGCGTGGATGAAAAGAAGACCATGGGGATTTTCCTGTTCACTCTGCTACTCTGGGCTACGGGAGATTACCAGAAAGGCTGGTTCGGTTTTTCCATCAGTACGGAACAGACAGCCGTCCTTTCCATGCTGCTCTGCCTGCTGCCGGGTATCGGTGTGCTGACCTGGAAGGAAGCCTCCATCAAATGGGATCTGATGATTTTTTCTGCGGGCGCCTATGCCGTAGGGAATGCCCTGGATAAATCCGGCGGTGCCGTATGGATGATCCAGGGCCTGATCCAGGCCGTGGGACTGGACCGGATGGGGCATACCAGCGTGGCGCTGGTGCTGATCTTCATCTCTGTATTCAGCCATCTAATCTTCACCAGCAAGACGGTGCGGACTACCATCTTGATCCCGGCCATCATTACCCTGGCCAAGCAGTTGGGGATGGATCCGGTGCCCCTGGCGCTGGCCTGCTCTTTTTCCATCGCCTGCACCATTACCCTGCCACCCCATTCCAAAGTGAATACTCTGTATTTCGGGACCGGTTATTTCGATGTGAAAGATGAATTGATTTATGGGATCCTGTCCTGCTTCTTTGCAGCAGGCAGCATTGCCTTGGTCTATTTCTTCTGGCTGAAGTTCATCCTGTGACAAAGGAGAATGGAAAAATGAAAAATAAAGTATTGCTGATGATTGCCGATGGACTGGGGGACCGGCCCTGTGAAGAACTGGGATGGAAAACCCCCTTGGAGGCTGCCCGGAAAGATCATCTGGACCAAATTGCTTCTGAGGGATCGTCCGGCATCATGGATCTGTGGCAGTGCGGGACACCGGTGGGGACGGATCTGGGCCATATGATCCTTTTCGGCTACGGACTGCCAGATTATCCTGGCCGGGGGCCCATCGAAGCTTTTGGGGAAGGGATGGAGCTCCAGCCGGGGGACATTGCCCTGCGGGCCAATTTTGCCACCTGCCAAGACGGCCTTGTGGTGGACCGGAGAGCTGGACGGATCCGGCAGGGGACCCGGGAATTGGCGGCTGCCTTGGACGGGATGCAGGTGGAAGAGGTGCAGGTGCTGTTCAAGGAAGCTACGGAGCACCGTGCTGTGATGGTCCTGCGGGGGCCCGGTCTCAGCAGCGCCATTACGGATGCGGACCCCAAAAAAGAAGGGCTGCCCATCCGGCCGGTCCTGCCTCGGGACGTGTCTCCAGAAGCGGAACGGACAGCTAGGATTTTGGACCGGGTGCTGGTGCGCTGTCAGGAAATCCTGGCCCAGCATCCCCTGAACCGGGAGCGGAAAGCCGCCGGATTGCCTCCGGCCAATGCCATCTTGACCCGGGGGGCCGGACAGATGCCGAAACTGGAAAAGACAGCAGAGAAATACCATTTGAAAGCAGCCTGCGTGGCGGCAGAGAGCACGGTGTTGGGGGCGGCTCGGCTGGCAGGGTTCGACACCTATACGGATCCGGGACGGATGACCGGGAACCTGGATACGGATATTGACCGGAAAGTGGAACTGGCGGTAAAAGCTTTGGCGGATCATGATTTTGTAGTCCTCCATATGAAAGCACCGGATCTGATGGGCCATGATGGGAATCCCCGGGGCAAAGTCCGGGCCATAGAGCGGTATGATGCTATGGCAGGGAAGGTCCTGGAACAAATCCCGCAACTGACAGGCTCCAACCTAATCCTGGCCCTGGCGGCGGATCATTCCACTCCCTGTGAACGGCGGGAACACAGCGGAGATCCGGTGCCCATTGTGGTGGCTGGAAAGAATATCCGGAAGGACCAGGTGACAGAATATGATGAAATCCATGGAGCCCAGGGAGGATTGAACCGGATGACGGGACATATGTTCTTCCAATTCCTGATGGATTATCTGGAAGTTGTTCCTAAAGAAGGAAATTGATAAAATAAAATCGGGGACTGTGGAACTCATCGAATTCAAAGGATCGATGGTGTTCCACAGTCCTTTGTCATTTTCGTGCAAAAACGGTAAAAAACATTTTGCGTTTTATGTAAGTCCTGCAAAAGGAGAGCTAAGATTGCTGCTGGTAGACGTCGGCCGTATTAGAAAAAATAGAAATTGTAAGAAAGGAAACATTCTCCTGAATCTAAATAAAGAGTTGGGAAAAATTCCCTGCTTTTCCTGAAAATGGACTACAATAAAAAAGTACACTTTATTGCCAAAGGAGCGGTGCAGATGAACGGAAACAAAACTTCAGAAAACAACGCGGTCCAGGCGGAACTGGAGAAAAAGCCCCTGAGTATGTGGAAGGTGATCCTGACGGTCATCGGGGCCATCTATCTGCTTTCCCTGGTGATCCCGGCCGGGGAATTTGCCAGGAACGGGCGGATCGCCATTCCTGGGACCTATCACGTGCTCAGCAAGATCTATGTCAGCCCTTTCCAGATCATCATGCATATGGGGGCCCAGGTCTATAAGACCTTTGGGAAACTTTTCATCAGCATCATCGTCATGGGGGGCCTGATGGGGGTGGTCAATTCCACCCATGTGATCGACCGCTCCATGAAGCTCCTGATCAAGAAACTGCAGAATAAAGCGTTGATGGTGGTGCCCTTCTTCATTTTTGCCATGGGACTTTTCGGCTGCTTCGGGACCATGATCTCTACGGCGGTCCTGTTCATTCCTTTGGGGATCACCCTGGCCAAGGAACTCCACTGTGACCGGACCTTTGGGGTGGCCCTCATCATCATGGGATCATTTACCGGTTTCATGACCAGCCCCATCAATGTGCTGACGACGGTGATGGGACAGGAAATCGCCGGGCTCCAGCCGTATTCCGGTTTTGCCCTGCGGACGGCTGTCACAGTCATCAATCTGGCCGTCGTATCCGGGTTCATCATCTGGTGGGGGAAACGGGCCCAGCGGAACCATGCTT
>SFHH01000071.1 GCA_004555735.1 Acidaminococcus fermentans
GGCCTGGTGATGCTGGCCCTGGGACAGCAGGGAGCAGGCCTGATCACCGTCCCTAAAGTCCTGGGCAGCGTCCCCGGCGTTTTGATCGATATCGTCATGGTTTCCCTGGTCTTCGGGGTCAGCTTCAACCGGAAGATGCTCCATTCCTATCTGGATTATGTGTGCCTGCCCATGCCGGCCTATGGCATGCAGATGTGCGTGGGCACCCTGCTGGGGGCATTCCTGAGGGGTGCCTGGCCAGGCCTGCCTGTAGGCTGGGGCGTCCTGGGGGTATTCTCCTTCCACGGGGGCCACGGGACGGCGGCCGCCGCTGCTGCTTCCTTTGAAAAGCTGGGCTATGAAGGCCATATGGCCATCGCCATGGTGCTCTCCACCGTGGGCCTGATCATGGCCATGACCGTGGGGATGGCCCTGGTGAACTTCGGCGTCCGGAAAGGCTGGGGGACCTACGTCAAAGAACCCACCAAACAGCCGGATTATTTCTACGGCGGTGTCCTGCCGGCCGACCAGCGGAAATCCGTGGGGACCACGGTGACCACTTCCATCAGCATCAACCATCTGGCCCTGCAGTTCGCCTGGCTCATGGGTGCCCTGTTCATCGGGCAGCAGATCTTTGCCGCTTTGAACACCTTCCCGTCCTTCAAGGCCCTGCACCTGCCCAGCGTGCTCCACGGCGTGGTCGGCGGTGCCGTGATGTGGTACCTGATCGAACTGCTCCATCTGCAGAAATTCGTAGATTTGAAGACCATCAAACTGCTGTCCGGGTTCTTCCTGGAACTGGTAGTATTCACCGCTATGGCGACCCTGAACCTGAAATTCGTCTCCACCTATGCAGCCCCTCTGGCCATCTACTGTGTGGTCCTGACGGCCCTGACGGTTCCCCTGGTGCTGTTCTGCGCCCGGAAATTCGCCAAGGAAGAATGGTTCGAAAAAGCCTGCATGTGCTTCGGGGCGGCAACCGGTAACACCTCTACCGGGCTGGCCCTGGTCCGTTCCATCGACCCCAACTCCGAATCCCATGCTGGGGATAGCCACGGGATCTATGCGACTCTCATGTCCTGGAAGGATATCTTCGTAGGCCTGACCCCCATCTGGCTGAGTACCGGAGTCGGCCTGACCGCCGGTGTGGGCGCGGCCATCTTCGTAGTATTCATAGCCATCGGGTTCATCTTCTTCAATACGAAACGCTCGTTGAGCTGATTCCATTGCCTATTTTCCAATCTTCTAATAGGGACACACAACCCCAAAACAGGCGGTATCCGAAAGGACCGTCTGTTTTGGGGTTGTATAGTAATGAATGGATACAATTTTTTATGAAATCAGTGCAAAATCAAAAAGTCTATTCAAGACGTTTTTATAGCGCTGGAATTCGTCCCGGATCAGTACTTTCATCGCTTCCGCATAGTCCGGAAGGGGATGGTCCTTTAAGGTGACGATGCTGATCTTGGTGGAAATGATATCGTTGGTCAGTTTGACAATCTGGGGCAGCCCCAGAGCCAGGGACTGAGTTTCGTAACAGATATAGAGATAGATTGGCGTGATGATGCCTACCCCGTACTGGGCCAGGGACAACATCAAGCGCTGATTGTTGGTTTCTAAGATGCAGTGAGGATACAGGGCGTGGCTGGCGTAGAGACGGTCCACCGCAACCCGTATCTGGTTTTCCTGGGGCCGGTGGAAGAAGGGCAGATCCTGCAGTTCCAGCAGATCCACGCCTTCCCGTCCATACCGCTGGAAATCTTCTCGTCCCGTTGCCGGCCGGTAATGCATCAGGAGAGACTGGCTGAGGGAACAGCAGAGATGCTCTTCTACCAAAGGCTCGATCTGGAGATCTCGGTCTTCCGGAACATTGACGCCGATGCAGAGGTCCAGCTGGTGGGTGCGGAGCCGATGCAGTAGTTCTTCGCTGTTCTGTTCCTTCAGTAGGACTTCAATATGAGGATATCTTTCGTGATATCGTTCCCAGATATGGGTAAAGAATGCTTCCCCTCTCTGGCGGGAAATCCCGAACCGCAGTTCTCCATGGTAGTCTTTGACCAGATCGGTGAACCGAGCCGTCATTTGATCTTCTGCCTGGAGAATCTGTTGGGCATAGAACAGCATGGCCTTCCCAGCTGGAGTCAGCCGCAGTACTGGTTTGCGTTCAAACAGCGCAACGCCATATTGAGCTTCCAGCCGTTTGATATGAGCACTGAGGGACTGCTGGCTGACGTACAGCTTTTCTGCAGCTCGGGAGATATTCCCTTCTTTGGCTACTGTGACGAAATAGGCAAATCCCAAAAGGCTCATTTCCTGTCTCTCCTCTCTACTACAATAAAAAGACTGTGAAAAATAGATTTAAATACTGTTTTTCAATTGAATGATTCCATGATACCATATTTTCAGAAAAAAGAAAATTTATCTGCTGCATGGAAAATAGAGTTGAAAGAAGGATGCCGAAAATGTTGAAAATCATGGATTGTACGTTACGGGATGGTGCCAATGTGGTGGGAAAAGGATTCCCCGCTGATCTTACGGACAGCATGGTCAAAGCTCTGCTGGCCGCCAATGTGGATTATATCGAAATGGGAAATGCCGGCGGTATCGGCGCCTATGAAGTGGCAGGCTTCACCAAAGCGGAAACCGATGAGAAATACCTGGAAGTGATCCAACCCTATGTGGCTTCCAGGAAAGTGGGGATGTTCCTGAATGCCAAACGGTATCGGGAAAAATATGTGGAATTGGGTGCTCAAAAAGGGCTGGCCTTCCTGCGGGTCGGGGTGGATGCCGATGAACCGGATTTGGCCCTGGAACCGATCCGTGCTATCAAAAAAAGAGGCATGAAGGCCTTCTATTCCGCCATGAAAGCCTATCTGGTCACCCCGGAAGAACTGGCTGAATCGGCCAAAAAGCTAGAAGCGGCTGGTCTGGATGAATTTACTGTGATGGATTCCGCTGGCTGCATGCTGCCAGAAGAAGTGGCAAAGACGGTAGAACTGTTGAAAAAGGCCGTCAATATCCCCATTGCTTTCCACTGTCACAACAATCTGGCTCTTTCTGCTGCCAACGCACTGGCTGCTTATCGGGCTGGGGTGGATATCCTGGACGGAGGCCTGATGGGCATGGCCCGGAGTGCTGGGAATCTGCCTACCGAAGCGGGCATTGCCTTGCTGCACCGGTATGGGGAAGCCCAGCATGTGGATCTCTACGGCCTGCTGGAATACATCGCAGAAGAGCTGGAACCTCAGATGAAGGAACGGTATGACTACCACAATCCACTGCCGCCTTTCGATCTGGTCCTGGGGATCACCGGCCTCCATTCTTCCAAAGGCAAGCTGTTCAAACAGGTGGCGAAAGAAACGGGCGTCAACCTGTACCAGCTGATGGTCCATGTAGGGAAAATCGACCGGAAGAACCCGTCCGAAGAGCTGATTCGCAAGGAAGCAGCCAACCTGAAGGAGGCAAAATAAGATGTTCGATGTATTGCTGGCAGGACCTTACCCTGCAGGGACCCTAGAAAAACTCCAGCAGGCTGTAGCCGGAACGGATATTTCCATCCGCGCTGTGACTACGGAAGAAGAATTCGCCAAAGAGAACGATGTGGATGCCATCATCCTGCGAATCATCAAGATGCCGAAAGAAGTGATCCAGCGCTTTTCTCCCAAACTGAAAATGATCATGCGCTGGGGCGTGGGCTATGATGCAGTGGATGTGCAACAGGCTCGGGCACAGGGCATCGATGTATGCAATACTCCGGGAGCCAACGCCTATGCTGTCAGTGAACTGGCTGTCCTGCTGATGCTGGCTGTAGGCCGGTGCCTCCTGTGCCATGAACTGGAACTGCGCAATGGGGTCTGGAGCCGGGAAATGTTCACCGCTCAATCCCGCAGCCTGAATCACAAGGTAGTAGGCCTGGTGGGCGGTGGCAACATCGGCCGGCAGGTAGCCCGCAAAGTCCAGGCTTTTGGGGCCCAGGTCCAATATTACGATCCGTTCCGGATGAAACCGGAAATGGAAAAAGAGTTCAACCTGGAATATGTGGATTATGCAACCTTATTGGCCACTTCTGATGTGATTTCCTTCCATGTACCCCTTCTAGACAGCACCCGCCATATGCTGAACAAAGAGAACATCAAAACGGTGAAACCGGGGGCCATCATCATCAACACATCCCGCAGCGGCATTGTGGAAGATGAAGCCATTGTGGACGCCCGGAAAGCCGGACTGATTTCCGGCGCCGGCCTGGACTGCACGGAAGAAAGCCCCATCACCAAAGAGAATCCCCTGCTGAAAGACCCTCATATCATCGTGACACCCCATGTAGGCGGCACGGCCAACGATATCGGCGATTCCATCATCCCCATGATTGTGGAAAACTTGAAATCGATGGCAGAAGGAAAGCCCTTGAAGTTTGTGGTGAATCAGTAAAAAAGATTTCAACCCAGTTCGTATCAAAAGAATATATATGATAGACAGAGTGTATGGAAAAGATTTCCCTACACTCTGTTTTGCTTTAGTGGAGGCGTCAGAGTTGGAGATAGGAATATATTGCTTAAAATGTTACAAGAAGTCAAACTGAATCTATATGATTAAAAATATTTTCAATATAAAATTGACGAATAAAAATATTCGTAATATACTACAGATATAAATAAACTTTTTAAAAGCATAGTGGTAATAATATTTCTTCCATTCTAAACAATAATAAATGAATAAAAGTTATTGTTTGAATTAGAAACACAGAATCGATAAGGAGGAACATGATGTTTAGTGCCAAAGCCAATAACGTGTCACCTGCTTTTACTACGGAGTTAAACGCCAAAATCGCTGATATGAAACGGAAGGGAATCGAAGTGGTCCGCCTCAATATCGGTGAGCCGGATTTCCATACTCCGGACAATATCAATGCAGCCGCGAAAGCAGCCATTGATGAGCATTTCACTCGCTATACCCCGGTCAATGGAATCTTTGATTTGCGGGAAGCCATTGCCAACAAGTTCAAACGGGATAATGGAGTGGAATATACACCGGATGAAATCTGTGCCACTTCCGGTGCCAAGCAGGCATTGTACGAGGCCGTCCTGACACTGGCCGGCCAGGGAGATGAAGTCATCATCCCGGTCCCCTGCTGGGTCTGCTATGTGGAAATGGTCAAACTGGCCGATGCTGTACCGGTACAGGTCCCTGTCCAAAAAAATGGCCCTGAACGGAACCATCTGGACATGGAAGCCATCCGGAAAGCCATCACTCCCCGGACTAAAGCCATCATCATCAATACGCCTAACAACCCGACTGGCGTCGTCTATACCCGGAAGGAACTGACCGAACTGGTGGAACTGGCCGCTGCTCATGATTTTTGGATCATTTCCGATGAAGTCTATGAAAAACTCCTGTATGGAGGAGCGGAACATATCTGCATGGCAGCCATTTCAGAAGAGGCGCGGAACCGTTCCATCATAATCAATGGCTGTTCCAAGACCTATGCCATGACGGGCTGGAGACTGGGGTATGCAGCAGGACCGGCCCAAGCCATCAAGAAGCTGAGAAGCCTCCAAAGCCATATTACAGGAGGAATCACTTCCATTACGCAGAAAGCTGGCGTGGAAGCACTGAATGGACCCCAGGAGAGTGTGGAAACCATGCGTAAGGCCTTTGATGAAAGACGGATCCAGATGAGCGAGATGCTGGGTCAGATTCCCAATATCTCCTTTAGTGAACCTCAGGGGGCGTTCTATTATCTGGTGGATATTTCCTGGTATTTTGGAAAAAAAGGGAACGGAAAGGTCATCCACGATGCACTGGAATTTGCTCCATACCTCCTGGATACGAAACGAGTGGCCGTGGTACCGGGCGATGCTTTCTTTGCCCCCGGGACCATCCGGCTGTCCTATTCCAATTCTCTGGACAACCTGGAAAAAGGTGTCAAAGGATTGGCAGAAGCCTTGGCAGCGATGGAATAATAAGGGATAAAAAGGGAGGAAAGCGGTATGGGTGAAGGGAAAAAATATCCGGTCCAGTTTTACGGTGGATATCTGGGGGCCTGGTCCTGTTTGGTCCTGGCCATTGCAGGTATCATGTATATGTTGCTGATCCGCGGTGGTGGGACAAAAAGCATCATGGTGGCACTGTTCGTCTCTCTGGTATTGGGACTTGTACTGGCCAAAGACAAAGTCGGCTATGGGGATGAGATGCTGAAGGGCCTGAAGGAATCCATGGTTACGACGATTTGTATGGCTTTCTTTATGGCCGGTCTGCTTTCGGCTCTGCTGAAAAGCTGCGGGCTGATCCAGGCACTGCTGTGGGCGGTAGGCGAGACACATACGCCTATTTCACTTCTTCCTCTTGTGGCGTTCCTGGTTTGCGTAGTGATTTCCACAGCCTGTGGGACTTCGACGGGAACCGTAACGGCCGTATCGGCTGTGATGTGTCCCATTGGGGCAGAACTGGGCATCAACATGGGATTGATGTGCGGGGCCATCATCAGCGGGTCCATTTTTGGGGATAACCTGGCTCCCATTTCTGATACGACGATTGCATCTTCCCAGACCCAAGGAGCGAATCTCCGGGATGTGGTCCGGAGCCGTCTGCCTTATTCGCTGCTGGCTGCCGGTATTTCTGCCGTCCTTTATGTATATTGTGGACTGACCATGATTTCTGGATCTGCCGTCCAGTTTGCCAATAATGCCCAGTATGCCAAATCTCTGGTATTCCTGGCCATTCCCGTTGTCCTGATTTATCTGATGCATAAGGGATGGGGACTGGTTTCTTCTCTGCTGCTGGCCAATGCCATGGCCGTGACTCTGTGCTTGGTGTTGGGAGTCATCCCTGCAGCCAAGATGTTCAGTGATAAAAGCCCGATCGTTACCGGGATGGCAAGCATGGCCAATGTTGCCATCATTTCCTTCCTGATGCTGATGATGCTGCAGATTCCCGTCATGTGCGGGGGATTCGATGCTTTTGCCGGTTGGCTGATGCAAAAATGCAGCAAGATCCGGGATGCAGAACTGATTGCTTATTTTGCCTCCATCTTTGGCGTCGTTGCAACTCACAGTTCCACCAATACCATTCTGTTTTTGGCCCTTTCGTAAAGAAACTGATGGATGGGTATAAGGAACAGGCTGACGGCTGCCGGAGCGCCAATATTCTGGATGGGGTAGCCTGTGGGACCAATGGGCTGATCCCTTATGGGAATCCCATGTTGGTCATTACTGGGGTTTGTGCAGGATTGCCCGGTGTTTCCGATACTTTCTCTTTTTTGGATATAGCCCCTTATACGTATCATTGCTGGGGCCTGCTGTTGATTTTCCTTCTGAGTATCCTGACTGGAGTGGGACGGAAGAGAAGCCAGTTTGCAAAATAAGTAAAAATCGATATGGATGAGTAAAAGACTGCCGGATTTGCTGGCAGTCTTTTGTCATAGCGATAAGCCTTGGGCTTTATGATGATATAGTAATAAATTTTACATATTAATCATAATAGATAGCCCTTTTCATATTTTTGATTGACTTTAAAGGATTTTCGATTCCAATAAAAGAAGTAATACTCATAAAAGGAGAGATTCCATGGATCTTTCCCGTCTTTCTGAAGGGGTGATGCCAAAACAGGAGATTGTTGCATATCGGAGTGGTTTGCAAGTTGGAAGAAAGGATGGGGTCAAGATGGAAAATCAAGGAAACGGTTCATTTGCTTCTTTTGCAGAACGCCATTTTCATCTAAAAGAAAATGGTACAGATGTAAAAACCGAATTGTTGGCTGGACTGACGACCTTTGCAACTATGTCCTATGTCCTGGCCGTAGTACCTAACATGCTCAGCAAGTCTGGTATCGACAAATCCGGGGCTTTGACTGCACTGATCCTGATGGTCGTACTCTGCAGCGGGGCCATGGCGGTTTATACCAATCGGCCTTTCTGCTTGGCTCCTGGCATGAGTTCCGTAGCCATCATCAGCAACCTGGATTCTATTGGGATGTCCGTTGAAACAGCTTTCGGCATCATCTTTATCGAAGGGGTCATCTTTGTCATCATTTCTTTTGCCGGGATGAGGGAAATTATTGCCAAGGCCATCCCTGCCAGTGTCAAAATTGCATTGAGCGGAGGCATTGGCCTCTGGATTTCCTTAATCGGCTTAAAATCAGGAGGAATCGTTGTTGCCTCGGCAAAAAACACCTTGGTATTTGGCAACCTCCATACTGCCAAAGCCTTCATGTTTTTGATCGGCTTCCTTTTGATTTTGATCTTTGAAGCCCGTAAAATCAAGGGAAGTATGCTGCTTTCCATCATCATCGTTACGCTGATCGGCATCCCTCTGCAAATCACGAAACTGCCCACCAGCTTCTTTAACGCTCCGGGGAGCATTGTTCCGTTGATCGGACGGCTGAATGTGATGGATGCGCTGAAACCGGAATATTTTCCCTGGCTGCTGACCTTCTTCGTACCGGACTTTTTCGGGACCATGGGCATTATCCTGGGGATTGCCAACCAGGCAGGCTGGTTGGATAAACATGGGGATATGGATGGCATCGATAAATGCTTCAAGGTGGACTCTTCATCCACTGTACTGGGCAGCTTCTTCTGCATGCCGGTCATGACCACATATCTTGAATCGGCCAGTGGGGTCGCTGATGGCGGCCGTACCGGTCTTACGGCAATCAGTACCTCTGTCCTGTTTGCCCTTATGCTCCTTTTCACTCCTCTTGCCCTGATGGTACCGGGCGTTGCCACCGGTCCTGTCCTGACCATCATCGGTTTCCAGATGCTCACCTCCATGCGGGCCATTGATTACACCGATGTGACGGAATTCCTGCCCGCTTTCATTGCTGTAGCCATGACCGTACTGACTTACAACATTGCAAACGGTATGGCTCTTTCCATCATTTCTTATCTGGTCATGAAGATTGCCGCAGGAAAGGCCAAAACGGTACCGGCAGCTATGTACGGAATCGGAGCCTGCATGCTGTTCTATATGTGGATGATCATCAAATGATCAGAGACATCTAGTTTGAGATAGAGCCGCAAGCCCTAAAAGATATCAAAAAAACCGGTGAAAGATAGTTCGACGATCTTTCACCGCTTTTTTGCGTATATTTATTGGGTAAAGGACTTATCCTAGTTTTCTGTGGGTATTGAAGAAAATGAACCCGAGAGCGATAAATACCACGAAGATGGCCGCGCCCACACCAGCGGTCAGGCCGACTCCGGTGCTCAGCCAGATGGGGGTCAGGCCTACGAAGATATCCTTCCAGGACATGAGAGTCGCATAGATCCCGTGGCTATCCCCAGCATGGGATTCCGAGTTGGGGTCGATGGAACGGACAAGAGCCAGCCCGGTAGAGGTGTTGCCGGTGGCCGCCCCGAAGCACATGCAAGCTTTTTCGAACCATTCTTCCTTGGCGAATTTCCGGGCACAGAACAGCACC